>NZ_MUXF01000007.1 GCF_003063295.1 Arcobacter lacus
ATTTAATTTTTTAACCATTATTATTCTATACAAAATTATTTTTAATACATTATTCTAATTTATTATTATTGATTATTTTATTCATATATTCTTCTTACATTAAATCTTTACTATCTCTAATTCTCTAATATAACACTGATTTAAAAAAAAATACAATTCTATTATTTTTTAGCCATAAAAAAAGCCAAGCTAAAAAACTTGGCTTTTTTCTTCTTTTGGAATTGACAAATCTTATAATCTTGACTCATATCTTCTTAACATATACAGTTTTTTATTTATATTTTTTATAAAAACTTATAGTTAATATAAGTCCTAAAGTTGCAATACCTGCTCCAACTAAAGATGGATAATTAAAAGAAAGACCAAATATAAGTGGAATTCCTCCCACAAAAGCACCAATAGAATTTGCTACATTAAATGATGCTTGTACAAAAGCTGCACCTAACATTTCAGAATGTTTTGCATTTTTTAGCATAATCATACTAATAGGCGTTCCCATTGACATAGATAAAACACCACAAATAAATGTAAGAATTATAGAAATTATTTTATTCTCTGAAAATAAAAAAACGAAAACTAAGAAAATTATCATCAAAAAAAGTATAGTAATTATAACTTTTACAGGATCTTTTTTATCAGAAAAATATCCACCCATAATATTTCCTACAACCATTCCTGCTCCTGCAACTATCATCAAATAAGATACGGTTGAAGGATCAAATTTTGAAACATGAATTAAAAGTGGAGCAATATAACTAAACCACGCAAAAAGTCCACCAAAACCTATAATAACGATTGATAAAATATGCCAAGCTTTTATAGTTTTAAAAAACTCTATCTCTTCTTTAAATGTAACACTTTTTAAAGACTTTAGTTTTGGCATCCAAAGGTATAAAAAAGTTATCGTTAAAAGACCTAATAATGAGACAATTCCAAAAGCATATCTCCAATGCAAGTGATGACCAATATATGTAACCAAAGGAACCATAGCAAGATTTGCAACTGTAAGTCCAGTAAACATAGATGCTATTGCTTGGGCAGCTTTTCCTTCTTTTGCAAGTTTAGCTGCAACAACAGTTCCTACACCAAAAAATGCACCATGTGGAAGACCTGCAAAAAATCTCGACATCAAAAGTGTATTATAATCAGGTGCAATAATTGAAAGTGCATTAAAAAATGTAAATAAAATCATAAAAGTTATTAAAACATATTTAGGAGGAAATTTTGCACTAAGTGCAACTAAAATTGGAGCTCCTACTACAACTCCAAGAGCATATGCAGATATTAAATGTCCTGCAACTGGAATTGAAATTGCTAAATCATTTGCAACATCGGGAAGTAAACCCATAATTACAAACTCTGTTGTTCCTATACCTAATCCACCTAAGGCAAGGGGAAATAATTGTTTAGTCATATTGTGCCTTAAAATTTTTTTTTGAATTTTAGTAAAAAAAGTTTATTACTAACTTAAAATAAAGTATTTGAATATCAATGAATCCATGATTCTATTTTTGAAGCAAAAAGTACTGGAGATTCAATCATCGGATAATGACCTGCTTCTTTAAATTCTACTATTTCAACATCATCAAATTGTTCAAAATATTTTTTTACTTCTGCTGAAGAGAAAACAGGAAAATCATAGCTTCCTGTAATGATTTTTATAGGAATATCTAAACTAATTTGAGTATTTGAAGTACTTAAAAAGTTTTCATTTAAGTACATATTCATATAACCTAATCTTGCCTCAAGTATAGAACAATCATAGGCTAATTTTATTCTATAATCTTTCCACGTTTGGTTATATCTTTGACTAGATTGTTCAACAATTTCTTCTATTTTCCCACTATTTTTTTTCATTTGTGATAATAAATTTTCTTTTGCTTTGGATGTACTTTTTACTCCTAAGAAGCTAATTGGTGTTATTAAAATAAGTTTATTTAGTCTTTTATCTTCAAAAGCTATATGTTGAGCTATCATAGTTGACATAGAGTGTGCAACTAATGTATATTTTTCAATTTTAAGATGAGAAATTAAATTTATTACATCATTTGTAGCTTCTTTTAAATTATATTCACCTAATATATTTTTTGATAATCCATAACCTCTTAAATCAACCATAAAATAAGTAAAATCATTTTTGTTTAGATATGGAATACAAGCTTCATAATTAGTACAATCTCCCATTAATTCATGCAAAAAAATAATTGCATTTTCACCTTGACCAATTTTTTTGTATTCTAGTATTTCCATTAATATCCTTTTTAACTAAGCGATTTTAGTAAAATATGACTAAGAATTTGATAATTAATCAAATAAAGGAATTTTTAAATATTTTTAGATATAATCCAACACTTTTTTAGAAAACTCACAGGTTTCCTAGAATGGTAGTATCGTTTCAAAAATATTTTGAAGTACACGAGAAGCATGAGTGGGGCTATAACTACTCAAACCAAATTTTAAAAAGGAAAGAAATGCCTACAATCAATCAGCTTGTAAGAAAAGAGCGAAAAAAGGTGATCGATAAATCAAAATCACCAGCTTTAAAAAAATGTCCACAAAGAAGAGGTGTGTGTACAAGAGTATATACAACAACTCCTAAAAAACCTAACTCGGCTTTAAGAAAAGTTGCAAAAGTTAGATTAACAACAGGATTTGAAGTTATTTCATATATTGGTGGAGAAGGGCATAACCTTCAAGAACACTCTATCGTATTAGTTAGAGGTGGAAGAGTAAAAGATTTACCTGGGGTTAAATACCACATTGTTAGAGGTGCTTTAGATACAGCTGGTGTAAATAACAGAACAGTTTCTAGATCTAAATATGGTACTAAAAGACCAAAAGCAGCGAAAAAATAAGTAGAAGGATAGAAAGATGAGAAGAAGAAAAGCTCCAGTTAGAGAAATTATGGCTGATCCTATCTACAATAGTAAAGTGATCACAAAATTTGTTAATGCAATTATGTTAGATGGTAAAAAATCTGTTGCTGAAAAAATCCTTTATGGTGCTATTGCAAACTTAGATGCAAGAGGTGAAGAAAAAGGTTTTGATTTATTCGAAAGAGCAATTGAAAATGTTAAACCATTATTAGAAGTTAGATCAAGAAGAGTTGGTGGGGCAACTTACCAAGTTCCAGTTGAAGTAAGAGCTGTTAGAAGACAAACTTTAGCTTTAAGATGGTTAATTGATGCTTCAAGAAAAAGAAATGAAAGAACAATGGTAGAAAGATTAGCTAATGAGTTATTCGAAGCTGCAAATGAAAGAGGAGCATCTTTTAAGAAAAAAGAAGATGTACATAGAATGGCAGAAGCTAATAAAGCATTTGCACACTACAGATGGTAGGATAAAATTATGGCTAGAAAAATACCACTTAATAGAGTTAGAAATATCGGTATTGCTGCTCATATTGATGCAGGAAAAACTACAACAACTGAAAGAATTTTATTCTATACAGGTGTTTCTCATAAAATTGGTGAGGTTCATGAAGGTGCTGCAACAATGGACTGGATGGAACAAGAGCAAGAAAGAGGTATTACAATTACTTCTGCTGCTACAACTTGTCACTGGAATCACCCAAAAACAAATGAGCAATTACAAGTAAATATTATTGACACACCAGGTCACGTTGACTTTACAATTGAAGTTGAAAGATCTATGAGGGTTCTTGATGGTGCTGTTGCTGTATTTTGTTCAGTTGGTGGGGTTCAACCACAATCTGAAACTGTTTGGAGACAAGCAAATAAATATGGTGTTCCAAGAATTATTTATGTAAATAAAATGGATAGAACAGGAGCAAACTTCTTTAATGTTGAAGCTCAAGTTAGAGATAGATTAAAAGCGAATCCAGTTCCAATTCAAGTTCCAATTGGTGCAGAAGAAAACTTTAGAGGTATGATTGATTTAGTAAAAATGAAAGCATATACTTATAATCTTGATGCACAAGCTGGTGAAATGTATAAAATTGAAGATATTCCTGCAGATTTAGAAGATGTTGTTGCTGAATATAGAGAAAAACTTGTTGAAGCTGCAGCTGAATCTAGTGAAGAATTAATGGAAAAATATCTTGAAGGTACAGAATTAACTGAAGATGAAATTGTTGAAGGACTTAAAAAAAGATGTTTAGCAATGGAAATTACACCAATGGTATGTGGAACTTCATTTAAAAATAAAGGGGTTCAACCTTTACTTGATGCTGTTGCTATGTATTTACCAGCACCTACTGAAGTTGCTGATATTAAAGGTGAAACTCAAGATGGTGATGCAATTATCGTTCCTTCAACTGATAAAGGTGAAGTTGCAGCATTAGCATTCAAAATTATGACTGACCCATTTGTTGGACAATTAACATTTACAAGAGTTTATAGAGGAATTTTAGAGTCTGGAACTTATGTGTTAAACTCAACAAAAATGAAAAAAGAGAGAATCGGAAGATTACTTAAAATGCACGCAAACTCTAGAGAAGAGATTAAAGAACTTTATGCTGGAGAAATTGGTGCAGTTGTTGGTCTTAAAGATACAATTACAGGAGATACACTAGCAAGTGAAAAAGATCCTGTTATCTTAGAAAGAATGGATTTTCCGGATCCAGTTATTTCTGTTGCTGTTGAACCAAAAACAAAAGCTGATCAAGAAAAAATGGGTATTGCTTTAGGAAAACTTGCTGAAGAAGATCCATCATTTAGAGTAAATACTGATGAAGAATCAGGACAAACAATTATTTCTGGAATGGGTGAATTACACTTAGAAATTCTTGTAGATAGAATGAAAAGAGAGTTTAAAGTAGAAGCTGAAGTAGGTGCTCCACAAGTTGCTTATAGAGAAACTATCAGAAATGCTGTTAAACAAGAGTATAAATATGCAAAACAATCTGGTGGTAAAGGTCAATATGGACATGTTTATTTAGAAATTAAACCATTACCTTCTGGAAGTGAGCCAAACTTTAAATTTAACAACGAAATTAAAGGTGGGGTTGTACCAAAAGAGTATATTCCAGCTGTTGAAAAAGGTTGTGCAGAAGCAATGTTAGGTGGAATTTTAGCTGGATATCCAATGGTTGATATCGAAGTTACATTATATGATGGTTCTTACCACGATGTTGACTCATCTGAGATGGCATTTAAACTTGCTGCTTCTATGGGATTTAAACAAGGTTGTAGAAGTGCAGCTGCTGGTGCAGTTATTCTTGAGCCAATTATGAAAGTTGAAATTGAAACTCCTGAAGATTATATGGGAGACGTAATTGGTGATTGTAATAAAAGAAGAGGACAAGTTCAATCTATGGATGACAGAGCAGGTATCAAACTTGTTACTGCAATGATTCCATTATCTGAAATGTTTGGATATTCAACAGATTTAAGATCAATGTCTCAAGGTAGAGCAACATACTCTATGATTTTTGATGCATACCAAGAAGTTCCAAAAAATGTTTCTGAAGAGATTATGAAAAAAAGAAATGGATAATTTCTAAATTTTCTTTTTATAAAGGGATATGCTTTGCATATCCCTTTTTTTTATTTTAAATATTAGAAAAATATTTCATTTTGTAATATTTTTTTGATATTTATTAAATAATTGCTAAAATAGGCAAAATAAAATATTTGAAATATTTTTTATAATAGGATAAAATAGAATAAATTTATGAAAATGAGTAAAATTTGAGAGTTGAAAAAAATTTCGAATTATTAAAAAATATAAGAAGCGTTGGTGTTATTTTAAAACCTGAAAGCCCAGAACTAAAAAATGTTTACCAGAATATAAAAGAGCTATTTAATAAAGTAAATATAGAGACTTTTTTAGAAAAAGAATCTGCAAAAATGATAGATTTAGATGGATTTGAATTTGATGATATTTGCAAAAAAGTAGATTTTTTGATATCTGTTGGTGGCGATGGAACTTTATTGGGAGTAGTAAGAAAATCATTTAAATATGATCTTCCAATTTTAGGAATAAATCTTGGTACTTTAGGTTTTTTGACAGATATTTCTATGAATCAGTTAGAAAATTTTATAATAGATTTAAAAAAAGATATTTATAAAATTAATACAAGAATGATGATTGAAGGCTGTATTAATAAAAATAGTTTTGTTGCATTTAATGATATAGTAATTTCAAGAAAGTCAATTTCTTCTATGATAAAAATAAGAGGGAAAATTGATGGAAAATCTTTTAATACTTATTATGGTGATGGAGTGATAGTTTCTACTCCAACAGGTTCAACAGCATATAATTTATCTGTTGGAGGACCAATAGTTTATCCTTTAACTGAAGCATTTATCATTACTCCAATAGCACCTCATTCATTAACTCAAAGACCGATTGTTATGCCAGCTGATTTTGAAATCGAGTTTAAAATAGTTGATAATCAAGGTGCAGTTGTAATAGTAGATGGACAAGAAATTTTTGAAATTGAAGAAAACCAATCCGTAAAAATAAAAATTGCGCAAAAAAAAGTAAAAATGTTACATAGAATTCAAAGAAACTATTTTGAAGTTTTAAGTGAAAAATTAAGATGGGGAAATTAAAAATTGATTACTAGAGTTTATTTAAAAAATTGTTTATCATTTGATGAAGTTGATTTAGAGTTTAAATCAGGATTAAATATATTTACAGGACCTAGTGGTGCGGGTAAATCCATATTAATGCAAGAGATTTTATCTTTATTTGCATTAACAGAAGTAAAATCTGATATTGGTGAAGTTAATTTGAATAATTCAAAAATTTGTGATGAAGTTTATGATATATCTTTTGAAGAAGATATTGTTATTAAAAGTATAAAAAAAGATAAAACTAGATATTTTTTAAATAATCAAACAATTTCTAAAAAGAATCTTTATGATTTTTCTACAAAACTGATAAAACACTTAAATTTAAGAGATACTTCGGAATTTGATAGTGTAAAACTCGTTGGATTTTTAGATAGATTATGTTCTGAGAAAAATAGTAATTTTATTCAAATAAAAAATAGTTTTGATAACTTATATAAAGATTTTATTCAAACAAAAAAAGAGTTAGATAAAATCATAGAAGACGAAACAAAACTTGAAGATTTAAAAGAGTTTGTAAAATTTGAAATTGATAAAATCGAACAGATAAATCCAAAAGTTGATGAATATGAAGAATTAAATGAAATAAAAAAAAGATTAGCAAAAAAAGAAAAAATTGAAGTGGCAATTAATAAAGCTTCAGGAATTTTAGAGTTTAATCAAAGTGTTAATAACGTTTTAGAATTGATGGAAGTTGATTCTTCATTTTTTGATGAAACTATGAATGAGTTAAATAATATATTTGAAAAGTTTAATGATAGCTTGATGGAATTAGATGACATAAATATAGAAAATGTTTTAGATAGAATTGAAAAACTTTCATCGTTACAAAAAAGATTTGGCTCTATAAAAGAGTGTTTAGAATATAAAGAACAAAAAATAAAAGAGTTAGAATCATATGAAAACATCTCTTTTCAAAAAGAAAATTTAGAAAAGAAATATGAAAATTTACATAAAGAAATAAAAGAATTATCTCAAAAGATTTCAGCTTTTAGAAAAGAAAATAGCAAAATTTTAGAAGAAAAAATTAATCAATATTTGCAATTTTTATATTTGAGTAATGCAAAAATCATTTTTGAAGAAAAAAGTCTTGATTCAACAGGAATTGATGAAATTAAATTTCAATTAAATCAAGTTGCTCTTGAAACTATTAGTTCAGGAGAATATAATAGATTAAGACTAGCTCTTTTGACTTCGATGAGCGAGTTGGATATTGGTGAAAATGGTATTTTATTTTTAGATGAAATAGATGCAAATTTAAGTGGAAAAGAGAGTGAAGCAATAGCAAAAGTTTTAGTGAAATTAAGCTCTTCATATCAAATTTTTGCTATTTCACATCAAACTCAATTAACTTCGAGTGCAAATCAACACTTTTTAGTTGATAAACAAAATGGAAAATCTACTGTTAAATTATTGAATAAAGATGAAAAAATCAATGAAGTAGCAAGAATGATAAGTGGTGAAAAGGTTACATCTGAAGCCTTAGAATTTGCAAAAAATTTATTAAATAATTAAATTAAAGTTATTTTACTATAATTAGAACCTAGAACATTATATGGGAGAGATAAAATGTTATCAAATATGACTATAAAGGCTAAGATTCTAATTCTTTCTTTGATTGTAATTATTGTTGTAACTGTATCAATTAGTATTGATTCAATTATTTCAATAAAAAATCTTTCAGAAAAAAATATTGAAAACTATAAAAAAGAAGCATATTTAAAAAAAGAAGTAGAACTTAAAAACTATGTTACTTTAGCATATAAAATGGTTGAAATCTATTATAATAAAGTTGATGCAGATAAATCTAATGAAAAAGAGATACAACAAGAAGCATTAAAAGCAATTGCTGATTTAAAATATGCAAAGAATGACTATTTTTGGATAAATGATTCAAGTCCTAAAATGATTATGCATCCTATAAATTCTGCTTTAAATGGCAAAGATTTATCAACGTATGCAGATCCATATGGTAAAAAACTATTTATAGAAATGGCGAAAATTTCGACAGAAAATAAAGCAGGTGGTTTAGTAAAGTATTGGTGGGATAAACCAAATAAGAAAAATGACCCTAAAGAGAAATTTTCTTATGTTCAAAAATTTGAACCTTGGGATTGGATCATTGGAACAGGAGCTTATGTTGATGATGTAGAAACAGAAGTAGCTTTAATGAAAGAAAGAGTAAATAGTGAGATAAGAAGTGTTGTTATCAACCTTTTGATTTTTTCATTAATTCTTGCCGTAGTATTCTTTTCAATATATAACTACTTTGTAAATCAAGCAATCATTAAACCTCTTAGAAATATCAATGAAGCAATAATAGATATGACAGAGGAAAAAGGGAATACTGATCATATTGATAAAAAGTCAAATGATGAAATAGGTAAATTAACTGATAGCTTTAACAATTATATTAAAAAACTAAAATCAGGATACATGGAAGATGCAAAAGTAATTGAAAATGTTGATGAAGTTATTGAAAAAGTAATAAATGGATTTTATGTTTATAAAGTTGAAAAAACATCTTCAAATCCACAAATAGAAAAATTAAGAAATTCTATTAATTCTATGATAGATAAAACAAATCAAAATTTATTAGGATTAAATAATATTTTAATTGATTATGGAAGTTCAAATTTCTCTTTAAATGATTCAAAAATAGATACATCAAAAGTTGGAGGAATAATTTCTTCTTTAGTCGCAAGCACACAATTAATAGGTGCTTCAGTATCAGAATTTTTATCAATGATTGTAAATAGTGGAAAAAAATTAAATGAAGATACAGATAATTTATCAAAATCTGCAAGTAAATTATCTGATTCTGCTAGTAGCCAAGCTGCATCACTAGAAGAAACAGCAGCTGCAATTGAAGAGATTACTTCTATTGTAAAATCTACTGTTCAAAAAACTAAAACAATGTCATCTTTAGCAGAGCAATTACAACTTTCTTCAAAAGATGGAGAACTTTTAGCTTCTAAAACAAATAAAGCAATGGATGACATAGATACACAAGTAAATTCTATTAATGAAGCAATTAGTGTGATAGATCAAATAGCATTCCAAACAAATATTTTATCTTTAAATGCAGCAGTTGAAGCAGCAACAGCTGGAGAAGCAGGAAAAGGATTTGCAGTTGTTGCTCAAGAAGTGCGAAATCTAGCTTCAAGAAGTGCAGAAGCAGCAAGAGAAATAAAAAATATAGTTGAACTTGCAACATCAAAAGCAAATGAAGGAAAAGCAATTGCAAATGAGATGATAAATGGATATACAGTTTTAAATAGTAAAATTAATGAAACAATTAATTTAATTGAAGATGTATCTATTGGAAGTAAAGAAGAAGAAAAAGGTATTTTACAGATAAATGATACGATTAATGCTTTAGATAAAGCTACACAGTCAAATGCAAATTCTGCAATAGATATTAGTAAATTAGCGAATGAAGTTTCAGATTTATCAAAAAACTTGCTAAAAATTGCAGATAGAGCTAAATTTAATAAAGCAAATCAAAAAGAGATAGAAGATATTGATTTAGTATTTACTGTTTCTAAATTAAAAAATGATCATGTTAGATTTAAGTTGGTAAATTTAAGTAAAATTGCAACGACAAAAACTGCATGGAGTGTTACTAAACCAACAGAATGTGATTTAGGTAAATGGTTAATTGAGCAAGAAAAAAATGCTAAAGCTTTTACAAAAACACAAAATTGGAAAGATTTAAAAACAAATCATGAAATGGTACATAATAGTATTCAAGAATATATAAATGAAGAGTGTAAAGATAATTCAAATAATGAAGTTTTAAATTCTTTATCTCATAAAATGGATAGTTCTATATTTGAAGTGTTTAAAGGACTTGACCAGTTAAAAAAAGATAATCTAGTTGAAAATAAAATTGAAAAAGAGATATTTACTGAATCTAATGTAAAAACTCCTACTCCAAAAACTTCACAAAATGATGAATGGGAAAGCTTTTAAAAGCTTTCTTATTTTATAAATAATCAAAAACATTACTACTTATAGATTTATTAAAAAGAAGATATAATATCTCCTAAAATAATTTATATAGAATATTTAAAGGAATTTAATGAATAGTCAAAAAGTAGAGTTACTTTCTCCTGCAGGAAATTTAGAAAAATTAAAAATAGCTATAAAATATGGTGCAGATGCCGTTTATGCAGGAGTTAGTCACTTTAGTTTAAGAATTAGAGCAGGAAAAGAGTTTACATTCGAAACTTTTAAAGAAGGAATCGATTATGCTCATGCCAGAGGAAAAAAAGTATATGCAACAATAAATGGATTTCCATTTAATTCGCAAATTGAACTACTTAAAAAACACATTGCAACTATGGCGGCACTTAAACCTGATGGATTTATTGTTGCAGCTCCTGGAGTTGTTAAGCTTTGTAGGGAAATTGCTCCAGAAATTGATATACATTTATCAACTCAAGCAAATGTTTTAAATTATCTTGATGCACAAGTATTTTGGGATATGGGTGTAAAAAGAATAGTTGTAGCTAGAGAAATTTCACTAAAAGATGTAACTGAAATCAAAAAACATTTACCAGATATGGAAATAGAAATTTTTGTTCATGGTTCAATGTGTTTTGCATATAGTGGAAGATGTTTAGTAAGTGCAGTTCAAATGGGAAGAGTACCAAATAGAGGAAGTTGTGCAAATGATTGTAGATTTCAATATACATTATATGCTGCAAATGAAGATCATAATACGTTATTTAGATTAGAAGAAGAACCAGGTGTTGGAACATATATTTTTAATTCAAAAGATATGAACTTAGCTTCACATATAAAAGAGATTTTGGATTCAGGAGCTGTTGATAGTTTAAAAATAGAAGGAAGAACAAAATCTCCATATTATGCAGCAGTAACTGCAAAAGCATATAGAAATGCAATTGATGATTATTATGCTGGAAAATTTGAGCCAGATCTTTATCAAAAAGAGTTACATACTACAAAAAATAGAGGATTCACAGACGCATATTTAATTCATAGACCATTTGAAAAAACAGACTCACAAAATCATGATTATGCTTTAAGCAAAGGAAGTTATGAAGTAACAGGACTTGTAACAGAAGATGAAGAACATTTCTTATGTAAATATAAAGTTTATCCAAATGAAGATATTGAAATTTTTACACCAAATGATGAAATCCTAGAAGAGTGTGAAAATGAAATAGGAAAAATTTTCAAAAAAGATGATGGTTTATATTATATTAATTTTAAAAAGATTTTAACTGAAACAAATAAAGAGTTAGAATCAGTACATAGTGGAAATGTAAATAAAATTAAATTACCAGGACGTCTTCCATATCTTACTATGTTTAGAGTTGAAAATATTGATCAAATTGTAGAATAAAGTAATATTATTTAATAAAATGATTTTTTTTAGAGTTTCAGAAAATATAAATATAAAAATAACTGATGGGACATTAGTTAATTATTTAAAATTTAAAGCACCAGTGTCCTTAGAAAATGAAACAGTTTATATGAGCACTCGTGAAGATTTTAATGATTTGAAAGATATTTTTCAAAAAGTTGATAAAAATAAATATTTTGTAAAAATATTAAAAGAAGAAAATATTAGGACAAATGTAAATTTTCCAATTGAATTAGGAATTTTAAATCAATTTGAATATGAAAGAGATATAGACACTTTCTTTGACTTAAAGCCTACAGATATTTATAAACAGTTGAAAAATATTGATAAAAAAGAAGTTTCAATTGCACTAATAGGTGGAGTAGGAAAAAGTATTAGCCAAATTGTTTCATCATGTACCGCTTTGAGAATTTTACATAAAAAATTAAAGGAAATTTATAAAAATGTAAAATTCGATGTTTTTATAAATGCTTCAAATAATAGTTATTATAGTAGAGATAAAGAGATTTATAAAACTCAAAATTATATAAATAATATTTTCCCTTTGAGTATAAATTCAAAAAAACTTTGTGAGTATGATTATTTTATAGATAATAGTTTAAATGCTCAGGATATACTAAAAGAATTAAATAATGTAGATGCTTGGCTTTATAAGTTTGGAATAAATTATAAAAAAGTAGATCAATTAGAAAAATATAATAATTTAGATCTGTCTCAATACAAAATACAAAATGATTTAAAAACAAAAATAGAACAAGCTAGAAAAAAAGGTAAATTGCTCTTATTTCACCCATATTCTGCAAATATAAATAAATCTATTCCTCAAGTTATTGCAATTGATTTATTAAAAAAATTATTAAAATTAGAAGAGTATGTGATAGTCACAACTTTACAAGTTGACTCTAAGTTGAAAGATAGCAATTTTATTGATTTAACAAATGAATCAAAATCTATTAGTGATTTCATTTACATTATTTCAAATATGGATAAAATCATAACTGCTGATACGTCAACTTATCATATCAGTGATAGTTTTATGATTCCAACTGTTGTGATATTTACTGATAAAGATTATGAAAAAAAAATAAAATATTATAAATACACAAAAGCAATTTATGTAAAAGATAAGTCAAAAAATTTTTCAAATTTTATTTATGAAAGTGAAGATTTGACACTTTACAAATTGGAAGCTTGGAAAAAATTGAAGATAGATAAGATTATGAAAATATTAGATAATTTTTGATATAATCCTGAACTTTTAAAAAAATAAAAAGGAAAAAATAATGAATTTTATCTCAATATTAATGGGTAGTAAATCAGATTATGAAATAATGAAACACTGTGCTGATACTTTTGAAAAATTTAATGTAAAGTATGAACTAGTTGTATCTTCAGCTCACAGAAGTCCAGAAAGAACAAAAAATTATATTAAAGAAGCTGAAGAAAAAGGTGCAGTTGCATTTATTGCTGCTGCTGGAATGGCCGCTCATTTAGCAGGTGCAGTTGCTGCAAGCACAACAAAACCAGTTATTGGTGTTCCTATGAAAGGTGGAGCAATGGATGGTATGGATGCTATGCTTTCAACTGTTCAAATGCCTGCAGGTATGCCTGTTGGAACTGTAGCTCTTGGAAGAAGTGGTGCAGTTAATGCAGCATATTTAGCTATGCAAATTTTAGCAATTTTTGATAAAGAATTATCTACAAAATTAAAAGAAGATAGAATTGTTCAAGCTAAAAAAGTAGAAAGTGATTCTAAAGACGTAGAAGTAATTTTATAATGAAGCCAATCGCACTATTTACTTTGCCAAATTGTAAATGGTGTGAAGAGGCAAAAGTGTATTTTAAAAGTAAAAAACTAAAATATAATCTTATAGATTTATCAAAGAATAAACAAGCTTTAAAAGATTGTCAAAAGCATTGTTCAGGTGCTCCAGTTCTTTTAATAGGAAATAGTTGGATTTGTGGCTTTGACAAAAATAAAATAAACAAAGAGTTAGGAATAAAATGATTACATTCTCACAAATGTTATTAAAATTACAAGAATTTTGGGCAAAGCAAGGTTGTAATATTGTTCAACCTTATGATATTCCTGCTGGGGCTGGAACATTTCATCCCGCAACATTACTTAGAAGTTTAGATTCAACACCTTGGAGTACAGCTTACGTTGCACCTAGTCGAAGACCAACTGATGGAAGATATGGAGAAAATCCAAATAGATTAGGTGCTTATTATCAATTTCAAGTTTTAATAAAACCAAGCCCTGATAATATTCAAGATTTATATTTACAATCTTTAGAATTTTTAGGTTTAGATGTATCTAAACATGATATTAGATTTGTAGAAGATAATTGGGAATCACCAACATTAGGAGCTTGGGGACTTGGTTGGGAAGTTTGGCTTGATGGTATGGAAGTTACTCAGTTTACATATTTTCAACAAGTAGGAGGACTTCCTTGCTCTCCTGTTGCTGTTGAAATAACTTATGGAACAGAAAGACTTGCTATGTATTTACAAGGTGTTGATTCTGTATTTGATATTGTATGGAATGAAAATGAATTTGGAAAAACAACATATGCTGATGTTCATAAAGAAGGTGAGTACGAATTTTCTAAATATAATTTTGAAGTAGCAAATACTGAAATGTTATTTAGACATTTTGATGATGCTTTTAATGAATGTAAAGTTTGTTTAGATGCTGGACTTCCTCTTCCTGCATATGATCAATGTATGATTGCAAGTCATGCTTTTAATACTTTAGATGCAAGAAAAGCAATTTCAGTAACTGAAAGACAAAATTATATTCTAAAAGTGCGAGAATTAGCGCAAGGTTGTGCCGTTTTATATAAAGAACAAGAAAGTGATAGATTAAAACGAGTAGGAAGATAAATTTGAAACTTCAAGAAATTTATGATGTTTTAAATGAAATTTCTCCTTTTGAATTACAAGAAAAATGGGATAATTCAGGAATTCTTGTAGGTTCTTTTGAAGATGAAATAGAAAACGTTTATATTAGTATGGATTTGGATTTAGAACTTGCAAGAGATTTAAAGCCAAATTCACTTATTATTACTCATCATCCTTTGATTTTTTCTGGAATAAAAAGAGTAAATTTTGATACTTATAGTACAAAGATTTTGAAAGAATTAATAAAAAAAGATATTTCTCTTATTTCAATGCATACAAATATTGATAAAACACATTTAAATAAATATGTAATAGAAAAAATTTTAGGATTTAAAATAGAAAATTCATCAGAATTTATATCTTATTGTAATGTAAATATGAATTTTGATGAATTGGTAAAATATGTATCTAAAAAATTAAATTTAAAAACTACTAAAGTAGTTAGAAGTAAAGAGTTTATAAAAGATATTGCCGTTGTAACAGGTTCTGCAATGTCTTTGCTTGACCAAATAAAAGCTGATTGTTTCCTAACAGGTGATATAAAATATCATGATGCAATGGAAGCAAAAGCAAGAAATATATCTTTGATTGATATAAGACATTATGAAAGTGAGTGCTATTTTAATAGCTTAGTTGAAACTCTTTTAGAAGAGTATTTGAAAAAAAATAAATTAAAAGCTATAATTACAGCTTCAAAAAATCCATTTGAGTTTTTTATAGAAGGAGAAACGGTTGAATAAGTATTTAGAAGATTTGATAAAGTTATCAAAATATGATACGGCAATAAGTTCATTTGAACCAAAAATTGAGAGCCAAAAAGCAAAACTAGCAACTTTTGTTGAAACTGCAGAAGTTATAAAAGCTTCAATAAATTCAATTTATTTAGAAATTGATGATGTAAAATCAAAAAGAACAAAAAATAATATTCATTTAGCAGAATTAAAATCAAAATTAGACGGAATTGCTAAAAAAAATAAAGATGTTCATAATGAAAAAGAGTTAAAAGCTTTACAATTAGAAGAAGAGATTGCAAAAGAACAAATTTCATTTGCAAATGAAGAAATAGATAGACTTGATAATCTTGCAAAAGCTAAAGAAGAGACTTTAAAAGAGTTACAAGAAAAACTTGCAGCTGAAGAAGCTGATATAAAAGAGATTAAAGTTGCAGTTGATAGTACAATTGAAGAGATTAGCAAAGAAAGAAATGTAGTTTATCAACAAAGAAGTGAACTTCTAGAGCAATTTGATAATAAAATTTTAACATTCTATGAAAAAATCAAAAGATGGGCAAAAGATACAGCTGTTGTTCCTGTAAAAAAACAAGCTTGTTATGGATGTTTTATGAAAATAAATGACAAAACTTATGCTGAAGTTTTAAGAGGCGAAGAGATTGTTAATTGTTTACATTGTGGAAGAATTCTTTATAAAGAAGATGAAGAAGACGAACAAAAGGCTTAATTTTGAGCTTTTTGTTTAGTATATTTTATACTCTTATATTAACTATTGTATATATACTTGCAATTCCTTATTTAATATTAAAATCAAGAAATCCAAAATATAAAAAAGCAATTCCATCAAAATTTTTTTTAATAGATAATAAAAAGTTTGAAGAAAATAAAATTTGGTTTCACAGTTGTTCTATGGGCGAAACAAGAGCTATAAAACCATTAATTGAAAATTACAAAAATAATGTAAATCTTTCTGTTATCACAAATACAGGTTTTGATGAAGCAAAAACAATAACTCAAAATGTAAGATTTTTACCTTTTGAAATTTTTTTACCTTTTTGGATAACTAAACAAAAAGTTTTAGTTGTTATGGAAGCAGAACTTTGGTATATGCTTTTTTTAGTTGCGAAAAGAAAAGGTGCAAAAACTTTTTTAATAAATGCTAGAATTTCAGATAAATCATATAATTCTTATAAAAAATTTGCATTTTTTTATAAGATGATTTTTAAAAATATTGATAAAGTTTTTGCACAAAGTGAAGTTGATAAAACTAGACTTGAAGAATTAGGTGCAACAAATATTGAAGTTATTGGAAATATAAAATTAGCGCAACTTCCTTCTAAAAAACTTGATTTATCAAAACCTAAAGGTATTTTAATAACAGCAGGAAGTACACATGAAAATGAGGAAGAATTAGTTTTAAAATCTTACAAAAAAGAGTTTGGAAAGTTGGTTATTGTTCCAAGGCATCCTGAAAGATTTATTAAAGTTGATAATTTAATTAAAGAGTATATAAAAGGTAAAAATTTAACATATCATAAATATAGTGAGAATGAAAATTTTAATTCAGATATAATTTTAGTTGATAAAATGGGAATATTAAATGATATTTATGCAATTTCAGATGTTGTGATTCTTGGTGGAGCATTTGGAAAAATTGGAGGACACAATCCAATAGAACCTGCATATTTTGGTTGTAAATTAATAAGTGGAAAAAATATTTTTAATCAAAAATCACTTTTTGAATGTATAAATAATTATTACTTAGTAGAAGAAAATGAGTTAGGTAATTATTTAGAAAAGCTAGAAGAGTTAGAAAAACCAAGTTTAACAAAAGCGGGTTCATTTGAGCCTATTATTAAGGAGATAAATAAATGGCTGTAACATATGATAAAGCATATAAATTACTTGCACTTCAAGAAAAAATATCAAATTCGAAAGCAAAAGAATTAATAGACAAAGGCGTTGTAAAAGTAGGAGATAAAAAAGTTTTAATAGCACGAGGTGAAATTAGAACTGATACAAAATTTACAATTAAAGAGATAAATAAAGTAAAAGTTATATTTGAAGATAAAGATATTTTAGTTGTAGATAAACCAGCTTTTCTAACTGCTGATGAAGTTTGTAAAAAATTTGAAAATGCAATTTTACTTAATAGACTTGATAAAGAAACAAGTGGTGTTATGATGTTTGCAAAAAATGAAGAGTTTCAAAAAAAAGCAATTAAAGAGTTTCAAGCGAACAGAGTTTATAAAGAGTATGTTGCTATTGTTGAAGGAAAAGTTGTTGATGAAATAGAAATTGATAAACCAATTTTAACAACAAAAGATAGAGGAATGGCAAAATCAAAAATCGATGTAAAAAGAGGAAAACCTGCAAAAAGTACGGTTTATCCTTTGTTAGTTGAAGGAAATAAATCAAAAATAAAAGTTGTAATAGAAAGTGGAAGAACTCATCAAATTAGAGTTCATTTAAATTCTGTTGGGCTACCTATTATTGGTGATGCTATTTATGGAAGAGTTAGTTCAAATGTAAATAGAGTTTTACTTCACTCAAAAATCACAAAAATATTTGATTATACATTTGAAGCACATGAACCAAAAGAATTCAAAGTGTATGATTTTAATTAATTTTTAAGCTTTTAAAAAATATCAAAGTCCATAATAATGGGCTTTGATATAAGTAAAACCTAAAAATAATCTTAAATACTATTCTTTTTAAACTATTTTAAAGTAAATCTTTTGTAAACTCACAAACTTTAATTAATGTGGAGAGAAATTTTGTTTGATTCAATAACAGGTTCGATACGAAATGCAGTAAATAAAATTAGATATCAAGATGATATAACAGCCTTAAATAAAGCAACAGCTGAATTAAAAAAAGCTTTGTTAAAAGCAGATGTTCATCATAAAACAACAAAAGAGCTAATAACTGCTGTTGAATTACAAACAAAAACTGCTGGTATTGGACAAGACTCATTTTTAAAAGCTTTAAAAGATGAATTAACGAAACTTTTAACAGCTAATGGAAATCAAGGTTTTGTTTTTGCTTCAACTCCTCCAACTACTATTTTAATGACTGGATTACAAGGTAGTGGAAAAACTACTACTACTGGAAAATTAGCAAATTATTTAAAAATTAGAAAGAAAAAAGTTTTAGTTGCAGCTTGTGATTTACAAAGATTAGCAGCAGTTGAGCAATTAAAACAAATAGCAGCTCAAATTGAAGTTGATATTTATTTTGATGATAATGAAAAAAATCCAGTAAAAATTGCACTTGCTGCAAAGCAAAAAGCTATAAAAGAGCATTATGATGTTCTTTTAATTGATACTGCTGGAAGGCTTGCTATTGATGAAGAGTTAATGCTTCAATTAAAAGAGGTAAAAGATGCTATAAATCCAAATGAGATTTTTTATGTAGCAGATTCTTTAACAGGACACGATGCAACTAAAACAGCAATTACTTTTAAAGAAAAAATTGGAATTGATGGAGTTATTTTATCAAAATATGATGGTGATACAAAAGGTGGGGTAGCACTTAGTATTGCAAATCAAGTTGAAGTTCCTTTAAGATTTATTGGTATTGGTGAAAAAATGCCAGATTTAGAAGTATTTATTCCTGATAGAATAGTTTCAAGACTTTTAGGACTTGGAGATATTGAAGGGCTTGCTGAAAAAACTTCTGCAATAATGGATGCAAAAAAAGCAAAAGATGTTAGTAGAAAAATCAAAAAAGGTACATTTAACTTTAATGACTTCTTGGAACAACTTTCTATGATGAGCAAACTAGGAAGTATGAAATCTATTATTGGAATGATTCCTGGACTTTCTTCTATGGCTCCAGCTTTAAAAGATATGGATTTTGAAAATTCAGTTGAATTAAAAAGAATCAAAGCACTTATTAGTTCAATGACTCCAAAAGAGAGAGAAGACCCAGAACTTATGAATGCAAGTAGAAAAAGAAGAATTTCTTTAGGTTCTGGATTATCTGAAGTTCAAGTAAACAAGATATTAAAACAGTTTAAAAATGCTTCAAAAATGGCGAAACAACTTTCATCTAAAGGCGGAATGAAAGGTTTACAAAATATGTTGTCTCAAATGGGACCAGGTGGAATGCCAAAAATTCCAAGATAATTTTATTAAATAGTGTTGAGCTGTGAACTTAAAAAAAGAGTTTAGAATTCAATACTATAATTCAAAAAAGGAAAGAAAACATGACAGTAATTAGATTAACAAGAATGGGAAGAAATAAAAAACCATTTTATAGAATCGTTGTAACAGATTCAAGAAAAAGAAGAGATTCAGGATGGATTGAATCAATTGGTTATTTTAACCCAGTTGTTGAACCAAAAGTTTTAAAAATTGATGAAGAGAGATATAACTATTGGTTAAGTGTTGGTGCAAAACCATCTGAAAAAGTTAAAAAATTAGCTTCAAAATAATTTGTAGAAAAATATGATAACTCAATTTATAGAAAATTATGCGAAACTTATTGTTGGCGTACCAGAAGATGTTACAGTTAAAAAAGAGATAATTGATGATAATTTTGCTGAGATAACGATTGTTGTAAATAGCATTGATATTGGCAAGCTTATCGGTAAAAATGGTAATATGATAAATGCTTTAAAAACTATGGCTAATGGTTGTAAAGCAAAAGATGGTATTTCTTATAAAATACAAGTAGTAGTAAAATAATTGTCTATGAATAGTAATATCTATGTTGCAAAACTTGGAAAAACAGTTGGTCTACAAGGTCATTTAAGACTTTTTATTGACTCTGATTTTCCTGAGCAATTTAAAAAAGGTGTTACTTTTAGCACAAACAGAAATCTTCAACTAAAAGTTTTAGAATATAACTCTTCAAGAGAACTTGTAAAATTTGAAAACTATGAAGATGTAGAACTAGCAAAAAAACTTACAAATCAAGAACTTTATGCAACTATAGAACAAACAAAAGAAAATTGTAAATTGGCTAAAAATGAATTTTTTTGGTTTGATTTAATTTCATGTGAAGTTTTTGAAAATAATTTAAAATTGGGTACTGTAAAAGAGATACATAGATATCCATTAAATGATTATTTAGAGATAATAACAGATAGTGAACTTGTAAAAAAAGCTTTGCCTAAAAACTTTTTAATACCACACATCTTTGATAAATTTATTTTAAATATTGATATTGAAAATAAAAGAATTGATGTAATTAATTCTTTTGATATTTTAGAAAACTCTTAATAATTACAACTTTTATCAAATGCTTCTTGAGTCATTTCTAATTCATAAGCCTCTTTAAAACCCTTAGAAACTAACTTATTATATAACTCTTTTCTTGTTTCATCATCAGAAAAAGGTCCAAAATATAACTCTATAATATTCTCTTCATCTCTACATAAATGAACATTTGGATTTATTGAAATAACTTTATCTAGGAAATTTTTCTTCAATTCACCTTTTATTTTTGCTATATTAATTAGTTTTATGAAGTCATTATTATTACTATTTTTGTTATCTGCTATGATATCTTGTTTTGTAGAATTTTGCTCTTTTATATTTTGTTGATTTTGAGTTGTTTCTATTTTCTCATCAGCTTTTATATCATTTTGAGCTTTTTGCTCTGTTGCATTATTCTTAGGATTTTCATTTGAATCTTTTATATTTTCATTTTTTACATTTGAATCTACAGTTTCAGGACTTTTTGAAATTGGTTCATTTAGTTTTTTTTCTTCAAGAAGCTTTTTTTCGTTTTCAGCTTTAATTTTTTCTAATCTACTTTGTTCTATATTTTTATTTGTCAACAAAGCAAGTTGTTCATTTAATTTATCTGGATCTAAGGTATTAAAATCAAAACTATATTCTTCATGTTTAGGTTCTTCTTGTTGCGGTAATTGATCTGGTTGTGTTTGATTTTCAACAGTTTTTTCTGGAGTTTCTATTACAACTTGAGTACTTTTGTCTTCTTCTTTTGACATAAACAAATTAAAAATATAAAAAATTGAAATTATAACAAGAACAGATATTAAAAAAGCAATTACATATATTAAAATTTTTCTTAAAAAGTTGTTGTTTTTAGGTTCAACATTATTTTCAGAATTAGCTTCCAATGCTTCATTTATAATTTCAGTTGATTTTTTATCTTCAACATTTGTATTATTATTTTCTGATTCTTTGTTTGGCATTTTTACTCTTTACTTAATTTAGTTTCTTTCATTAACTCATAATATTTTTTTCTATAAGCTTTTAATTCTTCTTTCTTTCTCTCTCTGTATTCTTTGTCATATTCAAGCCTTTTCTCTTTATTCTGTTCATAATAAGCTCTTTTAGACTCTTTATAATCATTTATTTTTGCTATTATTGATTCTTTTCTATTATCAATATATTGCTTTTGCTTAGAAGCAATACTTTTCATTTTTAATAAAAAGTCACCACTATTTAACTCTTTTTCATAGTCTATCTCATTTTTTGCTTTATTTTTGAGATAATAAGCTCTTTTTTTCTTTTTATGTGCTAAGAAATTTTGTTCTCGTCTTTTTTTTAGTTCATTCAAATTCATTTTAAAATTATTAAATTAATTAACTTTTTAATCTATTAACTATATCCAACATATTATCAGCTGTTGTAATTGCTTTTGAATTTGCTTCATATGCTCTTTGTGCTGTTATTAAATCAACCATTTCATTAACCAATTTCACATTAGAACTTTCAAGCATTCCTTGTTTTAAACTTCCAAATTGTTCTGTTGTTGGATCTCCTTGTATTACATCTCCAGAAGCTTCACTTTGCATAAATAATGAATCTCCTAATGGAGTTAATCCAGCAGGATTTATAAAATCAGCAAGAACTATTTGTCCTAATTCTATTGTATCACCTGTTTGAGGATCTTTTGCTGTTACTAAACCATCCGTTCCAACTGTAATATCTTTAACATTATCTGGAACAACTATTTCTGGTTCAAGAGGATATCCATTCCCATTCACTATTGTTCCTTCATCATTCAATTTAAAATTACCATTTCTTGAATATGCTATTTCTCCACTTGGAAGTGTAATTTGAAAAAAACCTTCACCAGCAATTGCTATGTCAAGTGGATTTCCGGTTGTTTTTAAATCACCTTCTGTAAAATCTTTTTGTATATTTGATATTCTAACTCCTAGTCCAACATCAATTCCTGTGGGATTTAAAGTCGTTTGAGTTGTTTGTCCGGCTGTATAATTTAACGTTTCATATATTAAATCTTGAAACTCTGCTCTATCTTTTTTAAAACCTGTTGTATTTACGTTTGCAATATTATTTGATGTAACATCAATTTGATGTTGCATTGCATTCATCCCTGTTGCTGCTGTATAAAGTCCTCTAATCATAGAATATCCTTTCTATTACATATAGCATTAATTATATTTTATATAGCATTAAATTTTGATAAAATCTAAAATATATTATTTTATAATCTTAAGTAAAAATTTAAAACAAATTATATATAATGCATAGCTTATTGATATATTAATATATAAAGGGAATCAAATGAGAATTCTAATAGTTGATGATAGCTCTACGATGAGAAGAATCATTGCCAATGTAGTTATGCAATTAGGATTTGCTAAGGAAAACTTTGATGAAGCAGAAGATGGATTAAAGGCTTGGAAGCTTCTTAGTGAAGGGCATTATGATGTAATTTTAACAGATTGGAATATGCCAAATATGAATGGGTTAGAACTTGTAAAAAGAGTTAGAGCAGAGGGAACTCACCAAAAAACTCCAATTATTATGATTACAACTGAAGGTGGAAAAGGTGAAGTTATTACTGCTTTAAAAGCAGGTGTAAATAACTATATTGTTAAACCTTTTAATGCAGAAGTTTTAAAAGAAAAATTAGATGGTGTATTAAAAAAATAATATAAGGTTTTATCATGAGTATGAGTCAAGAAGATATTGAAGCTTTAATGAGCGGTTTAGACATCGCAAGTGATGGAAATAGTGAACAAACAGAAGAAACTATTGAACCTGCAAAAGTTAATACAAAAGAGATAGAAGAACTTTTGTCTCAAACAGAAGAAATCAAAGATAAAGATGATGTAGTAGCACTCTCAAATGTTGAATCTAGTATTCCAACAGAAGATAATGCAAATAAAAATAATAAAATAAATGAAATAGAAAATCTATTGAATGATATTGAAATAAATTCTTCTACTGAACTAGATTCTTCTGATAAAAACAAAAAAATTGAAGAAAATGATAAATCTGATAGAAGCGAAGATGATATTGTAAAAGATTGGACTTCTTCAAAAATAAATGAAGGAGTTTTCCCTTTTCCTGCTGAAAGTGATACAAAGGTTGTAACACAATTAAGTCAGGTTGCAAATGATTCAGAAGAAAAAGTTTCTCAAATATTTGATGTTTTAAGTCTAGGTCTGGATAATAATAATGAGCTTAGAAAGGCATTTAAAGAATATGATAGTTTTATTACATCTCAAACAAGTTTATTAGTGTCTTTAAATAATAAATTTCCAAATATAAAAATCTTTGATGAACATTTAAAAAATACTCATACTGTGAAAGAATCATTGGATAAATTAAAAGCATTACTTGATGATGAAGATATGCATATCTTTCAAGGAATGGAATTAATGCAATTTAATGATATAAATAGACAAAAAATTGAAAGAGTAATGTCTGTTATTAGAAAATTATCTATTTATTTAAATAATTTATTTGAAGATGATGGTAAAACAACAAATTTACCTATGGCAAAACATATTCATGGAGATGATACAGAAGATTTGGTAGGTGAAGATTTAGATAAATTAATAGCAGAATTTTCTCAAAAAGATTAAATAAAGGAAATATTATGAATCAAGGTGTTTATCCATTAGCTGCATCAATGATTAATCAAATAAATAGATTAGATCAGATAAGTAATAACCTTGCAAATGTTAATACTCTTGGATTTAAACAAGAGGGTACAACTGAAACAACATTTAACTACTATTTGCAAAAAATGGAAAATGAACAAAAAGTTATGTTAAAGGAAAGTGTTGTAACAAATAATATTCCAAAAATAGATTCTAGATATACGAATGCAGAAATGGGACCTATCGTTATGACAGGAAATAAACTAGATTTTGCATTAAATGAACCAGACACTTTTTTTAAGATTCAAAATGATAACGGAGATATTGTTTACACAAGAGATGGAGCATTCAAAAATTTAGATGGTTTTTTAGTGGACTCAAATGGAAACAATGTTTTGAATGCTGATAATGAAGCTATTGTTGTGGAAGATGGTTTTGAACTACAAATTGGTGTTGCAAAAACTCCTTATACAAATTTAGAAAAATTAGGTGATAACACATATTTGGCAAAAAATGAAGATGAAATTGAAAATTTTGAAAATAATGATAATAGAATTTTAAGAGGTGCAGTAGAACAGTCAAATGTAAATTCTGTGACAGCAATGGTTGAATTGATTGATGCTCATAGAAGATTTGATCAATCACAAAGAGCAGTTAAAACAATAGATGAATTGAATGCGAGTTTAATAGAAAAAGTTGGAGGCAATACTAGATAATGGAAGCAAGTGAAGTAACAGGTAAACTTTTTGAGCAATTAAATTTTAGAGGCGAAAAACAAAAAGTTATTTCAAGTAACATAGCAAATATAAATACTCCAAACTATAAAACAAAAGATTTAGTATTTGAAGAGGAATTAGATAAAAATTCTAATATGCTGCAACTAAAAAGAACAACAAGTAACCATATGTATAACCTTGATTTTACAGGACAATCAAATCAAAAATTGATTCAAGTTCCTGGATTAGTAGAACAAAATGATGGAAATAATGTTAATTTAGATAGTCAAATGAGTGAACAATCAAAAAATAAAATTTTATTTGATGGAATTCAAGCAGCAATAAAAAGAGACTCTAATCTTTTTAAATCAGTTATTGATTCTTCATCAAAAAATTAATTTAGGATAAGTATTTTATGGATCAACTTTTAAAGTTTATAAATAATTTAAATAAATCACAAAGAATAATTTTAGTAAGTGGGTTTGCTTTATTATTTATAATTGTAGTTGGTTTCTTGATATATTCAAGTATAAAAGCAGAAGATAAAAAATTGAATTATACAATTGCGTCAAATCTTACTCAAGCTGATGTTATGAGAGCAAGTGAAGAATTAGAAGCTTCAGGTATTCAGTTTATTGTAACAGGAACAGGAAATAATCTCATTTTAAAAACATCACAAGAATTTATTAATATTGCAAAAATTAAATTAGTTACAAGTGAAGCTGCAACAAATAAACATGTTGGTTGGGAAATTTTTGAGAAATCTTCATTGGGAACTACAAATTTTGAAAATAAAGTAAAATATTTGAGAGCTTTAGAAGGTGAACTTTCTCGTTCATTAGAGTCATTATCAGGTGTTTTAAAAGCAAATGTAAAAATTGCTATTCCCAAAGAAACAATTTTTACAGAAAAGAGAGCTGACACAACTGCTTCAGCTGTTATCTCATTGAAACAGGGAATACATTTAACTAAAAAACAAATAGATGGTATTAAAAATTTTATCGCATCAGCAGTGCCTGATTTAAAACAAGAGAATATTCAATTAATAGACCAAGATGGAAATTTATTAGAGCAGAATGTAGATGAAGAAAACACTTTAAGATCTGCTGCTCAAAATAAATATAAAGACAAAATAGAAAAAGATTATGAAGAAAAAATCATATCTTTATTAGAACCAGTTGTTGGAGTTGGTAGAGTAGTTGCAAAAGTAAATGTTGCTTTGGACTTTGTAAAAAAAGATATTGAAGAAGAAATTTATAGTCCAGAAGGAAGTATTCGTTCGCAACAAGTAATTGAAAATACAAATAATACTCAAGGAATGCTTCCGAATAATGGTGGAATTGCAGGAGTTGATAACAATATACAAATTCCAACAACTGTTGGAGATGGTTCAAAAATATCATCAAATAGCGAAGGTACAAATACAGTTACAAACTATGAAATATCACGAAAAATAATTTCTCAAAAAGATAGTAATTACACAAATATAAAAAGAATTACGGCTTCTGTTACTTTTGATTCTGCTGTTTTAAAAGATCATCCAGATAAAGGTGAATTTATAGCTTCATTAGAATCTCTTTCAGGAGATGCTATAGGTTATGATAGGGGAAGAGGCGATACAATAACAGTTAAAGATTTTAAATTTGTAGGTGCAAAAACTTTAAATGAAAATGGACAATTAGTAGACGAATTTGGAAATGTAATAAATTCTGCTGAAAGTAGTGGGGTAGCAGGAACTTTAGCTACAGTAAAATCAATTTTACAAGATTATAAAGATTATATACAATATTTAATAGTTGCAATTTTATTATTTATTTTCTATAAAAAATTTATTGCTTCAAGTGATATTGTTATTTTAGGTGATGGAAATAAGAAAAAAGTTGATGTAGATGATGAAAATATAGTTAATGAAATGTTGACTAATTATGAAAATGAATTTGATACTGCTACTGCTCAAGGAAGATTAAAATCTAAAGTAAAAAGTCAAATTTTAAATAATATTGAAGGCTTAGATGAAGAATCAGCAGCAAAATATGAAGTTTTTATAGAAGAATTAGATAGAGAAATAAATAATAGTCCAGCAGAAATGGCAAGAATGATAGAGTTGTTACTGAGTGAAGGTAATGCAAATTTTAAATAAGGAATAAAGTAAATGGCTGTAGCAGATGCTTATGAAGATATTGATATTCTAAAAGGAATGTCAATGTTGGAGAAAATTGCAAGATTTTTCGTTTTGATAGGTGAAGAATCTACTGTAAAAATATTCCAATATTTAGATAAAGATTATGTTGAACAAATTTCAACTGCTATTACACAAATACGCTCAATAAATAAAGATGTTTCATTAGCTATTCTTGAAGAATTTCATCTTTATACTAGAACAAAAGGTTTTATTAGTTCTGGTGGATATGATTTTGCAAAAGACATCTTATATAAATCAATAGGACAAGAAGCAGCAGATGAAGTTTTAGAAAAGCTATCAAGAATGAAAATGGCTTCTCAAGCATTTTCTTATCTTGATGGGATTAATCCAAAACAATTAAGCGATTTTATTAAAGATGAATCTCCTCATACAATAGCTGTTATTTTAGCACATATGGATCCATCAAAATCAGCAGATGTATTGATGGAATTAGATGAAGAAATTAGAGTTAAAGTAAGTATTCAAATTGCGACAATAAAAGATGTTTCTCCTGATGTTGTAAGAACTATTTCAGTTGTTTTAGAAAGAAAACTTGAATCTTTATTATCTTCTATTGTTGATGTTGGTGGAGTAAAAGTTGTTGCAGATATGTTAAATAAACTAGGACCAAAATCGATAGATATCTTAAAAAATATTAATGGTATTGATACTTCTTTAGCAACAAGAATCAAAGATAATATGTTTGTATTTGAAGATTTATTAAATCTAGATGTAGAATATATTATGAAAATTTTACAAGGTGTCGAATCAGCAGATGTTGCAGTTGCTATGAAAAATACAACAGAAGAACAAATTGAAAAAGTTACAAGTGCAATGTCACAAAGGGTAAAAGATAGATTTAAAGAAGAATCAGAAATGCTTACAAAAGTTAAAATCAAAGATATTGAAGCTGCACAAAGAAGAATGCTTGATGTCGCACAAAAAATGATGGAAGATGGAATAATAGAAAGAGAGAATATATAATGGCTGAAAATGTATATTCAAGTGCAAAAGTTGTATCAAAAAAAGATGATGTAGAAAAATATGAATTGGTAAGCTTTATAAAAAATGATCCCGAGCCAGAAACTATAATCATAGATGAAGAATTAGAACAAAGTGATAATGCAGAAGAAAAAAATAATTTAAAAGAAAATAAAGCAGCAAGAGAAGAAGAAAAAAAAGTAGTAATAAATGAAATTATTGGAAAAATAGATCCTATATTACAAGAAGTACAAAGTTTAACTATTAAATTAAATGAAATTTCAGAAAAAGTTACAAATATAGAACAAGAAGGTGTTTCTAAAGGTAAAGATATTGATGCGCAAGTTGTAAAAGCTATTAAAGATTTAAAGCAGTATGCAGCTTTTTTTGAACAAGCTACTTTTCAAATGGAAACGAAGTTATTAAAGACATCGATTTCAATTGCACAAAAGATTATAAACATTGAAGTAGGTGAAAATTCTTCAAAAATAGCAAAACAAACTATAACTCAACTTTTAGATAAAATAAAATCTGCTTCAAAAGTGAAAATACATTTAAACCCAAAAGATTATCATATTCTAAAAGCTGAATTAACTTTAGAACCTTTTATTGAACTTTGTGAAGATTCAAATGTAGTTGCAGGTGGAGTTGTAATTGCAAGCGATTTAGGTAATTTTGATGGAAGCATTGAAGCAAAAGTTAGTTCTATGTTAGAATCTTTAGATTTAGTAATATAAAAAGCATTTTTATGCTATAATAGAAAAATAATAAAAAAAAGTATTAATTATGGAAATAAGTGAAAGAGTTTACGATTTATTAGTAGATACAGAAATTGTCGTAGATGTTATGTTAGGAAGTACTAATATATCTATTGGTGAATTTCTTAAATTAACAGAAGGTGACATTATTTCGTTACATAAACCTGCTGGTTCAGGTGGTGAAATTTATGTGAATTCGCGTATAATTGGAACTGGTGATATAATCGTAATTGATGAGAAACTAGCAGTTAGAGTTCAAGATGCTATGGATTCTGATAATGTTGTTAGATATTTCTTTGATGAACATATGATATAAAAGGAGATAACATGGCAAGTACTATTTCAGCGACTGGATCAACGGATGCAAGTGGAAACACATATACAACTAGTGTAAGTAACGATTCTTTAACTACAAATGATTTTTTAACACTTATGATTGAGCAGTTAAAGTTGCAAGATCCAACAAAGCCTTATGATTCGTCTCAAATGCTTGAAACACAAATGCAAATGTCAACTTTAAATGCAAATATGCAAATGATTTCAACTTTGGAATCTATTTCGCAATCATTCCAACAAACTTCAGTGACAAATGCTGCTGGGTTAATTGGAAAAACTATTGAAGATGGTTCTACAATGTCAGATGGAAGCTTAAAAGCATATACGGTTGAATCGATAGAAAATTATGATGGAACATTAACTGTAAAAGCTAGAGAATGGTTATATTTGTATAATGGAATTCAAATGAATGTTGATGGTGAAATAACATCAGCAAATTATGATGAATATGGAAATCTTTATAATGCAAATGGTGAAAAAACAGGAGAAGTAATAGTCTTAGATTCTATAGGAAAACCTGCACAAAATAGTGATGGAAGTCTAAAAATAAAAGATGCTGATGGAAATGAAACAACGGATCATAATTATGAATTAAGTGGAAAAAGTACAGTTGTGGTTTCAGACGAAACAACGGATATTCCATTTTCATCAATAACAAAAATATCTTAATTAAAAGGATAAAAAATGATTAGTGCGTTATGGAATGGAGTTTCAGGTATTTCAAACTATGATAAAGGAATTGCTGTTGAATCAAATAATATAGCAAACTCGAGCACTACAGCATATAAACTAAATGAAACAACTTTTTCAGATATGCTATATACTAATGGTGGTTATGGAAAAGGTGTAACAACTCAAAGTATATCAAAACAGTTTGCCCAAGGGAATATTAATTCTTCAGGTGGAACATTGGATATGGCAATAGATGGAACAGGTTTTTTTATAGTAAGTGACAAAAATGGTGGAATTTACTATACAAGAGCTGGAGATTTTCAGCAAACAAAAGATGGTTGGCTACAAACTCAAGATGGAATGAATGTTTTAGGACTAGTTCCTCAAAGTAAATTAATCTCTTCTACAAATCCACAAGATACAATGTTCACAACAGAATATTCGAAAAATATTGTTTCTACAAATATAAATGATGGAAATGGTACGATTAGTAATATAAATGCCAAAACAACTGACTATACAAAAACAGCAACTACAGATGATTCTTCTTTAAAAGGTGATAACTATAAGTCTGCACAAGCAAAAATAAACGATATTGATGCTTTGATTACTGATTATTTAAATAAATTGAATAAGTATGATGGAACACAAAATTCAGTTGCATCTGTTTCTCAAATTTCGACAGTTGATTTCTCTTCACAATTTTCAAATCTTTTAAGCGAAGGTAATAGTATTTCTCTTAATATTGATGGAAAGAGTTTTAGTGTTTCTTTTAACAATGATGGTGTTGCATCAGAGCAGGATATGCAAGATTTATATAATTTCTTAAGTACACAAGGAAAATCAAGTTTTGGTTTAGTTGATCCTTCTACTATTCCTACTCAGACTCAAGTAGATGATTTATATTTAGCAATTCCCGATCAAGCGATTATTGATGCAATGCCAACTTCTACAGCAGCAGAAATAGCAGCAAAAGCAGCTGCACAAGCTCAAAGAGACCAAGCAGTAACTGATTATCAAACAGCTTATCAAGCAAGAGCAGATGCTCAAACTTCTTATAATAGTGCTAAAAATACAATTTCAGCTTATAAAGATTTAGCAGATAAAATCTCTAATACTGCAGGATACACTGCGAGTGTAAAAGATGGCGTTTTAACTGTTGAAAGTTTAGTTGCTGGTAATTCATTTAATATAACAAATGCAAAAATAAATGATACAGGAGTAAATTCTACTATAACACAAGAAGCAGTAACTGGTTCTGGAATGGCTATGGTTGACAGTGCTAAAGATGCTTTAAAAGAAGCTGTTGAAGCTGCAGGTGGAAAATTTTTAGAGATAACAAATGTTATGGAATATGCTAACTTAGGAAGTTATGGAACAAATGAATTAAATTTAAGATTAGATACATTAGGTTTAGTTGAAGGTGATTTTGGAGAAGTAAGTATTTCTGATGATGGATTTATTTTTGTATCGAGTGGCGATAACAAATTTTTAGTTGGAAGAGTTAGTACAGCAGCGTTTAAAAATGAACAAGGCTTAGAAGCTGTTGGAGATAATAAATTTGCTGCAACAAAATCATCAGGTACTGCTTACAATGCAGATGGTATGAATACGATAAAAGAGAAATCTCTTGAAAGATCAAATGTAAGCTATTCAGCTTCTTTAACATCTTTAATGGTTTATCAAAGAGCTTATGAGGCGAGTTCAAAATCTATTACGACTTCTGATGATTTTTTGAAAACAGCCATAGACATGGTAAAATAGAGTAAATATAAAATAAAAATATAATGTTCATACTTTAGTACAAAGGTGTGTATTAAGGTATGAACATTATGTTCATCACAACCTTAATATAAAGGAAAAATTATGATAGGCGCATTATGGACTGGAGTTGCAGGACTTGCTTCTCAAACAACAGCAATAGACAATGAATCAAATAACGTAGCAAATGTTAATACGGTTGGATATAAAGCTTCAAGAATATCTTTTGCAGATCAAATTTATCAAAATCAAATAGGTAAAGGATCATATGTACAAGATGCAGAGAAACTTTTTACACAAGGTTCAATGAAAATAACTGGTGCAAGCTATGATATAGCATTAAAAGGTGATGGATTTTTTACAGTAATAAATCAAAATACTTTAGGGACAGCAGAGACTTTTTATACAAGAGCTGGAAACTTTAGAATGGGAACAAGTGGAACTTTGCAAACAGCAGATGGATATGAAGTTCAAGGTTGGGCAATGAGCTCAATAGATGAAAAAAATGATGTTGTAAGTACAAATTCAAATGTATCAAGATTTACAACTGATTTTACAAAAAATGTAGGATCATCTATTATCAAACATGGTGATTTTATTGAAACAGTTGCAGCTAAAACTACAAATTATGATGAAACAGCTGCTTCTGATTCAACAGCAGTATTCACAGGAGCTGGACAGAAAACAAAAGCTTCAAAATTAAAAGATATAGATTTAGCTATTACAAATTATAATGCTTGGTTAACAAAATATCAAGATGATCCAGATGCTTCTTCTTCTGGTTCAACTGCACAAGTATCTCAAGTAAACTTTAAAACAGGATTACCACCAACATCAATTATTGGAAAAGAGGGTGACTCAATAGAAGTTACAATTGATGGTAATACTTATAGCCAAAACTTTGTAGTAACTAAAACAACAACTAGTTATAGACAAGATATATGGGATTCATTGAGTGCAGCTGAAAGAACACAACATGGTTTGGTTGATCCAGCATCAATAGTTTCAGGTTCAGCTACAGAAGAAGAAGAAATAGCTGCTTACGATAAAGTAGCAGGAAAAATTGAGACATATAAAGCTTTAGCAGATAAAATATCAAATTCTGGGCCTGGTGGAATGGTAGCTTATTTAGCTAAAAATACATCAAATCCAACAGCAGATGTTTTAGATCCTAATGGTACTTATGAAATGTCAACAGAGATTTCAGATATGCTTCAAGGAGTTATTCAAATAGAGTCTTTAATTCCTGGAACAGAATTCAAAATAACTTCGGTTAGTGAGTTACAAGGTGGGACTAAAACAACAGTAAAAGGAAGTTATCAATCAACTGCAACAGCAGTAGCAGGTTCTGGGAAAGCTGCACTTGAAGAGGCGAGAGATGCTTTATCAAGATTAGTTACAGGGAATCAACAAAGTGTTTATACAACTCAAGATTTATATGGTAATGCAGATTCTACAACATCAGGGAGGGTATATAATTTTAATATAACTGTATATGATAAAGATTTGGGATATGATATTCCTGTACCAAATGATGGAAATGTCCCTCCCCAGGCATATCCTATTACTTTTGGACCAAATGCTTCAATAGATGATATTGTTACTGCTATAAACAATAATACATCACCATCAGGACCACAATTAGGTGATTATATAACAGCAAAAAATGTAAATGGATATTTAGTTATTGAAACAAATGATGCAAATTATGATGTTGAATTTGATGCCGCATTAACATATACGAATCCAGCCGGAGATTGGATAAGAGATCCTTCGGATCCAGCTGTTCCACCTGCAGCACCTACTCTACCTTTAATTCAGGATCCAACTACTATCGTAACAGATGATACTTTAATTGAAGTTAATCCAGACTACTCAGGAAGAAAAGGTGCAGGTGCGGAATTTATGGAAATTACTACTAGAATAGATCAAACAACTACTCAAAGTAGTTTGCAGTTAAGACTTGATAAATTGGGAATTTCTGATAGTCAATTTGGTTCTTTCTCTGTAGATGAAACAGGACTTGTAACTATAACTGAAGGTGGAGTTGAGTATGCTGTTGGACAGGTTTCAATTGCAAGATTTACAAATAATCAAGGACTTTTAGCAGTTGGAGATAATAATTTTCAAGCTACACAAGAATCTGGAAAAGCAATTTATAGTATAAATAATAATAATACATCAGGTATGCAAGGACAAACACTTGAATTAAGTGAAGCAGATTTAAGTGAAAGTTTAGTAAACTTAATGGTATTTCAAAGAGCTTTTGAAGCAAATGCAAAATCAATTACAACTGCTGATGAAATGCTTACAACTTTAATTAACTTAAAAAGATAATTTTATAAATAAAGCAAGGCTTTTCTTGCTTTATTTTATATACAGGAAGAAATTTGGATTTTTTAATATCATCAATACTTGGAATATTATTGTTATACTTTATCTCTAGTGCAAATGTGTATCGTTCTATGTATAAAAAAATGAATGAAGAAAAAATTATTGTAGAAGAAGATATGGTTAAGCTTGAGGCTTTAATTGAAAGATATGAAAAACAAGTAAAAATTGGTACAAACACTTTAAAAACAAATCAAGAGAATTTACAAGTTGCAAGAGATGATTTACAAGCATTAAGGCTTGAAAATATAAATCTTAAAAATAAAATTAATGATTTACAAAAAAGAAATGAAGAACTTTTTGCACAAGTTAATGCTATTGTTTAAGATACAAATACTTAGAAAATTAGTATATAAAATACTTTTTAGTATTTTTCTTTTTAACTCTATTTTATATGCTAATAATGATTTATTAGAATCTCAACCCGAAATTATTTTTGAAACTGATAGGCTTTTGGATTCTCAAGAAAATTTAGAAATACAAGTAGATTTTAATAAAGCAGTTTTACATTTAAAAAAAGGCGAATATGAAGAAGCTATAAAACTTTTTGAAAAAACTTCTTCATTTATAGAGATCCCATCACTTTTAAATATAGGAATTGCCTACTACAAGTTAGAAAATATTGAACTCTCAAAAGAGTATTTAAGTAAAATATATGAAAAAAAGTCAAATCTTGTAAATCAAACTTTTTCTTTTATATCAGCTTGTTATTATTTATATGAGATAACAAAAGATGATAAATATATAGTTGATTTAGTAACAATATTTCAAAATAGTAATAAATTAAGTGATCATAAACAAGTTATTACAGATATAAAGGATTCAATTTTAAAAGAGTTAGCGAATAGATACCTTATTGTGAAGGATTATAAAAATGCTTTAGGGGCATTAAATGCTATGAGTTATTCTCTAGATTTAAAAAAAGCAATGATATATATAAAACTTAATCAATATATAAAAGCAGCAGCAATTCTTAAAAAATTGAAAGAGATAGAAAAAGATCCTCAGACTTTCGATAAAATTTTGTGGATATCAACTTTTGTAGATTTAAAACTAAATAAATTTGAAGATGTTAAATTAACTTTAGATTTAATAAATAGTAGAAAATCAAAATTTAAAGTTAATACAGAACTTCCACTTCAAATCTTTTTTAATAAAGAATTATATAGTACAAAAGAGTACTTTGAATCTGTTTTGAAATTTGATGAAACAAGAAAGTTAGATTTTATTTATTATTTTGCACCTTTTGTATTTTCTGATTCACAAGAGATAATATATGATTCAGTAAAAGGGTTTATATATAGCCAACAAAGTAATGTTACTAACTTAGAAGATATGGTCGAATATAATTCAAAATTTTTAAAGATTGTTAAAGAAGATCCTATTTTAAGAGTAAATGAACTAAATGAATTAATAAAAAAAGCAGAAAATAATAGAGCTTATATGTTCTATAATTTGGCTTTATCTTATGCACAAATTAATGATATTTATAATGCAAGTAAATATTTTGAAAGAGCATATAAACTAAATCCAGGTAATAAACTATATTCTGTTATGTATCTAATCACTGCAAGTAAAACATCACTAGGAATAGATGATAAACAAAAAGAATATTTAGATACAAATATAAGAAATAGTGGAGGATTATATAGCTATTTTGCAAAAGAAATTTATAAATTATTTGTAAATACTCAATATATTTCAAATGAACCTTCATATGAATATGAAAATACAATGTTCTATAAAGCAATAGACTTTTTAAAAACAATGGATGCAAACAAATCTTTATATAATCATAAATTACTTGATGAATATGAAAGAGATCCTTTAATTTATCTAATAAAATTAATACAAAGAAAACCTCAAGAAAATGATTTTACTTATTATTCAAGAATACAAGATAATATCCCTTTAATTTATAATAATAATTTTTTACAAGGTGCTTTGATTATTCCTAAATACTATATTGATATATTAAAAGCTTTGGGTATTTTTTCTAGAGCAGATTTTTATATTGAAGGAAATAAGAGCCCAACATACATATTAACTACAGTTATGAGAAATTTGTATCTAAATAAAGAAGAAGATGCTATACAAAGTTTAAATTATTTGAGAGATAATTATAAATATGATAATAGATTTACTATGTACTTGACAGTTGCTGCATATCTAGAAGCAAGAAGATATGAAGATGCTTCTATTCAAATATCTTTAATAAAAGCATTTTATAAAGATACTGACACAGATTTTTTAACAGCTATTCAATTAATACAAAATTTGAATATTAATAGTGCAAAACAATTTTTAAATATAAAATATCAAAATCCATTAATTGATTTTCAGATGATAGGATTTGATGAATATTTACAATCTTTATAATTTTTTTGTTATAATAAAAGACAATTACTCACACGTAGGAGAATCTTATGGAAATTGGAAGAGTTGCACAAGTAGATAATGCAAAAGAAAATAACATAGAGAAAGCTCAAAAAGTTAGTACAGTAGATGAACAAAATAAAGTTATTCAAGAAGATGAATATAAAAAAAACTCGAGTAAACTTCCTAATACGGAGTTAAATGAGGTAATTATTGATAATGTTCAATTTGGTTATAACAAAGAGTCAAAAGATTTCTTTGTGAAAGTAACTAGAGGTGAAGCAGAATATAAATACCCAACTGAAGATATGATGAAAGTAAAGGCTTTCCTTTTACAAGAATTAGAAAAACAAGATAGATAATATAAAGGTAATATTTTGGCATCAGATTTATCAAATATACTAAAGAATGAACTTTCAAATACACTGGAACAGCTGTTATCAAAAAAAACAAAAGTTGATAGTGTTGAAAAGTTTAAAAATGATACAAATTTAGGGCAACTTATTGAATGTAATGTAAAACTTGACATGAAAGGTTTGTCTTCGAGAATCCATTTTTATGTTCCAACTCTAAGCGCAACAAAATTTGAATATTTAATGCTTGGTGGGATGGGTGATTTAAAAGAGACAATTGATGATGAAACAACAGATGCAATAAATGAGATAATATCAAACATTTGTGGTAGTTTTTCAACATCAGTAAATGCACAAGGTTTACATGATGTTAGTTCTATAAAAGCTGAAATAAAAAGTACAATAAAAGTTGAAAATTCTGTCTTGTCTGCAAAAGATGATGCATATGAATTTATAGTTAGTTTAGACGAAGAAAAATACCCTTTTATTATTGTTTTTGATAAACTTCTTTTACCATACTTTTCTTCAATAACGGGAATTCATCAAGAAGAACCAAAAATACAAATAGTACCATCTACACCACTTTCAAATAATACGGGGAGTAATAGTAACTCTTCTCTCTCACCTACTTCAAAAAACTTAGAACTCTTGTATAATGTAAAACTAAAATTAAGTGTAAGATTAGGAACAAAAATAGTTTTACTAAAAGATATTTTAAGATGGGATGTTGGAGAAATTATAGAACTTGAGCAAATGGTAAATGAACCACTTGAAATTTTGATAAATGGTGTAAAAATTGGAGAAGGTGAAGCTGTAATTGTTGAAGGAAAATTTGGTTTAAAAATTAAAAGAATCATAAATGAAGATTTTCAAATTGATAAAATAGGATTATAAAATGGAAATTAATAGTAATAATCTGATAAATAAAGATATCTTTCAAACAAATAAATTTGACAATGTAAATACTGAATCTTTAAAAGAAGATAAAGCTTTAAGGCAAGTTAGTAACGATTTTGAAGCATTTTTCTTAAATCAAATATTAAATACTTCTTTAAAAGATACAGCAGTTGCCGGTGAGGGAACTGGCTCAGATATAATAAAAGGTATGTATTTACAATCTATTGCTGATAATTCAACAGGTACTTTTGGAATTAGTGATATGTTATATGACTTTTTAAGTCAAAATAATAAAAAATAAAAGTAGGATTTTTTATGATAGAAGTTATTATTGAGAATATGAACAAATTGATTGATGAGTTGAAAGATTCAATAAATTTAGATATTGAAGATATAAAAGCTGCAAAGCAGGAAGAACTTTTAAAAAGAAATGATAAAAAACTTTCTATTATTCAAGAAATAACAAATTTAAAACAAGATTTAAATCAAGAATTAATAAAAAAACTTCAAGCAGGTGTTGATGTTAACATTTATAGAACAAAGGTTGATTCTTTAGAAACTAATTTGAAAGATTTAAATGAATTAAATAAAAAACTAGCTTCTATTGTTTTGCCAATTCAACAAATGTATAAAGAATTAATAGATGATGTTGCTTCAAAGCAAGGAGGACAAATTTTTGATATTAAAGCTTAATTTTTTATCTTTAATATTAACTAATTACCTTTTCGCTATTACAGTATTAATTTCAAAAGATGCTCTAAAATATGAAGAGAAGATTGATACTTCAAATGTTATAGTGAAAGAGGTTGAAACTATTGGTAAAACTTGTAATCCTTTGACTTTACAACAGTTAGAAAGTAGTCAATTCATAACTACACATTATATAAATAAAAATACAATTATTTGTGAAAAAGATGTTAAAGGCTTAGAAAATGAAGGTATTGTTTTTAATTTTGGTGGATTAAAAATTGAAAAAAAAGGAAAAATAATTTTTGAAAATAGTGAGTTTATTAGAATAAAAAACTTAGATGGAACAATAGAACAAATATATAAAGATGGAAGATTAAAATGAATAAACTCTCTTTTTTAGGTGAAACTCCTACAGTTGCATTAAGAAAAGCTCAAGAAGAATGTGGTGAAGATGCAATAGTAATATCTACAAAAAAAATAGCCAATGCAAATGGCTTAAATAAAGATATGTATGAAATTGTAGTAGCCGTTGAAGATGAAGATACAAAAAAGAATTTAGTTTATACAAAATCTGCAATTACTAAAGCAAATGAAAATCAAGAAGCTATAAAAGCACAAGTCTATGATTTTAAAGAAGAAATTCTAAAAATGCAACATCTTCTAGAACAAGTTCAAAAATCAATTTGGGATCCCAAAAGTCAACTTTTTGATTTAACTATTCCTCCTGAATTTGCTCCAATGTATGATATTTTTGAGAAAAATGAATTTGATCAAGAAATGACTTATTCAATTATGAAAAAAACTATAAAACAACTTCCAATTTCTTTAAAATCAAATCCAAAAAAAATAAATGACTTTTTTAAATTAATTTTGAGAAGAGTTATTCCAATAAAGCATGAAGTTCCTTTAAGACCACAGCAAAGAAAAATTATAATGATGGTAGGACCAACTGGAGTTGGAAAAACTACAACAATTTCAAAATTGGCCGCACGATATGCTTATAAATTAGGACAAAATTACAAAGTTGGAATTGTTACTCTAGATTCATTTAGAGTTGGAGCCGTTGAACAACTACAAGCTTATACAAATATTATGAGGTTACCTTTAGAAATTGTAAAAAAGCCTGATGATTTATCAGAAGCACTTTTAAGACTAAAAGATTGTAATTATATATTTATTGATACAGCTGGTTCTAGTCAATATGATATAGATAAAATTGAACTTATAAATGAATACCAAAAAAAAGTTGAAGAATTACCAATAGAGAAAATTTTGGTACTTCCTGCAAATGTTAAACATAGTGATTTATTAGAAGTTTATAAAAATTATTCAATTTTAGATATAGATTATTTAACTTTTACAAAACTAGATGAAACAAGAAGTTTTGGAAATCTAATCTCTTTTGCTCATAAAACAAAAAAATCTATTACATATTTTTCTATTGGACAAAATGTTCCTGATGATTTAATAGTTTCTGATGCTACTTTTTTAATAGATTGTTTTATGAATCAAGAGTGTGCTAGGAGATAATTGTGCTTGATGCAAAACTATCACAAGCTAGTAAATTAATAGATATTACCAATAAAATAAAAAGAAATATTCAAAATTCTAGAACTAAACTTTTAACAATTACTTCTGGAAAAGGTGGTGTAGGAAAATCTACTTTTACTGCTAATATAGCTTTTTTATTAGCTCAAAGGAATTTAAAAGTTGCAGTATTGGATGCTGATATTGGTTTGGCAAATATGCAAGTTTTATTTGATATTAAGCCTCAGTGTACTTTATTTGAATATGTAAATGGGCAAAAAAGTTTAAATGAGATTATTTTAGAAACTAAGTATAAAAATATTTTTTTAGTTGCAGGTAAAAGTGGTTATGAATATGCTTCTGGTACAAATAGTTTTGTATTTACAAGGCTTATAAATGACATAATTTCTTTAAATCAATTTGATATTTTAGTAGTTGATACAGGTGCTGGATTAAATGATTATGTAAAAGAATTTTTGTCAGTATCTGAAAATATTTTAGCAATTACAACAACAGATCCAAGTGCGTTAACTGATGTTTATTCTTTATTGAAAATGTTAGCTATTGATAAAAATAGTCTAATGTTATGTTTTAATCATACAAAAAATTACCAAGTTGGAGAGACAATTACAAATTCTTTATCAAATTTGGCAAAAAAGAATAGACTTAAAGAAGATTTTATGATAAAATATTTAGGTAGCATATCTAGTTCAGAAAATATCTCGGTAACTGGAAGGTTAAGAAAATTGTTTGTTAATGAGTTTCCTGTTGATGAAATAACAAAACAAATGCATAGAGTCGTAGAAAATATATTAAAAAATATTGAATAAAGGAGTTGTTTAAATGTTAAAAATTACTTTAAATAATTCTGTTTTTCAAGAGAGATTGTAAAATGGTAATAGAACGATTTTCTCAAAATTTAATAAATAGTGGTATATTTAAAATATATATTGCAACTGGTTTTTTTGCAACTTTAATATTTTTTGTAGTGAATTCAGAATTATTTAGCCCAATAGAGATGATATTAGGTAGTATTTTGATTACGATAATTCTAAAGGGATTGAGTAATTTGATGCTTTCTTTTATGGTAAGTTCTTTTAGTCTTGAAAATAAAAAAGCAGAATTTGATTTTAAATATAATGAAGAAAAAATAAATATTTTATTAAATCAGCTTGTTACTAAAGACGCAGATAAAATAAATAAAGATAGTGCAAATAATGATGAATTTAGTGTAGAAAATAATGAGGATACTCAAATTCAAGATAAAGCTAGTTAAAGGAGTAAAATTTGATTGGTACAATAAATTCTTTAAACTCATTAAATCCTTTAAAGATAAATTTGAATGCTGTTCAAGAAACACAATCTAATGAAAATGGTGAATTGGCAGGAAAATCTTTTCAAGAGCTACTTGATGGAGCGGTTAATGATGTTAATGATACACAAATTAAAGGGTATGACTCAATGAAAGAGATTGCAACAGGAAAGGTTGTAAATCTTCAAGAAGCAGTACAAAAAATTGAAGAAGCAGAATTAACTATGAAATTGGCATTAGAGGTTAAAAACAAAGCTATAAGTGCTTATAGAGAAGTTATGAGAATGCAAATCTAATTGAAGGAGTTGTTATGGGTTTTTTTGATGGATATAATGTAGCAACATCTGGAATGAGTGCTCAAAGAACTAGAATAAATGTAGTAAGTGCAAATATTGCAAATGCTAAGACAACTCATACAGCAGAAGGTGGTCCTTACAAAAAGCAAGAAGTTGTTTTTGAAGATGTATTAGTTGCTAATACAAATAAAAGAACAAATGCAAATGATATTGAAACTACTAATTCGCCGCTTTCAGAATATTCTTTAAGAGGTGTAGGTGTACGAAAGATAATTCAATCTGATGCTGAACCAGTTTTAAAATATGATCCAACTCATCCTGATGCAGATGAAAAAGGTTATGTAGCATATCCTGATATTAACCCAGTTATTGAAATGGTAAATTTAATAGAAGCTATGAGATCTTACGAAGCAAATGTGACTTCTTTTAATACTCATAGAGGTATTGATAGTAAAACTTTAGAAATATTAAATTCATAAAAAGATAGATAAATGGCAAGTTTAGTAGATGTTTTTGTACAGAACAAGACTACATCAATAGATGTCCCAACATCAACTTCTAAGGATGATGGAGTAAAAGAAACGCCATCTTTATTTGATTCTTTATTGAGTGATTCTACTAAAAAACTTGAAAAATCACAAGAAGAAATAAAACCAACAGAAAAAAATATTTTAGAAGAAGCAGAATCATTAGACACTTTAAAAGTAGAAGATAATGACCTTGAAAACTCTGAAAATAAAACTGAAAATAAAACGCAAGAAAAAGAAATACCATCTTCTCAAAATTTTAAAAATAATAAAACAACTCAAAAATCAACATCCCTTTTAGATAGATTAGTTATTGAAGCAAAAAGTGAAATTTCTGAAGAAAATGGAATTCCTCAAAATCCTTTAGATAAATTGGTTGGAAATTTAGAAAAAAGTGAAAATGAACTAACTTCTGATAATAAAAAAGTTGAAGAAAATAGTAGCTTAATAACGAACGAAGAAACAGTAATAATACCAGAAACAAATAGTGAAGATATAGTTCTTGGAGAAAATATTGAAGAAATAAGTAATATTGAAAAACCTATTTTAGAAACAAAAAATAAAATAAAAGAAAAAATAAACATAGATATAAATGATATAAAAATAGATAATAAAGTTCAAGTTGTTGAAACAAATAATGAGAATATAGATATAAAAAATCTTTCTAATAATGATTTAAAAATTGATAATGATAAAAAAGAAATAAAAACAAAAGAAATAAAGACAGAAGAACAAACAAAATCAGAAGATAAAATAATTTTAAATCTTAATTCACAAGAATTTCCAGAAGTGATAACTCCTGATGAAAGTATTGTTATTGAAAATAATAAGATTGAACCTTCTATAAATACTCAAATTATAGATGATGCATTGGTTTCATCTCCAGTAGTTGAGGATAAAAAGTTAGTCGTTCAGAATAAAATAGAAGAAAAAGTTGAACCTAAAAAAAGTTTAATGGACTATTTAATTGAGAAAAATAGTGAAAACAGTATTACAGAAATGCAAGATACAGAAAATGTAGCTTTAGTACAAGAAAAGACTATTATTTCAAATTCAAAAGATTTTGTTTCAAGCCTTTATTTAGGTGAACAAAAAAATTCCATGGTTAATCAATTCTTATTTAATAAAAATGAAGCTATGAAATTATTGCAAAATGGCTCAATTTCACTTGAAGATATAGAAAAGAGTGCAAATATACTAAATTTAGAATTAGATGACGTTTCTATTGAACAAGATAATCTTATGCAAACTTTAAAAAGTACAAAACAAGACGTAAATTTAAGTGATGAGAAAAAAAATATTTTAGATACAATGCTTAATGAAAAAAATATTAGAAGTGCTGATGTAAAAAACTTAATAACTCAATCTGTTGAAGCAAGTAATGCTTTACTTGATAATACATTAAATGTTTCAAATGATGTAACAATTGATGTTAGTCCAACTTTATTAAATAATCTACAGTCAAGAATTATTGGTGCTAAACAACAAATGTCTCAAATGATGTCAGATGTTGCAAGACAAATGTATGAAAACTATAAGCCACCAGTTACAGTATTTAAAATTAATTTAAATCCAGTTGAGCTTGGTAGTATTGCTATTTTAATGAAAAATGATAAAAATAATAGCTTAAATATAAGCATGAGCGTGTCAAATGTCACAACTTTAGATACGTTGCTAGATAATCAAAATATTTTAAGAAACTCTTTATCTAAAACATTCAATGAAAATACTCAATTTAATCTTGATTTTAGTTCTTCTAGCCAAAGTAATAGTGGAAGTGGACAACAGCAATCTTCAAATAAACAAAATAGAAAATATGAAGATAAAATTGATACTCAATCAGTTCTAAAATTAAAAGAAGAAAATAGAGATAGAGATGATAGTTTAGATTATATGTAATGGAAGAACTATTATCTTTACTTAATGAACAAACTGTTTATCAATTTCTTCTTTTATTTGCTAGAATATTAGCTTTTGTTGTTTTTATGCCAGTTTTTGGACATACAGCAATTAATGTAACGGTTAGAGTTGCTTTTTCTTTTTATCTTACGATATTTATATATCCATTTGTTGATATTGTTACGAGTATAAATCAAAACAATTTTATAATAAGTTTAGTTTCTGAAATAACTTTGGGATTAGTTGCTGCGATGCTTGTGAATATAATATTTTCAGCAGTTAGAATTATTGGAGAATTTATAGAATATTCAACTGCCTTATCTATGGCTATGATGTTTGATCCTACAACAAATTCTCAAGAAGGATTAGTGGCAAAACTTCTTTTTTGGATTGCTTTAATGTTATTCTTTCAAACAGGAATGTATGAAATGACTTTAGTAATTTTGGCAAAAAGTTTTACGATGATACATCTAGGAAGTTTTAATGTTTTTTCTTACGATGGAATACAACTTGCAATAGATGAAATAAAAAGAATGTTCTCATTTGCTTTTGCTTTTGCTTTACCACTATTTTTTATAGGTTTTATCATGGATGTATATTATGGATATGGTACAAAATCAATGCCAGCATTTTCACCATTTATTATTACTTTTCAACTTAAATTTGCACTAATATTTATATTTTTAATATTAGGAATGGAAATATTTGCTGATGCTTTTATAAATTATTTTATTACAAAATTTGAATAGAGGTTATTGATGGCTGATGATCAAGAAAAAACAGAAGAACCCACGTCCAAAAAGCTTGAAGATGCAAAAAAAGAGGGGAATGTTAGTAAATCAATGGAAGTTGTGGGAGCTTCTATTTTAACTTTAGGATCAATATTTTTATTGTTTTTCTCTGGCTCTTCTATGTTGGAGATAAAAAAATTGATGATGCTTTCTTATAATTTTATAGGGCAAGAGATGGATAGTGCACTTTATTATTCAATTACTTATACTATGGTTATAACTTTATTAAAGGCATTAGCACCATTATTTATATTAGTTATTCTTCTTGGTTTGGTAGGAAACTGGGCTCAATTTGGATTTATAGCAATCCCTTTAAAATTTGATTTACAAAAATTAGATCCAATAAAAGGATTAAAAAATATTTTTGGTTTAAAAAAATTATTAGAAGCTTTAAAATTAACTTTAAAATTAGCAATTATAATTGCAGTTATGTTTCTTGTTTTTAGTATAACTTATAATGATTTTTTAGCAATGATGAATAAAGAAACTATGGCAACTGTCTCATCAATGCTTGAACTAACGATATATTTTGTATTTACAATTCTACTTATTATCATTATTTTTGCTATAATGGACTTTTACTTTTCAAGATATTATTATATGAAATCTTTAAAAATGAGTAAACAAGAGATTAAAGATGAATATAAAAATATGGAGGGAGATCCTCAAGTAAAAGGTAGAATTAGAAGAATTCAGATGCAAATGGCACAAAAAAGAATGATGAGTAATGTACCAAATGCGGATGTTGTTATTACAAATCCAACTCATTATGCAGTTGCTTTAAAATATGATAATAAAGTGAATTCAGCACCTGTTCTTGTTGCAAAAGGTATTGATTTTTTAGCATTAAGAATAAAAGATATTGCAAAAGAAAATAATGTAACAATAATTGAAAATCCAGCACTTGCTCGTGCTTTATATGATCAAATTGAGGTAGATAAAGAGATACCAAATCAGTTTTATAAAGCTATTGCTGAAATATTCTCTTATATTTATGAGTTAAAAAGAAAAAGGTAAAAATTGAAGTTTATATTTGGATTATTTTTATTAATAAATGTTTTAATTGCTCAACAAGAGAAAGATTTTTATTATAGTTTTATTGATTCAAATGGACAACAAATACCACAAAAAGTGACTCAAACAATAGTAGATGGATTAAATTATTTGCAGTATATAAGAAGTTTAGCACAAGATGGTAAAACAACAGAAGCCTTCTCAAAAATAAAAGAATTTAAAGATATAAATAAAACAAAGGTTTTGTATTCAGATATAATGATTTTATATTCTGAATTAGCTTTAAAAAATCAATCAAAAAAGTTATTGTTAGAAACTTCAAGTGAGTTAGAAAAAGCAATAAATGCATCTTTAATAAATCAGCAAGATTTACTAAAAGCCTATATGATTTTAGTAGATTTGAAACTTGGAATAAATAAAATTGAGGATGCAAAATATTTTTCTAAAATAATCATAGATAATTTTGATGATGAACTCACAAAAACTTATGGAAAAATATCTCTCTCGAAAGTTTATAAGTATCAAAAAGATTATGATAAAGCTACAAAAACTCTTTTTGAAATATTATCTTCAACAAAAGATAAGCAAGTTGCAACAGTAGTTGGAAATGAATTATTTGATATTTATTTGTTACAAAATAAAACAGAAGAAGCTAAAGAATTAATGACTCAAATTCTTAAAACAAATATGGCTTTTTATATCAATGATGTTTATTTAGCAAATAAAAAAATTGATATATTTGCAAAGCTTGGTATGATAGAACAGTCAATAGAACTTTTACAAGGAATTATTGCAAACTCGAAAAAAGATGATGCAATTGAAGACGCAAAATATAAATTAGCAAATATATATATGCAATTATACGATAAAACAGATGTTTATTTAGATAAAGCCAAAGTTTTATATAAAGATATTTTAGATAATTATCCAAAAGGAAATCATATATCAGATGCACAAATGTATTTGGATGAAATTCTGATGAGACAGAATATTTTAATTCCAAATAATGTTGCCGAAAAATATACAAATATTGAAGATATGCAACAAAAAGCTTTACTTCAAGAATTGATAAACAATGCTAGAGATAAAAAGTATGAAGAAGTTTTAAAAGTTGAAAAAGTTTATAAAGAAATACCAAGTTCTATTTTTAAAAGATTTGGTTACGATAATGTTTATGAAATATTAGATAATGTTTATATTGGACTTATAAGAGATTATTTATCTAAAGAAGAATGTAGTGAGCTAAATAAAATTTTAAAAAATATTAAATTCTCAATTTGGCAAAAATTAGTTGATGATGAATTTATTAGAAGTGGTTTAATTCATTGTGTTGTTGAGGTTCCTTCCGAAGAATCATATACTCAAATTAAAAATATTTTTAGTGATACAAAAGATGCAAATATATATTTAGTTCTTGAAACTATGGCTTATTCACTAAATTTTACTGATGATGCTTTGTATTTTTCATCAAAAATTGAAGCTATAAATGATAAAAAAGTTCTAGAGAAAGAATTTCTATACAAATATCAAGTAATTAAAGCAAAAAATGATTTTAACAAATTAGATAGATTTTTAAAATCTGTATCTGAAAATGAAGAGTATATTTCACAAAATGAAAATAACCCTATTATTATAGACTTTTATCATGATTATTATGGTTATTTATTAAGAACTAATATTGAAAAAGCAAATGAAGTATTAAAAAAACTTTATGATAAACAAAATGAATTTAAAGCTTTTGTTTATTCTCCTTTAGTTGAAAGTGATTTGTCAAAAATTGCAAAAAAAGAGAATAAAATACAAGAAGCGCTTAATTATTTATTGCAAGCATTAGAGCATTCAAAAAGAATAAAACCAGATGAATTAGCAAGAATCTATTATGAAATATTATCTTTATATGATAATTTAGGTGATAGTAAAAATAGTAGCGAATACCTTCAAAAGTGTAAAGATTTAAAAAATGTATCTGAAGGTAATTTATATAAAAAAATGTGTGATACGAAATGATAAATATAGAAGAATTACTAAGTAAAATTGATTCGGCAACTTTGCCTATTGCTTTTGGTCGAATTACAAATATTTCAGCGATTACATTAACTGCAGTAGGTCTTGAAGTCGCTGTTGGAGATATTGTAAGAATAGAATCTGAACAAAGGCTTTATTCAGTTTTAGGAATGGTTTCAACTATAAATGATAACTCTTTTGTGATTGTACCTTTTTCTTTTATAGAAGGCTTTAGAATTAATGATAAAGTATTTTTACAAAGAGATGGTTTGACTGTAAAATGTGGAAATGGACTTTTAGGAAGAGTTGTAAATGCTTTAGGTGAACCAATTGATAATAAAGGTAAGATAAGAGATTTAGATGAAAATTCAGCTATTAATAAAATCTCTATGTCTCCACTAGAAAGAGGGATAATTGATCAAAAATTTTCAACAGGTGTTAAAGCAATAGATTCAATGTTGACTTGTGGAAAAGGACAAAAAGTTGGTATTTTTGCTGGTTCTGGAGTTGGAAAATCAACTTTGATGGGTATGATAGTAAAAGGTTGTGAGGCTCAAGTAAAAGTTGTAGCATTAGTTGGAGAAAGGGGAAGAGAAATTCCTGAATTTATTCATTATAACTTAAATGATGATTTGGAAAATACAGTAATTGTTGCTGCAACTTCAGATGAATCAGCATTAATGAGGAAATATGGTGCATTTACAGCTATGAGTATCGCTGAATATTTTAGAGATAAAGGTCTTGATGTTCTCCTTATGATGGATAGTGTAACAAGGTTTGCAATGGCTCAAAGAGAAATTGGATTAAGCACAGGAGAACCACCTGTAAGTAGAGGGTATCCACCTTCTGTTTTTGCACTTTTACCACAATTAATGGAAAGAGCGGGAAATAATCAAAAAGGTTCGATTACTGCTTTTTTTACTGTTTTAGTAGATGGTGATGATATGAATGATCCAATTGCAGATCAAAGTAGGTCAATTCTTGATGGACATATTGTTTTAACAAGAGAGTTAACTGAACAAGGATTTTATCCCCCAATTAATCTTTTAAAATCTGCTTCAAGGGTAATGGATAAAGTTGTTACAAAAGAGCATTATAATGATTTTTTAAAGTTAAAAAGAGTATTATCACTAATAAAAGAGAATGAAGTTTTAGTTAGAGTTGGTGCATACAAGAAAGGTATGGACCCAGAACTTGATAATGCAATGGCAAGAAAAGAGAGAATACGAGAGTTTTTAACTCAAAGTACACAAGAAAATGTCTCTTTTGATGAAATCATTGCAAATTTTAGAAAGGTTTTACAATGATTGCACAAGTTAATTCATCAATATATAGATTAAATAATATGAATGATGCGCAAGATAAATTAAATTCTCAAATGAATGGAGAAAAACTTCAATATGGAAGTGATGACTCTATGCTTTTTGGAAGGCTTGCTCTTATAAATGATAAGATATTGACTCAGACAGGTATAAAAGAACAAATTGAAAGAACAAATGTTTTAAATACAAATGCAGATTCTGCTATATCTAGTGTAAAACTTAAATTGGATTCAATAAAAGAAGAGCTTATTAAAGCAAATACATCAACGACAAGTATTGAAGGATTAGAAGCAATCGCACAAAATCTTTCTGGGTATAAGCAAAATCTTTTAGATTTGGCAAATACACAAGTCGAAGGGCAATATGTATTTTCAGGTTCAGACTCTTCAGTGAAAGCATTTACAATGGATGCTAATGGAAAAGTAACATATAATGGGAATGATAGCTTAAGAAAAATTGCAGTTGATGAAGGTTCTTATAGAGAATCTGGAGTTAACGGGCTTGAACTTTTTTATTACACAGCTGATACAGCAGCAAAAGGTGAAACTTTAAATTTTGAAGAAGGTGATAGAATACTTGATCAAGATGGAAATGAATGGACATTAGATACAGCAACGAATACTTTATCTAAAAAAAATTGGGATGGTTCTTTCGATACATTATCTGTTACTCCTCCAACTGCTCCAGCTACTGAATATAGTGTAACTATGCCCATGACAGATGGCACAAAGTTTGAAGCAAAAAGAAGTATTTTTGATTTACTAGATCAAGCAGTAAATAGCTTAAAAGGTTTAGATAGTAGTGGAAATCCTACTCTAACTTATGATGAAAGACGTGCAGGAGTTTCAGCAGCACAAGATGAAGTAGATAAAGCTATTGATAATGTGAGCATCGCACATGCAAATTTAGGTGGAAGAAACAAAACATTCAATAATTCATTGGATATAATTACTTCAAAAATTACTCAATATGATAAGACATATACAGAAATAGGATCTTCTGACTTAACTGAAGTTGGAATTAAACTTAAAAGTTTAGAATTAATGTTCTCAGCTTTATATTCAACAATTAGCCAAACAAATCAGTTGTCGTTAGTTAATTATATGAGATAATTGACTAATCTAACTAAAATGACTTTATGAAATTTGATTTAAAAAAGATATTCACAAGAGATTTAATCGCAGTAGCATTGTTTCTTTCAATGCTTGCGATTATAATAGTTCCTTTAAATAAAGAAGCACTTGACTTTTTTATATCAGTATCTTTGGCTATATCTTTTCTTATTCTATTAATATCTTTATATATTCAAAAGCCAGCTGATTTAACAACTTTTCCTACACTTATTTTGATTTTAGTTGTATTTAGGCTTGCTTTAAGTATTGCAACAACAAGATCCATTTTAGGAGAAGGACATAATGGTCCTGATGCTGTAAGTTCAATTATTACTGCATTTGGGCAATTTGTTGTTGGTGGAAATATGGTTATAGGTGTAATCATATTTATCATATTAGTTTTAATAAATTTTATGGTTGTTACAAAAGGTGCAACAAGAGTTGCAGAAGTTACTGCGAGATTTACACTTGATTCTATGCCAGGTAAACAAATGGCAATTGATGCAGATTTAAATGCTGGATTTATAGATGATAAGCAAGCGCAAGAGCGAAGAAGAGCATTAATTTCTGAAGCAAATTTTTATGGAGCTATGGATGGATCTTCAAAGTTTGTTAAAGGTGATGCTATTGCAAGTATCATTATTACTTTAGTAAACTTAGTTGGAGGAATTTTAGTTGGTCTTTTTCAACATGATTTATCTGTTGCACAAGCAGGAGAAACGTATACAATTTTGACAATCGGAGATGGATTAGTTAGTCAAATTCCTGCACTATTATTGTCAACTGCAACAGCTATTATTATTACTCGATCAAATACAGATGAAGAGAAATTTGCAACACAAACAGTTAATCAACTTATTAAAGACAGTAAATCTTTAATTTTAGTTGGTATTGGTTTAATGCTTTTTGCATTAGTTCCTGGTTTCCCAACATTTATTTTAATGGTAATGGGTATTTTAATGTCTGGATTAGGATATATTATTATTATGATTGATAGAGGTGATGATAATATTGTAACAAGAGTTTTAAAAACACCAGAAGTCAAAAAAGTTGATAAGCCAGCAGATTTAAAAGAAAAAAGAAGAACCGCTTCTGTTGCTGATGAAACCCAAACTATTGAAACAATTATGAAATTAGAAGTTCTAGAATTAAAATTAGGAATTAGACTTTTACAGTTAGTTCAAGGAAACTCTGAACTTCTAGATAAAATTAAAGCAATAAGAAAAACGATAGCTAGTGAATTAGGTTTTGTAATACCACAAATTAGAATTTCAGATGATACACATTTATCACCAAATGAGTATCAACTTTACCTTAAAAGAATACCTTTAGTAAAAGGAAAGATTGAAGTAGATAAATTTCTTGCTATGGGTGGAATAGGAAATGAAAAATTACAAGGGCTTCATGTAAAAGAACCAGTATTTAATCTTGATGCAACATGGATAACAGGAGACTTAAGAGAAGAAGCTTTGATGAAAGGTTTTACTGTTGTTGATGCTCCAACTATTATTTCTACTCATATTTCTGAAATTATTAAAAGACATGCAGAAGATATTATAACAAGACAAGATATTGTTGATATTGTTGAAAGATTGAAAAAAGATTTCCCTATAGTAATAGAAGAAGCTATGAAAGTTACTTCTTATGGAGTACTGTTAAAAGTTTGTAAAGATTTACTACATGAAAAAATACCAATTATTGATATGCTAACAATTATTGAAGCAATAGCAGATATTGCTGAATTTACAAAAGCACCAGAAATTTTATTAGAACATGTTAGAGCAAAACTATATAGATTAATTACTCAAAAATTCAAAGATACTGATGGTATTTTACACATTGTAACTATAAAACCTGATGTTGAGCAACAATTTATTGGGAAATTACAAGAGCATCATGGAATTTCTCAACTGATGTTATCTATTGCAGAAATAAACAATCTTGTAACTAAAACAAAACAACTTCTTGATGATGTAGAACTCAAAGGTTTTTCTAAAGTTTGTATGGTTGTTGATCCTGTTTTAAGAAAAAGAATATCAGAAATTTATGAAAAATTTGGACTTCAAATTGCTGTCTTATCTCATGCTGAATTAGATTCAAAAGCAAATTTTGCTATTGAAGGTACTTTAGAGTTCTAAAACTCGCTGCTTTTTTATATTTAAGGAAATTATTTGAAACAATATATTTTATTTTTAAAAGAGAATAAAATTATTAGAGATTTATCTTTAGTAAATTTTATTTCATCTTTTGGTGCCTGGTTTTCTACTGTTGCAATATATACAATGGTTGTAGAATTTGGTTCTACAGAACTTGCAATTTCTGTTGTTACCGCAATGCACTTTATTCCTGCAATTATAATTGCACCATTGAGTGGAGCAATTATTGATAGAGTTAGAATTAAACCTTTGATGATATCTTTACTTTTTGTAGAATTGCTTATGACAATTATGTTTTTAACAATAAATGATTTGAGTCATTTATGGATTTTATTAATTTTTATTTTTATTAGAATGAGTGCAGCTTCAATGTATTTTTCAACAGAGATGTCACTTTTAGCTAAACTTTTAGATGGTAAAAATCTTCAAACTGCAAATGAGATAAATTCTATAATTTGGTCATTTACTTATGCTGTTGGTATGGCAACAAGTGGATTTATAGTAAATTTATATGGTGTAAAAACCGCAATTATGGTTGATGTATTTATATTTGTTTTAGCAATTATTGTATTTTTACAAATTAAACTTAATATAGAACATAAAAAAGTTACTGAAAAAATTTTTGAATTAATGAAAGATGGTTTTTTATATATCAAAAATAATAAGGTTATTTTGCACTTGATATTTTTACACGCAAGTGTTGGATTAACTTCTTATGATGCTTTGATTACAATTTTGGCAAAAAATCAATATAAAGAGTTGATAGCTGTTCCTTTAGCTATTGGTCTTTCAAATGCTATAAGAGCAGTAGCATTGATGATTGGTCCACTTTTTTTAAATAAAATTATAAATAAAGAGAATCTTCATTATTTATTAGTTTTTCAAGGAGTAACTATAATTCTTTGGGCTTTAACACAAGATAATTTTTATTTATCTTTAGTTTCTTTATTTTTTGTAGGATTAAGTACAGCGTTCTTGTGGTCATATACATATTCTCTTTTACAAAATAGTTGTGATAATAAATATATTGGAAGAGTAATATCGTATAATGATATGTTTTTTATGTTATCAAATGTTTGTACAACTATGTTTATTGGTTTTATGGCACATATTACAACAACGCAAGTTATTACGGTTTGTTTAGGAGTAGCATTTTTATTATTTGCTTATTACTATACAAAAATTTTAAAACTGATTTAAGAAAGGCTTTTTTCTAAAAGCCCTTTAGAGTTTTGCTACTTTTAGAAATTTTTTATAAGTTTCGTTAAAAAGTAGTTATTAAATGATAGGTTTCCTTTTAAATGGAAACCATTTAAAAGGAGAGAAAATGATTTTAGATTATAAAGATGTAAATGATTTAAATAGATACAAAATAATGTCTGGAAGTATAGTTCCACGACCAATAGCATGGATAGTAACAGAAGATAATGGAGTTTTAAATGCTGCACCATTTTCTTATTTTATTCCAATTTCTACAAATCCAGCTCTTGTAATTGTTGCTATTGGAAGAAAAGAGAATGAAAGTCCAAAAGATACTTTAGCAAACATATTAAAAACAAAAAAAGCAACAATTTGTTTCCCAAATAAAGACAATGTAGATCAAGTTCAAAAATGTGCTACTCAATTACCAAAAGATGAGAGTGAAATAGAAAAATATGAAATAGAAGTAAAAAAAGAATTAGAAGATTATCCTCCTATGATTTGTTCTACTCAAACTGCACTTTTTTGTGAGTATTATGATACTTATAAAGTTGAAGGGGATACAACTCCTGTTATTTTAAAGATAAATTATCAATATATTGAAGATGGACGAATAAATGAAAGAAATCATACAAATATAGATAGTATCGGTCGAGTAGGAGTTACTTTTAAAGCTATGGTTGATTTATAATAAAAAAATCTCTCTTATTGGGAGATTTTTAGACATTTATATATCAAGATATCTTGATATATAAATGTCTTTGTGATAAAATTTCCAAAACTTTATAAAAGGACAAATATGAAAAGAGTTTTGATATTATGTACAGGAAATTCTTGTAGAAGTATTATTGCTGAAGCACTTATAAATGCAAAGTTAGATGGAATTAGTGCAGATAGTTCTGGTGTTCGTGCAAGTGGAAAAGTAAATCCAAATGCAAAAAAACTTCTTGAAGATAAAGGGATTTGGAAGGAAGAGTATCACTCTAAAACACTTGATACAGTTATAAACAATGAATATGATTTAGTAGTAACAGTTTGTGACCATGCAAATGAAACTTGCCCAATGTTTCCAAAAGCTGTAAAAGTTATTCATGTGGGATTTGAAGACCCTGATGGAAAAGGGTTTGAAGCTTTTGAAAAAACATATAAAGAGATAGAAGAAAAACTTCTTCCAAAAATTGTTGAGGTATTAAAATAGATGTTTGATTGGCTTGTGAACTTAACTTCAATTTTTGTATTTGATATTTTAGGACTTTCAAAAGGAACTCATTTAGGTGAAGCTTTAAATTTTTTTATTTATGATACGATAAAAATTTTTATATTGCTAATTACAATTATTTATATGGTTACACTTCTTAGAAGCTATTTTCCAGTAGAAAAAGCAAGAGATTATTTAAGTGGAAAACACAAAATTGTTGGACATATTATGGCTGCTATTTTTGGAGTTATAACTCCATTTTGTTCTTGTAGTGCAATTCCACTTTTTTTAGGATTTTTACAAGCAAGAATTCCTTTAGGAGTGACATTTTCATATTTGATTTCTGCACCACTTAGTGATGCAGTTGTAATTGCTATGTTATTTTCACTTTTTGGTTGGAAAATAGCTTTATTATATGTAGGAATTGGTCTATTAATAGCTATTGTATCTGGACTTATAATTGGAAGTATGAATTTAGAAAAAGAGGTTTTAATAGAAGTAAAACCAATAAATAGCTGTTGTAATGGCTCAAATAGTGATGAAACTTTATTTTCCCAAAGAGTAAAAGAGTCTTGGGAATATACAAAAGATATATTTAAAAAGATTTATTTATATGTGATAATTGGTGTTGGAATTGGAGCATTTATTCATGGTTATATTCCTGCTGATTTTATCAGCAAATATGCAGGCGGAGATGTTTGGTATGCGCCAATAGTTGCAGTTATTATGGGAATACCTATGTATTCAAATGCAGCAGGGATTTTACCACTTGTTGAAGTTTTAACACAAAAAGGAATGCTTTTAGGAACGGCTTTAGCATTTATGATGGCAGTTGTTGCACTTAGTTTGCCAGAAGCTATGATTTTAAAAAGAGTTTTGAGTTTAAAACTTATCTCAATATTTTTTGCAATTGTTGGAGTTGCGATACTTCTAACAGGGTATTTATTTAATTATTTAATAGGATGAAAAAATGAAAATAGAAGTTTTAGGAACAGGTTGCTCTAAATGCAAAGCTTTAGAAGAAGCTGTAAAACAAGCAGTTGCAAAAATCGGTGGATTTCACGAAGTTAAAAAAGTTGAAGATATAGTTGAAATTATGAATTATGGTGTTATGAGTACGCCAGCACTTGTTGTTGATGGAGTTGTAAAATCTACTGGAAAAGTTTTGAGTGTTGATGAACTGTTACTACTATTTAAAGGAATATGATGGATATTTTTTTACAAACAGTTGGTGCAATAAATGATGAAACAAGAGTCAAAATATTACATTTTATAGATATACACAATGAAGTTTGTGTTTGTGATATAGAGAACTCTTTTTCAATGATACAATCAAGAGTTTCAAGACACTTAAAAATATTAAAAGATGGAGGTTTTTTAAGAGTTGATAGAAGAGGGCGTTGGGCATATTATAGTATAAGAACACCTTTAGATGTTTTTAGACAATCAATTTTAAAAGAAATTAGTTATTTGAACTTAGAAATTCCTGCATTAAAAAAAGGTTGTGAGGTATGTTAATTCCTGTTTGCATATTTTTAGTAACATTATTTTTAATCATTACTCAACCAAAAGGTTTACAAATAGGAACAACAGCTATTTTAGGTGCAATTGTTGCTTTAATTTTAGGTGTAGTAAGTATCAATGATGTTTTAGATGTAACAAGTATAGTTTGGGATGCAACATTAGCTTTTATTGGAATCATTATTTTATCTTTAGTTTTAGATGAAATTGGCTTTTTTGAATGGTGTGCTTTAAAAATGGCAAAATTTTCAAAAGGAAGTGGAATAAGAATGTTCATTTATTCTATTTTATTGGGAAGTTTTGTTTCAGCACTTTTTGCAAATGATGGAGCAGCACTTATTTTAACACCTATTTTATTGGCAAAAATGAGAGTTTTACAATTAAGTACAAAAACTATAATTGCTTTTTTACTTGCAGGTGGTTTTATAAGTGATAGTGCATCTTTACCTTTTGTATTTTCAAATCTTACAAATATAGTAACGGCAAACTATTTTAATATAGGTTTTGTGGATTATTTTCTTAATATGATTGTTCCTTTTATTGTGAGTGTTATTGCTTCGATAGTTTTTTTATGGTTAATTTTGAGAAAAGATATTCCAAAAAAAGTTGATGTAAGACTTTTAAAAGAACCCAAAAGTGTTATAAAAAATATGAATCTATTTTATTTTTCTTGGTTTTTTCTAGCCTTTTTGTTGAGTGCTTATGCTTTAGGAGATATTTACAAACTTCCTATCTCTTTTTTTGCATTAGGTGGTGCATTAGTTCTTTTAATAATTGCAAGTTTAACAAAAAGTGTAAATGCAAAAAATATTATAAAAGAAGCCCCTTGGCAAATCGTTTGGTTTAGTATTGGTCTTTATATTGTTGTTTATGGTTTAAAAAATGCAGGATTAACTGAATATTTAACAACGATATTAAATTATTTAGTTTTACAAGGTGATACAATAGCTATCATATCAACAGGTTTTATAAGTGCAATTTTAAGTGCAGTTATGAATAATCTTCCAACAATTATGATTATGGATATAGCATTAAAAGATATACCAAATGAGGCTTTAGCTTATGCAAATATTATTGGATGTAATTTAGGTCCCAAAATGACACCATTTGGAAGTTTAGCAACTCTTCTTTGGCTTCATGTTTTAGCAAAAAAAGGTATAAAAATAAGCTTTTGGGAATATAGTAAATTTGGTTTGATTATTACACCACCTGTTTTACTACTTGTTCTTTTAGCAGTTTAAAATAAATTTAAACTGCTGTATTTCCACAATAACCACATTTTTTTGCAGCAACTGGAATTTCCATAGCACAATCTGAACAAATTTTTGTTTTTGGTGCCGGAGCTTCAACATTTCTTAGTTTATTGTAAGATTTTATAAACATAAATACAACAAATCCTAAAATTAAAAATGAGATTGTATCATTCATAAATACACCAAGTTTTATTGCTGGTGCACCTGCTTTTTCAAGTTCTGCCAAAGTTGCATAACTATTTCCATCAAGCGAAATAAATAATTGAGAAAAATCAACTTTTCCTAACAACAATCCAATTGGAGGCATAACCACATTTTCAACAAGTGATTTTACAAAAGTTGCAAAAGCTGCACCAAAAATAAAACCAACAGCCATATCAACTACACTTCCTTTTATAAGGAAGTCTTTAAACTCTTTTAACATAATTTTTCCTTTAATTTTTTTAATTATATTTAAAAGAAGATACAAAATTAGTAAAAGAAGTGAAATAAAAATAAATAATTATTAAATAATCTGTAAATTTCAGTTTGATTACAAAAAATAATTATATAACCTTTTATTCAAATAATAAAGAATATATTGCTAAAAATATAATTTTAGGAAGAGTATTATGAATAATTTGAAGCTTAGGAATAAAATCTTACTTATATTGGTATTACCGATTTTAGCGATTTTTATGCTTTCATCTGTTTTGATTTTTGAAAAAATTGAGAAAAAATCAAATATGAATAAAACTTCAAGTTATATTGATTTTACTGTTAAAATCTCAAAAGTTTTAACGGCTTTTCAAAAAGAGAGAGAATTATCAATTTTATATCTAAATAGTTATGGAAAAATAAAAAAAGATGAGTTAGAAAAAGAAATAATAAATAGTAATCAAGAATCAAAAGAACTAAATGAGTTCATAGAAAGTTTTGATTTAATAAAAAAAGATAATAATCTTTTAGAAAAAATAGATAAATTGAAAAAGTCTTTTATTAAATTAGATGAAATTAGAAAAAATATAATAGATTTGAGAGTTGATATAAAAGAAATAGAAAATCTTTATAATGAAATTAATGCAAATCTTATATCTTTTTTTGATGATTTATTAATATATTCAAATAGCAAAGAGTTATCAAAATCTTCTTTGATATATGTTTCTATAATAAATGTAATAGAAAAAGCTTACAATGAAAAAATTTTAGTAAAAAGTATATTTGAGCATAATTTTATGTCAAATAGTAACTATAACAATTTCATATCACTAATAGTTTTTCAAGACTCATATTTAGAAGTAATGAAGAAAAATTTATCAAATGAACAACTTGATTATTTTAAAAAACAATTGGAAAATAGTAGTTTTAAAGATATTGAAACATTAAGAAGTATAATTTTTCTTAAAATAGAAAAAGAGAACCTTTTATCACAGATAAAAGAGGCTTTTGGATATGGTGGGTTGATACATTTATATAAAAACTATGTTTTAACAAAAGATGAAAATTTATTAAATAAAATTCAAAAAAGTCACACTAAAATATTAAGAGCAATAAAAGATTATAAAAAATTAAAGTTTTCAAAAGAAGAAGAGGAATTTTTAAATAACATCCAATTCGCTATTGATACATATATGTCAGCAGCATATAATAATGAACGTATAGATGAAACACAAATTGATTCAAAAACTTTACAAGCAATAGATACTTTGTCAAAAAATATTTATGGTGCAAATACCAAAAAATGGGAAGAAGCATCTTCTATCAAAATCAATGCTTTTGAAAATATAAAAGATAAAATGGTTGAAGATATGCTTTTATATATAAATACAAATGTTAAGAATTTAGATAATCAAATAGTATTATTCTCTTTATTTTTAATTTTTTTAATCATATTAATTTTTGCTGTAATTGTATTAATGACAAGTAAAGTTTCAAAATCTATTAAAAAATTTGAAAATAATTTAACTCAATTTTTCTCTTATTCTATGAGAGAAAAAGATGAAATATATTTGGATAAACTTGAAGGAAAAGACGAATTTGCTTTAATGACAAAAAATATGAATATTCAAGTTGAAAAAATAGAAAGAATTATTGAAAATGATAAAAAAGTTATTCTTGAAATAACAGATATTATGGAAAAAGTAAATAATGGCTTTTTTGAATATTCAATAAAAACAAAAGCTTCAACAAAAGAGTTACAAACTTTGGTTGAAATTATAAATAAAATGATTGATAGAACAAGATTGAAAATTGATAGTTTAAATATGCTTCTAAATAGTTATACTCAGGGTGATTATAAATTTAAATTAGATGAACAACATACAAAAGGAATGTATGGAGATTTTGGCATACTTTGTAATTCAACTGTTCTTTTAGGACAATCTTCTTCAGAACTTATTGCTATGATTACAAATGCTGGTGTTGAACTTGAAAAAAATACAAAAATCCTGACAAACTCTTCAAATGAATTGGCTGTTTTATCTTCAGAACAAGCAAATTCTTTAAAACAAAGTTCTGTTGCTCTTGAACAAATCACAGCAAATATAAAAAATAACAATGAAAATATGGGACAAATGCTAAAAATCTCAGATGAACTAAATAGTTCTGCAATAGAAGGAAATAAATCTGCAAATCAAACTTTTGTATCAATGGATGAAATAAGTAAAAAAGTAAATGCTATAAATGAAGCAATAATTGTAATAGACCAAATAGCATTTCAAACAAATATTCTTTCTTTAAATGCTGCTGTTGAAGCTGCAACTGCAGGTGAAGCTGGAAAAGGTTTTGCAGTTGTTGCACAAGAAGTGCGAAATTTAGCAAGTAGAAGTGCTCAAGCTGCAAGTAAAATAAAAAGTTTAGTTGAAAGTGCAAACTTTGAGGCAAATGAGGGTAAAAATATTGCAGATAATATGATAAAAGGTTATGAAAGTTTAGCTTCAAAAATCTCTCAAACAAAAGAGATAATAAATAGTGTTACGATTTTTAGTAAAGAGCAAGAAATAGGAATTATTCAAATAAATGATACGATTTCAAAGATTGATTTTGCTACACAAAAAAATGCCAAAACGGCTTTAAATATAGATAATTTATCAAACGAAGTTTCGAAATTGTCTAATAAATTGCTTCAAATTACTTCACAGTCAAAAATCGATGATAAATATTATGAAATGGTTGAAAATATAGATTTAATAAAAGAGTTATCAACTTATAAAAATGATCATATAAATTTTAAAAAAAGATATTATAAGACATTAAATAATTTTACAAATATTGTTATTGATAATTCAGAATTTTGTAATATAGGTAAGTGGATGACATCTTGTGAAAATAATAATGAGATTTTTGCAAAAAATGAAAAATGGAAAGTTCTAAAACAAACTCATAAAGATGTTCATCAAAAAATGCAAGAATATATTACTCAAAATGCAAATAAAATTGAAAATAAAATACTTAGACAAATTGCAAGTCAAATAGAAGATGCAACTATGAAATTTTTCGATAGTTTAAATGATATTTTATATTTGGATTCAAAAAATAAAAAGTAATAAATACTTTTTATTGAACTATTTGATGAAGTTTTGAACACTGTCCTAAATATGGAGCTATTCCACACATATCATTCATAATGTCATTGAAACTATGAGCACGAGCATTGTAAACATATACAAAAATTTCATCACCTTTTTTCAAAAAGTTTTTCTTACCAAAATCAGTATAAGCTGTTGCACCTGCAGCGATTAAAATACCTTTTGCTTTGTGAGCATCTTTTAAAAATTGCCCAAGTTCTTCAAGTGGTCCACAATCTTCTTGACAATTTAAAATATCAATCATCCAATCTTTTAATTTATTAAAAAAATAACTGTATGATTTAACCGCACTTGTAGTTCCATAGTCATATACGATACCATCTCTTTTGATAAAAGAAGAGATATGATATTTACTTAAAATTCCTTTTTCACTAAAATCATCAATTTCTATAATATCTTGTGAAATTCCTTTTGTTTTTTCTCCCCAATTCTTTTTACAACTTAGTTTATTTCCATCTTGAACTCTAAGAGAACAATCATTAAATGCTGCAAAATATTTTGGAATAATATCAATTACTTTTTCATTTTCATATACAAAATCACAAATCAGAGCAACTTCAGCTTCAATTTGTAAGTTATCTTCTTCTCTACCATGAGTTAAAATAATTTCATCACATATTGGATATGTTCCTAAAAAACTATCGTGTCCTTTTATATAAAATGGGAACATTCCTTTTGGTGCATCTTTTTCTTTTGTTTCAATTACAGAGAATTCATCTGCTTCACCAGCTTCTCCTAAATGATTTGCGAAGTTTCCTGCAACTGCAAAACCTAAATAATCTTTTAAATCTTCTAATAAATTCATAATATTTCCTATAATTTTTTAAAACGAAAGGTAAAGTTGTAGCATAACATTAATTAAATCTATAATAAGTCAAAAAAGAAATATAAATTAATAACGTAAGGATTTTTTAAAAAAAGGAGTTTACAAAAGGTTAAAAACCTTTTGTAAAACAAAAATTAGATAGTTCTCCATTTTGCTGGTCCAGTTGTATGAATAGAGTTACCTTCTGTATCAACAGCAACAGTAACAGGCATATCAACTACATCAAATTCATAAATAGCTTCCATTCCAAGTTCTTCAAATGCCAAAGTTTTTGCACCTTTAATTGATTGAGAGATTAAATAAGCTGCTCCACCAGTTGCAATTAAATAAATAGATTTATACTCTTTTATTAAATCAATAGTTGGTTGTTTTCTTTCAGCTTTTCCAATCATTCCCATGATACCAATTTCCATCATATCTTTAGTAAATTTATCCATTCTTGTTGATGTTGTTGGTCCTGCAGGTCCTACTACTTCATCTCTTACAGGATCAACTGGTCCAACGTAGTAAATAAATCTGTCTTTTAAATCAACACCATTTGGAAGTGGTTTTCCTGCATTTTTGTATTCAACAATTTTTTTATGAGCTGCATCACGTGCAGTTAAAATTTTTCCTGAAAGTAATAAAGTATCACCTGATTTAAACTCTTGTAATTTTTCTTTTGTTAAATCTGCAATATTTACTCTTTTAATAGTATCCATTGGTAATTCAATATCTGGCCATAAATCTAAAGATGGGTTTTTAAATATTGCAGGTCCATCACCTTTTAATTTAAAGTGAATATGTCTTGTTGCTGCACAGTTTGGAATCATAGCAACTGGAAGTGAAGCTGCGTGACATGGATAATCTAAGATTTTAACATCTAAAACAGTTGTTAACCCCCCTAAACCTTGTGCACCAATTCCAACTTTATTGATATCTTCATAAAGTTTTAATCTTAATTCTTCTAAAGCATTTTGAGGACCTCTTGCTTTTAATTCATGAATATCAACATGCCCCATTAAAGACTCTTTTGCTAAAAGCATTGCTTTTTCTGGATTTCCACCAATTCCAATACCTAAAATCCCTGGAGGACACCATCCTGCACCCATTTGTCTAACATTATCCATAACCCAATCATAAATTGAATCACTTGGATTTAATACAGCAAATTTAGATTTATTTTCACTTCCTCCACCTTTTGCAGCAACTGTAATATCTAATTCATCAGAATTATCAGTTGTTATATGAATAACTGCTGGAGTATTGTTTTTTGTATTTGTTCTTTTTCCTGCTGGATCTGCAACTACAGAGTATCTTAAAGTATTATCAGGATCTGTATAACCTTTAGCAACACCTGCATTTAAAATGTCTTCTAAGTTTCTTGAAATATCTAAATTAGCTTTTAAACCAATTCTTATAAAAATATTTACACTTCCTGTATCTTGGCAAAGGGGTCTATGACCCATAGCACACATTTTTGAATTTATTAAAATTTGCCCAATAGCATTTTTAGCTGATTCAGATTGCTCTTTTTCATACGCTTCAACCATTCCTTTTACGAAATCTTCTGGATGGTAAAACGAAATATATTGACAGGCAGATGCAACTGAATCTATAATATCTTGTTCTGTGATTTTTTTACTCATAAATTTTCCTTTTTTTGTTTAGAAATTGGATTATTATACCAATGCACTTATGAAAATACTCTTTTTTTTTATTCCAAAAAAGAGAATATTTAGAAAAAGTGTTTAGTTTTGATATATCAAAAATTTTATCTAGAAATAGTATGTTAAGAAAAGAAACAAAAGCCCTAAAGGGGCTAATGTTTAAAATATTAAGCAAAGAATCTTTTTTCAGTTTCTTCCATTAATTTAGCACCAGAGAATTTAGCTCTTTGTACTAATTCCCAAAAGTATCTATAAGTTGCTCTATCATGTAATTCACCATCGTATTGGATTGGTCCCCACTCAGCATCTTGTGCTTTAATTAAGATATTTTGAGCAGCTTCAAGTTCTGTAAAGTCTGGTTTCATTGCATCAACAATAGCTTGTACTTGTGTTGGGTAAATTGACCACATTCTCATAAATCCGAACTCATTTCTTGCTCTTTCTGCATCTTTATAAGTTTGGTATGGATTTTTTAAATCTAAAGTAACGTTATGTGCAGGAATAACTTTATTTTGAATAGCAGCTTGTGCAACTCTAGCTTTTGCAGCACCAATTAATCTGTGATCAAATTGACCTGGACTTCTCATATTAATAGCTGGAATTGCTCCTTGGTATCCTGAAACGAAGTCCATTAATCCAAAATCTAAAACTTGTAACCAAGGTAATGTAGCAATTTTTTCTACATCTTGTAATGCACCATGAGTTTCAATTAATACGTGAATTGGAATTTCTCTTTTAATTCCAGCTTTTTTTGCAACTGCTTGAATATACTCAATTTGAGTTTTTGCATCTTCATAACAAGTTGATTTTGGTAAAGTGATATATGCTAATTTTTCACCAGCACCAGGAACTAAAATATCAATGTCTTGTCTCCAATCTGGGTGTGAATGGTCGTGAATTCTAGTTCCAGCCATTGCATATGGATTTTCAGCAGAATTAACAACTCTTACAATCATATTAGCATGTTCAACTTCTTTACCAGTTTCAGCACCATCTTCGCAGTCACAAGTAATATCAAAAACTGGACCTAATTTTTTTTGCATTTCAAAACCTTTTAGGATTAGCTTTTCGCTTCCTGCAAAGTGTTCACAAGTTGGGATGATTGGTAAAGATTTACCATTTTCAAATAAAGCTTCGCTTGGGTGTGTCATATTTTTCTCCTTAAAATTTGGTTCCCAATTTTAAAGGAACCTTCATATTGAATGACTACTTTTTATCATAATTTATAAAAGTAGCAAAATCCTAAAGGAAGCGACGAGTCGCTTCTTTTCATATTAACCTATTTTTTTGTAACTTTTTTTGGGATTACAATAGTGTAATCTAAATCAAGTACTACATTTGGTAGATACTTACCATCTTCACCTTTTGGAGTTGGAGTCTCTTTTGGAGTTTGATTTTTTAATCCAGTAGTTCTTACCCTTAATAGTCCAATATCTTCTCTATTTACTTCAATTTTTTCTAAAATTTCAGTATATGCATAAATAGTATCACCAGCATACGTAGGATTAGCATGAGCTCCACTATTTATAGCACATACCCATTGTGCATTTTGTAAACCATTAAATGAAATAGCTCTTGCCATTGAAATAATGATTCCACCATACATTAGTCTTTGACCCATTGGTGTACTTTTCATCATATGGTCATTGAAATGTACTTTTGCATTGTTTTGGTATAACTTAGTTGCAAGTGTATGATCACTATTATCAACAGTTATCCCTTCAGGATGGTCAAGTCTTTCAGCTATTTCATAATCTTCAAAGAAATATTTTCCACCAGTTGAATCTGTATCAACACATTTAATAGTAGGAATATTAATTTGTGAAATTGGTGTTGTTCTTGCAAAAGTTGGAACTTCATTTACTCCACTCAAATTTGTGTGGTCTTTTTTATGAACCATTACCCATCTTTTAAAATCAAGTACAACAGCACCATTTTGATTTACACCAATAGAGTGAACATAAACAACTCCACTTTTACCATTTGAATTCTCTTTTAATCCAATAACAGTTGAAGTCATACTTACTGTATCTCCAACATATACAGGATTAGGAAAAGCCATCTCTGCATATCCTAAATTTGCAATTGCATTTAAAGAGATATCTTGTACAGATTTTCCAAATGTTAGGTGAAACATTAAAATATCATCAAGTGGTCTTTTTTCATATCCCATCTCTTTTGCTACTAAATCAGAAGAGTGTAGAGCAAATCTAGAACCAGTAAAAGCGATGTATAAAGATACATCTCCTTCACTTATTGTTCTAGGAAGTGGATGAACTATTTTTTGACCAATTGAAAAATCTTCAAAAAAATTACCCATATTTATTTTAGACACTTTCTCTCCTTATTTACCAAATAGATTTTGACCTAAAGCTTTGTATGTTTCATACAATCTAATCATTTTTCTAGCCCATTTGATTTTTGAAGAATCTACTAATTTATCATTATGTAAAATTACTTCTTTTCCTTCTTTAGTTGCTTCTTCATATTTTGCTATCATATCTTCATAATCTTCAACTTCAGATTGTTTAGGAGTAAAAATATCATTTATATACTCTATTTGAACAGGATGAATTAAACATTTTCCATCAAATCCTAAGTTAAATGCATCTTTTGTTGAATCTTCACAAGCAAACTCATCTTTAACATCAAAATGTGGACCATCAATTACAGTTTTTCCATACGCTTTAGAAGCTAGTGCAATTTGTGATAGATAGTTAAACATTGCTTTTGAACCTCTTTTTATGTCTATTTGAAGTCTATTTGCAAGTTTGTTTGAACCAACAACAACAACTTCAACTTGAGGACTAGCTGCACAAATTTCATGTATATTTAAAACTGCAAGAGGAGTTTCAATCATAATCATAAGTGTAAGATCAGGATTTACTTCATTTATTAATTCAACTGCCTCTAAAACATCATCTTTTGATTGAATTTTAGAAAATAATAATCCATCTAATTCAATCTCTTTTGCTAAAGCTAAATCTTTTTTTAAATCTTCACTTCCAAGATTATTTATTCTTAAAACTCTTTCACTTTCACCAAATTTTGAACCTTGTTCTTTATAAACTTCTTTTATTGTTTGTCTAGCAACTTCTCTTTGTTCTTGTAAAATTGCTTCTAGGTCAAAAATTACTGTATCAGCTAGAACAGTTTTTGCTTTTTCAACATTATGTTTATTATATGAAGGAATAAGTAACATAGATCTTCTTGCTTTATACTCAACTATTTCTTGTCCAGTGATTTTCGCTTTTTCTAAATCATTTAAATTTTTAACTAGTTGTTTTCTTAGAACCTTACCATTTTTAGTTCTTGGATAATCTTTCATAGTAAAAATTCTTTTTGGTGCTTTATATTTTGCTAAATTTGCTTGAGAGAATGCTAAAATCTCTTCTTCTTGCTCTTTTGTTAAATCAGCATGACCAACAACAGCAATAGCAACTAAAGTTTTCTCTTTTTCAATATCAAGTCCAAAAGCAACACAATCAGCAACTAATGGGTGAGTTTTTACAACTCTTTCAATTTCATGTGGACTTACTCTAAATCCAAATGTATTGATAATATCATCTTTTCTTCCGATAAACCAAATATATCCATCTTTATCTTTTCTAGCATAATCACCTGTGAAAAAATATCCATCGTGTCTTGATTTTGCAGTTTCTTCTTCTAATTGCCAATACTCTAAGAATAATCCTGGATCATCTTCTCCAATACAAATCATTCCTTCTTCTTCTAATCCAACTTCTTCTAATGTTTCTGGATTTATAAGTTTTACAATATGTCCTGGTTGTGGGAAACCTGCACTTCCTGGACGAATTGGATTATATTTTGAGTGAGAAATATAATAAGAACATTCACTCATTCCAATTGCTTCATAAATATCTTGTTTAAATCTTTCTCTCCAAAGTCCTAACATCTCATCTGATAAATGCTCTCCTGCACTCATGCAATATCTTAAACTTGGACAATCATCAAGTGTAAAATCTGTTTTTTGGATGATTTGTCTATAAATTGTTGGAACTCCAATAAAAATAGTACATTGGTGTTTTTTTATTAAATCAATCCAAGTTGAAGCATCATTTGCACCTTCATAAGCAATAACTGTGTGCCCATTATATAATGGATCCATAAGTGCAGAACCTAAAACATATGTCCAGTTAAACTTACCAGAGTGCATAATTCTATCATTTTCTTTAAAATCAAACCAATAATCAGTTGCTGGTTTTCTTCCAACTAATGATCTATGAGAGTGTAAAACTCCTTTTGGATAACCAGTTGTTCCTGATGTATATACTAAATATGCAGGTTCACCAGATTTTGATTTATAGTGGTTTGGTGTTGTATCTATTGTTTTAAAAATTTGATTTAATGCGTAAACATTTATATCTTTTGGTTTTTTTAAATCTTCAACACTATCAACTCCTGCAACAACAATAGTTTTTAAGTTATCTAAATTTTCTAGATATGGAACTAAATTTTCATACATAGTTGCACTTAATACTATTGCTCTTGCTTGTGAATCTTCTGCAAGATATTTAACTTCACTACCACTTAAAAGTGTTGAAGTAGGTACTGCAATAATTCCAGCTTTCATAGTTCCAAAAAATGAAATAGGGTAGGCTAAAGAGTTTTTTAAACATACTAATACTCTATCTCTTGGTTCTAATCCAATTCCTGTAAAGAAGTTTGCAACTTGGTCAGATTTTTTTGCTAATTCTTTATAAGTTATTTCATCAGTTCCAAGTTTATCATCTTCAATAACCATAGCAATATTATTTTCTTTTGTTGTTCCAATATGTGCTGATGTACAAGCAACACCAATGTTTAAAAATTCTGGTACTTCTAATTTAACTAATTGACTCATTTTAAAACTCCTTAAAATTTTTACAGTTGACCATATGGCCAGTTTTCTTTAAATGTATGAATTGGCATTTTATTCAATACAGATAATGCAAATAACTCATCTTCTTTTGTTAAACTATTTAAAGCATAAGCTCTTAAAATGTTTTGTAAAGATTTTCCAAACATTGGAGGATCTAACATCTCACCTTCATATCTAATAGCACCACTTAAAAGTGCATCAGCTTCAATAGCAGCTTTTAAAATAGCTACATCTTTTGCAATTTCATTTGGACTTGGAGTAAATGCAACTTTACAAATATTAATATGGTTTGGAGTAATAACTTGTTTTCCAGTTAATCCCATAGCATTTTCTCTAATAGCATGAGCATAAACATGTCTACTTGCTTCATCTCCATGTAAATCTAACCATCTTCTAATATCTTTTTTCTCAACACATGAATCAGGTAATGAATGAGGTGTAAGCATAACTTCAACTCCACCAATTACACCTTTTCCTTTAATTCTTGCTTCTAATGTAAGAATATTAAAGAATGTTTGTAATTCATCAATCCATCCTTTTGGAGTGATTTTATAAGCCATTGCTTTTGAAAAATCGTGAATACCAAAAACGATATGTTTTACAGTTGAATAATCCATCAATCTATCAGCAATTTGAAGTGATTTTGGATGTTCTATAATTGGTTGAATTGTTAATTTACTTCCAATTGAAACTAACCAAGAAGATAAATCTCTGATTTCAGCACTTCCATAAATTTCTCCAGCTTTTGCTAAAACGATTACATCAATGTATTGGTGAATTTGTTTTAACATTTTTAAATCTTCTTCATACTCTTCAGTTCTAAATGGATTTATTCTTACAGCTATTTGAAAATTTCTTTCAGGGAATTTTGGTAATTCTTGAATTAATAACTCTCTACTCATAGCTTTTTGTCTACAACCATCTTCTAAGTCAAATAATACTGTATGAGCTTTTGTTTTATAAGCATGTTTTTGTAATCTCAATTTTGCTTGTTCCATACTTTCATATGTTCCATCAAGTGGATTAAACTTAATTGGTGGATAATAAATTTGAATACCAGGCCAATAACCACCTAATACTGGTGTCAAATCATCGTTTGCCGTTAATTTAGATAAATCTATTGTAGAAGTCATCATATATCACCTTTCATAATATTTTATATATTTGTTTTTATTCAAAAGAATTTATTCATAAAAACTAATAAAGAATTTATACACAAATTAAAATGAATTATTTTTATGGCTTTTAAAATAGCAAATAAATTTAAGCTTAAAATAATAATAGTGTTTCAAAGCCCTACAATAAGGGAAAGGAAACTTAGAAAAAAGTCAAAAAGTCTAACAAAATGATAAAATTCTCTTAGACTTTTTATATAAAAAATATAAAAATGTAAAAAAAATTAAAGAATTTTATAAATCTTGTAAAAAATTTAAGTTACCAAAGTAATCAATTAAAAATGGTTTTGATACTTTTTCAAAACTATCAGTATCTTTATGTAAGTTTATAAAAAATTCAAAATCTATATTTCTATTTTTTAAAGCTTCTATTGAAAGTAGTGTATCATTTATACAACCAAGTTTTGATGGAGTTATTAAAAAAGCAAGACTATCAAAAATCTTTATCAAATCTATCATAAAAATATCTTTTTTAAGTGGAACCATAAGTCCTCCAGCTCCTTCTATTATTAATATGTCACAAAAAGATTGTAAATATTTTTTCTTCTCTTTTAAAAATTCTATATCTATAATAGTGTTATTTGAGGCAACATATGGAGCTGCTGGGAGTTCAAATTGATAAGGAACAATATCATTTATAGAAAGTTTTTCAAAATTTGGATTTAATTTTTTTACTAATTCAAACATTTTTGTGCCATCAAGAGGTTTATTATTTATAACTCCTGTTTCACAAGGTTTGAAATAACCAACTTTTAAACCATTTTTTGCAAAATAGTTTAAAAACTTTTCGCATGCATAAGTTTTTCCTACATCTGTATTTGTAGCACTGATAAATATAGATTTATTTTTGTAATTAGCAATGTCATTTTTCATAATAATCTCTTTTTTGTTATAATAGGACGTTTTTTAAAAAAATGATTTTATCATAGTAAAAATAATAAGGGTTTGATGTGGGTAATGAAATAGAAGTAGAATTAAATGATGAATTAGATTTGCAAGAGCCAAAAAAATATAATGTTTTTCTTTTAAATGATGATTATTCAACTATGGATTTTGTAATAGATGTTTTAGTAAGAGTGTTTAGAAAATCAACTCAAGATGCAACAGAAATAATGTTAAATATTCACAATAATGGAAAAGGATTATGTGGAATTTATACTCATGAGATAGCTTTTACAAAAGTTACTCAAGTAAAAACAATGGCGAGAGAAAAAGGTTTTCCTTTAAAAGCTGTTATGGAAGAAGAATAAAATGATAAGCAAAGAATTAAGACATATTTTTGCACAAGCTGTAAGTTATGCAAAAAGTAGTAAACACGAATATTTGACAGTAGAACATGTTTTTTTAATGTTGATTAATGATCAAACAATTGAAAATCTTTTTATAGATTTAGGTGTTGATACAAATATTTTATTTAATGAATTAAAAAGTTATATAGATGAAAATACTCCTTTACTTCCAAAAGATGTAGATGATGAACCAATAGAAACAGTATCTTTATCTTCAACGATAGATTATATGGTTTCTCATACTCAAAGTAGTGGAAAAACAAATGCAAATGTTGAAGATATGTTTGTAGCTATTTTAAAAGATGAGAAGAGTTATTCTACATATTTATTAAAAAAATATGGAATACAAAGAGTTGATATACTTGAAGAGATTTCTCATAAAGATGAAGATGAACAAAAAAATGATGAAAATAGTGAAAATGAAAAAGTTTTAGATAAAAATTCTAGTGAATTAGTTTCTATTGCAAAAAAAGGTGAAATTGATCCTGTAATTGGAAGAGATAGAGAAATTTCAAGAGTAATTGAGATATTAAGTAGAAGAAAGAAAAATAATCCAATACTTGTTGGAGAACCTGGAGTTGGAAAAACAGCAATAGCTGAAGGTTTAGCTTTACAAATAGCACAAAAGAAAGTTCCAGAATTTTTATTGGATTCTAAAGTTTTTTCACTTGATATGGGTTCTATGATTGCTGGAACAAAGTACAGAGGGGATTTTGAAAAAAAATTAAAGAGTTTATTGAAAGAAGTTTCAAAAATAAAAAATGCAATTTTATTTATAGATGAAATTCATACAATTGTTGGAGCAGGAAGTGTTGGTGGGTCTGCTATGGATGCTTCAAATATTTTAAAACCAATGCTTGCAAATGGAAAATTAAGATGTATTGGTGCAACAACTTTTAGTGAATTTAGAAATGATTTTTCAAAAGATAAGGCACTTAGTAGAAGATTTGCAAAAGTTGATGTTGAAGAACCAAGTATTGAAGATTCTATTTTGATTTTAGAAGGTTTAAAATCAAAATATGAAGAATATCATGGTGTAAAATATTCAAAAAGTGCAATACAAAGTGCAGTTGAATTAAGTAAAAAGTATATAACAGATAGATTTTTACCTGATTGTGCTATTGATGTTATTGATGAGGTAGGCGCAGCTAAAAAAATTAATTTAGCAACAACTTTAAAAACAAAAGCAGAAAGTAATATAACAATAACTTCAAAAGATGTTGAAGAAATAATTTCAAAAATGGCTCATATTCCACCAAAGAGTGCAACAAAAACAGATTTAAGTTTATTGAAAAATTTAGAAAAAAATATGCAAAAAAGAGTTTTTGGACAAGATACTGCAATTTCAACTATTGTACAATCAATTAAAAGAAATAAAGCTGGATTAGGTTTAGATAAAAAGCCAATAGGTAGTTTTTTATTTACAGGTCCTACTGGAGTTGGAAAAACAGAAGTTGCAAAAGAGTTATCTTTACAAATGGGAATACATTTTGAAAGATTTGATATGAGTGAATATATGGAAGCTCATACTGTTTCAAGACTTATTGGAGCGCCTGCTGGTTATGTTGGATTTGAACAAGGTGGACTTTTAACAGAAGCTATTAGAAAACATCCACATACAGTTTTATTACTTGATGAAACAGAAAAAGCTCATCCTGATTTAATGTCAATTTTACTTCAAGTTATGGATAATGCGCAATTAACAGATAACAGTGGTAATAAAGCAGATTTTCAAAATGTTGTTTTAATTATGACATCAAATTTAGGTGCAACTGAAGCAAATGTAATGGGATTTGCAAAAAATGAAAAACTAAATGAAAATAAAGCAATAAATAAATTTTTTGCTCCTGAATTTAGAAATAGATTAGATGCAGTTGTAACTTTTGATTCATTAAGTATAGATATAGTTGCAAAAGTTGCAGGTAAGTTTATAGAAGATTTAGAAAAACAATTAGTTGATAAAAAAATAAAAATTGAAATTAGTGCAAAAGCTAAAAAAGAGTTAGCAATATTAGGTTATGATAAAGCAATGGGTGCAAGACCATTAAATAGAGTTATTTCTGATAAAATCAAAAATCCTTTAACTGATGAAATATTATTTGGAAAGCTAAAAAAAGGTGGTATTGTGAAAATTGACTACAATAATGAATTTATTTTCAACTTTAACAGTTTGTAACACGATTTTTATACAATTGTTTGGTTATAATTGCGAGATTAATTTAAAAAATATAAAAAGGGAAAGAAATGAATAGAATTTTATTGGGTTCAGCTATTGCTGTATTGTTACTTTCAGGATGCACAGAAGATAAAAAAGAATCTTCTACTCAAACAGTAACAAAAGAAGAAACAACTCAAAAAACAAATGAAACTTCAAATAATACAGTTGCAGAATCAACTAATAAAATTGTAGAAGAAAAAAAAGCTGAAGTAGTAAAAGAAAATATAATTAAAGATAAAGTAGATGAAGAAGTTCAAAATACACAAGAAATAGCTGTTGTAACTCCTGATGGTGAAACATTATATAAAGTTTGTGCTTCATGTCACGGACAAAAAGCAGAAAAAGAAGCTCTAGGAAAATCACAAGTTATTGCAGGTTGGGATAAAGAAAGAATTATTACTGCTATGAATGGATATAAAGATGGAACTTATGGAGGTATTATGAAAAATATCATGAAACCACAAGTTGAAACAAAAACTGATGAAGAAATAGAAATATTAGCTACATATATCTCAAATATAAAATAAGACATATAAAAGGAAATATCCTTTTATATGTTTAAAATATTAAATTTCATAATTTAAGTAAAAATTAACAAAAAATCTCTTGACAAAAAGAGAAAAAGGTATTATAATTCCCGTCCAATTTAAGAGAATAAGTTAAAAAAGATTCCGGCATAGCTCAGCGGTAGAGTAGATGACTGTTAATCATTTGGCCCCTGGTTCGAACCCAG
>NZ_MUXF01000008.1:0-32669 GCF_003063295.1 Arcobacter lacus
AGTAGTTATTCCAGTTCCCTCAAGGTCTAAATATCCACCAACAGATAAATTATCAGGTAAAGCAGTTATTCCAGTTCCTCTAAGGTCTAAATATCCACCAACAGATAAATTATCAGGTAAAGCAGTTATTCCAGTTCCTCTAAGGTATAAACTTCCACCAACAGATAAATTATCAGGTAAAGTAGTTATTCCAGTTCCCTCAAGGTCTAAATATCCACCATAAACCAACTTTTCACCATCTTGTTTTAATTCATATCCTAAATCTTTTAATGTCATCTTTTCTCCTTTAAATTTTAGACTTAACAAAGCAGTCAATACCTTTCAATAAAGACGGATTTCTTTATTTTGTTTCACATAACTATTACTAACAACAAATATAATAAATTTAACGATGTTCTTGACTGCTTGATTAAATCTAAAGATAAATCTTAAGTAAGTAGTGCCATAGGACTTTCACCTATGGACGATATATTTCAAGTGTTAGTTCGCACTCAATAAAGAGGATATGGCTTAATATTTTCACTTGTATTAAAGGAACAATTTATACTTTCCACATATTTACCGAACTTGTCTTACAGTATAACTTCTTGATTGTCCTATCACTCGCCGTACTATTGTGTCTATCTTCCACCACACTACTTATTTAAGATTTAAAGTTTGACCGACTTCTCGTGCTTATCCGCGTTAAGATAAGATTTCCTTTTTAGGATAAGGAACTCAACCTATTTTAAAGAGTGTTTTCTCTTACAATGTTTTAAACTAAAACTTGTTTTGATAAAAGAATATTACCAATATGGAAATTAAATAAAGCTTAAAATATTACCAATATGGAAATAAATTTTATAACTTGAAATTAAAAAGGTTTTAGATAAAATCTATATAATTAAATAAAAAGGGGTTAGAATGGCATTAATAAAATGTAAAGAATGCAATAAAGACATATCATCAACTGTTAAAGTTTGTCCTCATTGTGGTTATAAAAAGAAACCAAGCAAACTTACTTACTTTATAGTTATTGTACTTGGGATAATAATAGGAAGCATATATCTAACTAACAAACATGGTAATTCAAATATAGAAAATAAAGTTCAAGAGCAGCAACAAGTAAAAAACCTATTTACTGAAATTGAGTCTAATTTATTTAGAGCCATGATTGAAGATGAAATAGAAGTAACAGCAGATGGTGGAGAGTCATCACTTGTAGAAATGAATATTTTAATATTACCTCAAATAGTCACAGCTGATAAGCTTCAAAGAGAATATGTTAAAAATGAAGTTAAGGCAGATGAACAATATAAAAATAAAATCTTATTAGTTTCTGGGAAAATTGATAACATTCAAAAAGATGCCTTTAATAATATGAACTTGAAGTTAATAGGTGGGGATAATATGTTTTTATATCCAACTGCACAAGTTGAAGACAAATATACTAGCTGGGTAGCATCACTTAATAAAGGGAATAATGTTAAATTAGTTTGTAAGGGCAGAGGATTTGTTATCGGAACTGCAAGTTTAGGTAATTGTGTTCCTTATTATAATTGGCTTCAAAATCAAAATATAGGTTCAAAAATACTAAATGATTATAAAAATAATCCAGAAGGAAATACTAAAACAATGATAAATATTATTAAAGTGGTAGGACAAAAATTAGATATAAATGGTTTTTGTAGCACAGCAACTTATAATAAAGAAAAATGCTTAGGCGAAGGAATTAAAATATTAGAAAAACTAAAAAAAGAAAAAAAATAGTAAATGATAAGAACTATACTTGTACTTATAGTCCTATCTTCCTATTTATTCTCTCTTGAATTAATAGGTAAGGTAGTGAAAGTATCTGATGGAGATACAATCACAGTTCTTACAAGCGATAAAACTCAATATAAAATTAGATTGAACGATATTGATGCTCCAGAAAAAAAACAAGCTTTTGGAAATAAATCAAAAGATAATTTAGCTAAATATATAGCTGGTAAGACTGTAACTGTTCAATATCAAAAAAAAGATAAATATAAAAGAATACTTGGAACTATCTACTATAACAATATAGATATTAATTTGCAACAAGTAAAAGATGGTTTTGCATGGGTTTATAAAAAGTATTCAAAAAATCAAGATTACTATAATGCTGAAAAACTAGCAAGGGAAAATAAAAAAGGGCTTTGGATTGATAAGAATCCAATAGCCCCTTGGGAGTTTAGGAAATAGAATTAATCATAAATTAAAAGAGTTTTTAATTTTTTTAGTTAAAGCAACTTGTCCTTTACCAGTTATCTTTGTAGTCATTGTAATTCTTGTACTACCATCTGGATTGTTTATTGTTCTTTCTGTAACTTCAAAATAACCATTATCTATGTATTGTTGCATTGGTTGATTGTATCCGTTTCCACTTGAAATAAGATATTTATTATCTCTTAGCCATTGAAAAAGTCTATTTTGTCCAATATTAAAATCATCTGTACTTATTACTTTTGCAAATTGTCCTATTAATATTGATGTTTCACTTTGCGCAACACTATCTGCAAATACAATCTTTGGCTTTTGTACTTCTATTGTATCTTGAAGTGTAATAACTTTATTTTGTAATTGATTTATAACTTTTGAATTTTCCAAAAGTAACTGTTCAATAGTCATAGGTTTATTTGCTTGTTTCTCTACTTCAATAAAGTATTTTCTAACTTTTCTACCTTTTTCAGTATTTGAAACCATGCAAAGTTCTTTAGCCATATCAAGAGTTACTATATAATCTTCTCTTGGTCTTCCAAACTTTTCGTCATTTTTGACGATAATATAATCAGCCATATTTTCAAAATTATATTTTTCTACTGCTCTTTGTATCCATTTTGAATATTCAGTATTTATACCTAAGAACTCATAAAGTTCTCTACTATTTACAGAATTTAATTGTTCTGTTCCAATATTTGTTTTTAGAATTTTGATTAATTCTATTTTCTCTAATTTACTCATGAATAAATTACTCCTGCTTTAATTTTTTGTATACAGAAAAATTTTATCAAAAATAAATTTTGTGATTAAAATTTATTACATTTTGAAATATTTTTATTTAATTTATGTTTCCTATTAATTTAAAAATCTTTGTCTATTCGTCCGACTACTCTAGCCATAACTAAATCATAATTATCATCACAATGTATAGTTATTATGTCATAGTCAGGGTTCAAAGGTAGTAGAGATATTATTGTTCCAACTTCATTAATTTTATATTTTTTAATTCCACTTTCACCATTTAACCAATAATGTACAATTTTACCATTATCAATAATTTGGTTTGGTATGCAATATACTATATCCCCATCATTTATTTTTGGAGCCATACTATCACCGTCAGCTTCAACAGCATACATACCATCTATGTACATATCAAGTGGAACAGAAACAGGCTCATAATTACTTAAATCATAATCTTTTGGTTTTCCACAAGATGATTTACCTATAAGAGGTACTAGCTTTGAAGATAAAGACTGATTACCCATTATTTCATCAATGCTCATATTTAAAGCCTTAGAAATTAAAGGGTATAAAGAAACTGGTATATTTCTTTGTTCATTTAGATATCTATTTAAGTTTACAGTTGTTTCTTCTATCATATCTGCAAAATCTTTTTGTGATAGTTTTTTATCTTTTAAAATTTGTTTAATATTAGAACCTACGCCCATTTAATTCCTTACATTTTAATGATTTATTATACCATAGTGGAAATATCCATATTGGTAATATTTTAAGCTTTATTTAATTTCCATATTGGTAATATTGCTATATGAAAAAAATAAGTCAAGAACAAATAAAAAAAATACTTAAGTGTGAACTTTCTACTGTTTCAAGATATTTGACTGGAAAAAGAGCAATTAAATTATCTTCTGCTTTAAAAGTTAGTGAAGAGTTAAAAGTACCAATTGAAATTTTTACAGACAAAGAAACTCAAGTTAAATTTTTTGGGAAATCTTTTCTCTCTGAAAATATACAAAAACCAAAACAAAATGAAAAGGTTTAATGATGGCTAAATCAAACAAAGAGATTGAATATTACAGAGTTTTAAGAGCCAAAATGATGGTTAAAGCTGAAATGCTTAATGTTAATTGGGCGAGATATTATGCCAACCTTTTGGATTTAGGTGGAGTTAATAATGAACAATATCTAAAGAACTATTTCAATGATGACCAAAAGAGATTTAATAGTGAACAATTGATAACTATATTGATTGATTTAGAAGATGTAAAAGAGATTGAAATTATTACTCAATGTCAAATGCAAAATGAAGTTCTAAAAGCTGTTAAAGAGATTGGAAGTATAACAAGTGAAATGGAAAAACAATTTGATAATAAAGATGAAATAAATAGTAGTGAAGCTTCAAAGGTTTTAAGTAAAGCTAGACCTTTATTAGCAGTTGTTAATAGATTTGTATTAAGACTTGAAGAAACTAAAGCAAGAAATTAAGAGGAGTTAGAAAATGAAATTAATCATAAATGGAATTGCTAAATATTTCCAAAATATAAAAGATAAAAAAACAAAAGTTAAATTAACTCACCTCGATTTAAAAGGTGAAAAACCTATAAAGCTATCTTTTAATTAGGTAGCTTTGATTAGGCACATTATCCCCTTAGTGTGTCTAACAAAAGCTATTAAGCTTTAATGTGTTTTAAGAAATTTTTCCTTTATTGGATTAGAGTGAGTCTTGATTTGGCTTTCCTTTCTCACTCTAATTTAAAACACCCATCAAATGGTGCAACGAGATTATATTAAAAATATTCTTAGTTGCTTACAAAAAACCTTTTACAAACTAACTACTCGTTTTTTAAAAATTCCTCCAAGATACAAAATTGGGGTAGTTAGTTGGTTTGTAAAGGCAAATAGTATCTTTGGAGGATATTATGAGTAAGAATGAAGTACCTTACAATGAATTTATAAAAAATAAAATCAAACTAAAAGAAGAACAAGGCTTTTCAAACATTCAAATAAGCGATATTAATCCAATTCTAAAAGACCATCAAAAAGCAATAGTAAGATGGGCAGTAAGACAAGGTAGAGCAGCAATATTTGCATCTTTTGGTTTAGGTAAAACAATAATACAACTTGAAACTGTAAGAATTACTAGAAATTATGCAGGTGGATATGGATTAATAGTATGCCCTTTAGGTGTTAGAGGCGAGTTTATAAATGATGCAAAATTACTAAATGTTAAAGTTAAATTTATAAGAAGTGTTGAAGAAGTAGAAGATGAAAAAACTATTTATTTAACTAATTATGAAACTATCAGAGATGGAAAAATAGATCCTAATTTCTTTACAGTTGCTAGTTTAGATGAAGCTAGTGTTTTAAGAGGATTTGGTGGAACTAAGACATTTAGAGAATTTATGGCTTTATTTGCTGGTGATAGAAAAACTATGAATTTAAGAACAATAAGAGAGTCGGTACCTTATAGATTCGTAGCTACTGCAACACCATCACCAAATGATTATATAGAACTTTTAGCATATAGTGCTTTTTTAGGTGTTATGGATGTATCACAAGCAAAAACAAGATTTTTTAAACGAGATAGTACAAAAGCTGATAAATTAACTCTTCATAGTCATAAAGAAGATGAGTTTTGGTTATGGGTAAGTTCATGGGGATTATTTGTACAGAAACCATCTGATTTGGGTTTTAGTGATGATGGATATTCATTGCCTGATATGAAAATCAACTGGGTAGAACTTGCAAATGAAGAAAATGACTTTGACTATGACCATAATGGTCAAGCTATTATGTTTAGAGACTCTTCAACTTCTTTAATTGAAGCAAGTAGAGAAAAAAGAGACTCTGCTCCTAAAAGAATTAAAGCTGCACAAGAAATAATTAAAACATATACAAACAATGAACAAATTGTTATTTGGGCTGATTTAAACTATGAACAAGAAGAAACAGAAAAAGCCTTAAAAGAGATAAATTGTGATTATATCTCTCTATATGGAAATCAAACAATAGACGAAAGAGAAAAACAATTAAACAGTTGGAAAGCTAAAGAAAAAAGAGTTTTTTTATCTAAGCCTATGATGTATGGTAGTGGTGTAAATCTTCAGCAATCAAACAAAATGATTTTTTTAGGAATTGGTTTTAAATTTAATGATTTTATACAGGCTATTCATAGAATTTATAGATTTTTACAAAGTAAAGAAGTAGAGATAAATATTATCTATACAGAAGCAGAAAATGGTGTAAGAAAAATATTAGAGGAAAAATGGATGAAACATAATAAAACAGTAGAAAAAATGACAGAAATAATCAAAAATTATGGTCTAAGTAATAAAGAAATGTTTGAAGTACTTGAAAGAAAGATAGGAGTAGAAAGAATAGAATCTAGTTCTAAATTATATACATTAGTTCATAATGATACAGTTGAAGAAACTAAAAACATGCAAGAAAATTCTATGGATATGATTTTAACTTCAATCCCTTTTTCTAGCCAATATGAGTATAGTCCTAATTATTGTGATTTTGGACATAGTGATACAAATAGCCACTTTTTTGAGCAAATGGATTTTTTAAGTCCAGAACTTTTAAGAGTTTTAAAACCTGGACGAATTGCTGCAATACATGTAAAAGATAGAATAGTACCAGGTGGACTTACTGATTTAGGTTTTCAAACAGTTTATCCATTTCATAGTAATTGTATAAACCATTATATTAAACATGGTTTTGCTTATATGGGAATGATTACAGTAGTTACAGATGTTGTAAGAGAAAATAATCAAACTTATAGATTAGGGTGGAGTGAAGTTTGCAAAGATGGAAGTAAAATATCTTGTGGTATGCCTGAGTATATATTACTTTTTAGAAAACCACAAACTGATAATACAAGAGCTTATGCAGATGATCCAGTTGTTAAAAATAAAAGTGACTATTCGAGAGCAAGATGGCAAACAGATGCACATGGTTTTTGGAGAAGTTCTGGAGATAGATTACTTATGCCAGAAGAACTTGAAAAAATGGAAAGTGATAAGATATTTCAAACTTTCAGAGATAGACATTTAGAGTCTATTTATGATTATGAACATCATGTAAAAATAGGTGAACATTTAGACTTAAAAGGTAAATTACCAGTTTCATTTATGCTTTTACAGCCACCATCTTGGAATGAAGATGTTTGGACTGATGTAGCAAGAATGAGAACTCTAAATATGATACAAAAACAAAAAGGGCAAGAACAGCATTTATGTCCTTTACAATTTGACATAATCCAAAGATTAGTTAATAGATTCACAAATAAAGGTGAGATAGTTTTTGACCCTTTTAGTGGTATAGGTAGCACTGGATATATATCTTTAAAAGAAGATAGAAAATACAGAGGACATGAATTAAATTTTGGTTATTGGGTTGATAGTTGTAGTTACTTAAAAAGTGCAGAAGATGAAAAATTGTTACCATCTTTATTTGACTTTATGGGAGTTGCATAATGAAAAGATACATAGCAATAGACCTATTAGCTTTAAAACAACATAAATTAGCCTTAGAAGAGTGGACATTATTAGAAAATATTTATTTTATGAGTAATAATGAATTTGGTTGGTGTTATGCAAGTAAAGACACTCTAAGAGATATTATTCAAGTTTCAAATGGTCAAATATATAAAATTATTAAAAAGCTTTTAGATAATGGTTTTTTAGTTAAAAATAATGAAACTGGATATTTAAAGGTTACTCAAAAATGGATAACTATTAGTAGTGGAATAGTAGATACAAAAGGGTGTGGAGACCCTCTCCAAAAAATGGAAAATATATCTCCAAAAAATGGAATAGACCCTCTCCAAAAAATGGAGACAAAGATAGATAATATTAAGAGAGATATTAAGAAAGAAGAAAGAGAGAGTAATAGTAATTCTACTAATGCAAATTTTGAAGAAGAAAAAAATATCCCTCACTCTTTTTCTAAAAATGAAAATAAAAAATTTGAAGATGAAAAATTAAATCCAAGAGAAGTTATTGAAGCTTACAAAGAAAAAATTTCAGACAAACATGGTGATGTTCAAGAGCCTAGCAGTTTTAACCAAATTATTTTGAGAAAGACTGATATCCAAAAAATGATTATTGCGATAGATAATTATGCAAAAGCATTAAAACTTAGCGGAAAGAAACCAGAAAAGCTATTTTTCTTTATCCGTGATGGAATTTACCTTGATTACCAAAACGAGCAAGTTATAGAACTTGGCAAAAATCAAGCTTTAGTTCCAAATGATTTAATTGGTAAAAGCTTTTCTGTTGATGGTGAAACTATCAAATTTTTAAAAGATGGGTATTTAAAAATAGAGAAAGACCATAAAGTTACAAATGCTAAAAATGTAGCTGATATGGTTAATACAATTAGAACTGCTTTAGGCGGTGAAAGATGAGAATATTAACACAAGCAGAAATGAAAGAGTTTGAAATAACTTTTGATTATTTGAATAATTATATTGGTGGATTTGCAGATTGGAAATATAAAAAGACAACAATTTATGATTTAAAAATTAATGGCATGCCTTTACCAAATGAACTTTTAGCTTTTTCAAGAAGTTTAGAAAGATTAAATGCACTAAATAAACTAAATATGCAATTTGATAAATCACATAATTCGTTACATAAGATTAGTTTACTTTTTAATGATTCAACAGAAGATAGAAAAAAAATAGTTCTTCAAATATTAATTAACTATTGCTTCAAAGCTAAAGTTCAACCATATAAGCTAAGAGTTGAAGAAGTTAGAAATGGAAAATATTACTTTGTTGCTCTAAATGTAGTTAAAAAAGATGAACCTATTGTAGCTATTTTTGATGGTAATTATGTAAGTAAAATTGAACAAGAAGAAGATGATCACAATTTCTATGATGGTTTAGAAACTATGAGAAAATTAAAAGTAGGTGCATGATGGGTGCAAAACCAAAAGAGATTATTTTAAGAGATTGTAGCAAATGTAATGAGAGTATCAAACAAGATAATAAGTTGCATTGCAAGATAAAAATTAAAGATTTGAATTTGCCATTTTCTTGTTATAGCGAAGTAACTGTAAAAAGAGAATGCGGATATTTTAAGGAGATAAACAAATGAATTATTTAGTCGATATTTTAACTATTTTGTTGATTGGTATAGGTGTTGCAGTTGGGTTTGTAATTAGTTTGTTTGAAAAGGATAAAAGATGAGTAGTTATTGGCACAACGAATCAAATAAAATAATAGATAAAGTAATTAAAGAAAAAGGAAAACTTATAACATTAAAAGATATTGATGAAGCATATCCTTTTGGAGAACGAGCAAGACACCCTTATAAAATGTGGTTAAAAGCCAGAAAAGAAAAAGCTATTAAATTAGGACTTTTAAAAATAGATACATCAAATCAAGACATGGGTTTATTCAAGGAACATATCAATGACTAAACCAATTATCCCAACTGAACATCAAGAGCAATCTTTAGAATGTAATCTTGTACCACCATCTGTAAATCATCTTTATCAAACATATTCAAAAAATGGAAAAATAATAAGAACTATGACAAAAGAGGGATTGCAATTCAAAAGAGCATTATCTCTACTTGCAAAAGCAAAAAAGTTTAAATTAATAGAGGGGGATTGTTCTCTTGAATATACACTGTATTGTAGCAAAAAAGGGAGAACGGATTTAGATAATACTTTAAAAGCAATACAAGATTCGTTAGAAGGGATAGCTTATAAAAATGATTCACAAATTGTAGAAATTGTAGCAAGAAAAATTAGGAACTCTAATAAAGATGGTTTTTTTATTGTTATTAGGAGTGTTAAATGAATAAGCAAGGTTATAAGGCTATTGTTTGTTATGGAAGTAGTGCAGCAATAAAAGAGACTGAAGAATATATAAAAGGATAAAACAATGTCATCAAATATTTTATTGGATTTAAGAGAAAATACAAAGAATAAAGAAATGCTAAACTCTTTTTATCAATGTGTAGATTTATTTGATGACAATTTAGAAGATTTAGCAGTAGCAATGATATTAATACGAAAACAAATAGGAACTAATGAAAGACCAAATATTGTTTACAAAAAAGTAGAAGAGGGTAAATTTAATTTGCTTTTTAATTATTGTGAGTATTTATTAGATTTACCTACAAATACATTAAAAAATCTTAAAAACCTAGTAATCTTAAAAAAAGAAAAAATATTAAATAGAATTTTTGAAAATAAAATTGAATTTCCAATATTTAAAAAAGATGATGCAGGAAATGTTTATAAGTTTAATGATGAAATTGATTTTGAAGTAGTGTTTATTAAAAATAAAAACAATTTAAAAAATGATTTAGAATTTAATGATAGTAATTTAAAATTAGTACATTGTGATAAAGAAAGAGAACTATATAACAATCAACCTATTTGGTGTTGGAATAATGGATATAAAGAAAAGCAATTAAGATTTTATAATAGTTTTTCTAAGTGTGCTTATAGTTGTTATAGTAAATCTATTTTTGATTTTCACTTTGATAACTATAAGGCTTTAAATTTAGAGCAAATAGATATTTTAGATTTTATGATGGAGTTTGAATAATGGCTAAGCTTTCAGATAGACAAAAGAACAATATTATTGCTAAATGGAAAACAGGTCAATATACTAAATCAGCATTAGCAAAAACATATAAAGTTGATGAAAAAACAATAAGAAATATTACCGAAAACATAGAGCCTAAAAATGCCGATTTTGTCGAAGCTACATTAATGCTTGAAAAAGTCAAAAAGTCCGAGTTAAGTCCGATAGAAATAACAGAAATAGATAAGGCTGTAAAGTATAGATTAGAAAAGGAATTTTCGGAGGATAATAAAAGAGTTAGAATATATGATACTTCGTTTAAAATACTTGATACTATTGATGGAATATTAAAAAAAGGTAAAGTTGAAGAAAAGGTATCAGTAGGCGATGGAGTGCAACAATTTGAAGAAAGATACCTTAATGCAAATGATACTGAAAAATTAGCAAATGCAGTTGATAAATTATCTATAACTACAAATGTAAATCAAAGACACTCAAGCAGTCAAGTAAATATTCAAAATACAAATGCACAGCAAACAAATATAGAATTAAGCAAAGATATTATCCTTGAAACATTAAGCGAGTTTGAAAGTGATTATTGATGAATAATATAGCACTTAAAGGAATATTATTAGAAGATTTTAAAAGATATCTTAGATGGTCCTTTAAAACAAAATATAACTCAAAGATAATATTAAAGCAGTTTCATATTGATATTTGTAATTTATTAGTTGATGTTTATTTAGGACATATTAAAAACTTGATTATTAATATGCCTCCAAGAAGTGGTAAGACTGAAATCTTAAATACTTTTTGTGAGTGGACCTTAACAAAACATCCTGAAAGTAAAAATATTATGACTTCATATTCAGATATGTTAGTAACTAATAATTCACAAGCTATTAGAGATATGCTTATGAGTAAAGAACATTATAGTTTATTTGGTATTGAAACAAAAAAAGATAGTACAGCCAAAAAACTATGGAAAACTAATTTAGATGGTGGACTTTATGCAGTATCAAGTTTTGGGCAAATTACTGGTTTTGGTGCTGGGCTTAAAAAAGATGGATGGGGTGGTTTTATTGGAGTAGATGATCCATTAAAGCCAGACGATAGAGAAAGTTTATTAAAACTTGATAAAGTTAAAGATTGGTTTGAAACCACATTGTCAAATAGAAAAAATAAGCCAGATACTCCAATAATTATAATTATGCAAAGATTACATACTAATGACCTTGTAGGGCTTATACTAAATAATGCTTTTGGTGATAAAAATGAATGGACCCATTATAAAGTAGAAATAATTGATGAAATAAATAAATGCTCATTATGGGAAGAATATTATCCATATAACAAGTTAATGACTATAAAGGCTAATAACTCAGATTATTACCACTCTCAATTCCAACAATCACCAATCATCAAAGGTGGAAATATCTTTAAGACTTCATGGATTAAATATATATCTCGAGAGGTTATTAATACTATCATTTTTGAAAGATATTTTATTACAGTTGATACAGCTTTAAAAAACAATGAAAAAAATGATTACACAGTTTATAGTGCCTTTGGAGTATTTGAGAATAGATTATATTACCTGGATATGTTCAGAGGTAAGCCATTATCAAAAGAGCGAGAAGTAACAGCAAGAGACTTTTATAACAGAAATAATAAATATCCGTTCCAGGGAATGCACATCGAACAAAAAGCAAGTGGAGTGGATTTATTTCAAAGAATGAAAGATGATGGCTTTATGGTTTTTGAAATTGAAAGGAATGTTGATAAAGTATTTAGAGCAAATAATAATGTAAGCTATTTGGAAATATACGGATTGTATGTTGTTGAAGATTTACCTAATGTTACTGACTTTATAAGTGAATATGAACAGTTTCCAAATTCTAAAAATGATGACATCATAGATACTTTAATTGATGGTGTAGAAATAGCATACAAAAACAATATTTTAGATTATGAAGCAATCAATGGATAAATGATTTTTTAGCCTTTTTTTGAGTGTTATAATAAAATCAAAAAGGCTTTTAATGAATTTTAGCTTTAAAGATGGTCTAAAATCTCTTACTAATTTACTTGCTAATAATAGAAGTGGAGTGAATAATAATAAACTCTTTTCAACTGCGGTATCTAATGATGAATTAAACTCTATTTATAAACTTGGTATTGGTAGAAAAATAACTAATATTAAATCATCAAATATCTTTAAAGAGGGATTTAGTGCAGAGGGTGAAGCTGGAGCAGAGACCCTAAAATTTATTGATAAAAAACTTCTAAAAGAATTAAAAAAAGCTTCTGAGTATATGATGGCATTCGGTCGTGGTGTAATTGTGATTATAGATAAAAATGCTAATGACCCATTACAACCTATGAAATCAGTTAATTTACAAACTGTTAGATTTAAAGCTTTTAGTGGTGCAAAAGTAACTGTACAGATAAATAGTTCTTTGAATGAACTTGATGAAAGATACAACGAACCAGAATATTATCGAATTGGTACACAAGTAATACATCATAGTAGAGTAATGGATTTTCAATATTATCAACCAGTAGAAGATGATAAAAGTTCATATAATTATGGTGGGATAAGTGAATTTGAACTTATTTATTCTCAACTTATAAATGATAGTGTAATTGAAAGAGCAATCCCTACACTTGTAGAAAAAATCTCGACTATGTTTTATAAGATAAAAGACTTTAAGTCTAAACTACAACAAAAACAAGAAAAACATTTAGTTGATTATTTTCATAGGTTAGAAAATTTAAGGTCAATTTATGGTGCTGGATTACTTGATGCAGAAGATGATACTAAAACAGAGACACAAAATTTAAGTGGATTAGATAGTGTTGATACTATTACTTTAAGAAGATTATCTTTAGTAACTGGAATACCTTTAAGCTGGTTAGTTGGTGAGAATGTAAAAGGGTTAAACTCATCAGGAAAAACAGAAGAGACAATATTTTGGAGCATGGTTAAAAATCTAGGAAATGATTTTATTTTACCAGTTCTAAATCAAAAATTAGAATTTATGGGATTAACTGTTGTTTGGTTTAATGAACAATATCAAAGCACACCAACAGAAAAAGCAGATTATGAAACAAAGGTTTTTACTAATGCTTTATTGGTTCAACAATTAGGATTAGATGATATTGCATATATAAAAGATAGAGGTGTAGAAATAGATGTAAAGAAAAGCTTTGATGAAATATTTAATGAAGATGGAATTGAAGAGTAATTAAATGAACTTTGATTTAAAAGCATATCTCAAGCAAACTACAAAAAGAAAAACTTATGAAATAAAAGCATATAGACATACTGATAATTTTGAAGCAGAACTTGAAAACTTTTTACATTTTATGAATGACAAAATAGCAGAAAGATATAAAAATCAAGTCTTAAATAAATTAAATGTTTCAACAATTAATAAATTCCAAGATGCACAAGTTGGAAATTTTGCAGTTATATTTAAAGTGTTATCAAAAGTAGCTTTAAGAATGCTATTGAAACAATTCTCAAATAAAAGATTAGAAAAATACATCAAAGCATTATATTTAAAAGTAAACATAGCTAATCAATCAAATATTTATAAAGCTATTGAAAAAGATATTGGAATAAATATAAAAGATGTCATTAAAACAGATGGCTTAAATAGTTTTGTAAATGCAAATAGTTTAAAAACACTTTTACAAATACAAGCTACAAGAGATAAAGCAATTGAAGATATGAGTAATAATCTTCTTAGACTAATGACAATGGGTCAAAGCTTAGACACTCTTTATGAAGAAGTTGAAAATATAACTGGTAAAAATAAAAATAAATCTATTTTGGTAGCTAGACAAGAACTAACAGTTTTTAATTCTCAACTAAATAAAAAAAGAGCAGCCAATCTTGGATTTAATCAAAGGAAATGGAATGCAGTTGGTGGAGATAGTGGAAATAAAAGAACTAGAAAATGTCACACAGCAAGAAATGGAAAATTTTATCCAGTTGATGGAAAGCTTTATAGTTCTTGTGACGGAAAATCAATCGAAGTAGGCGAGGAAATTAATTGCAGATGTTGGGATACTTTTGTTATGGATTTAGAAGATTAGGAGTAATAGATGTTTCAAATTAAAAAAGAAGATGGATTATATTTTGTTTACAAAGATAGTCAAAAAATATCAATTGGTTTTAAAGATGAGGGAATGGCTCAAAAAGAAGTTTTAAATCTAAGTAAAGATTGTCCTTGTCCTTTTAAAGACAAAATGTTTACGCAAGAGGTATCTTTTATTGATAGTTTAAATACAGAAAAAAGAACTGTTATATCTATTAGAGATGGGGTTCAAGAATATTTGGGCTTAGAGTTAGGTTTAGAACCATTCGATAAAGTATTTAAAATATATAGAAGTCCTGAAACTATAAGAGAGTTAAAAGATAAATTGGTTGGTATTCCATTAATTGAAAATCATATTGAGCCAAAAGGTGATATAGACGAATCTTTAAAAAAAGGAAATATTTTAAATAGTGAAGAAATTGAAAATATTGATAATAGTTTAGATTCAACATTAGCAATAAGAAACGAAATAACACTATTTAAAGATAAGTTAGAATTTAACCATAAGCAATTATCACTAGGATATACAGCAAAAACAGTTCCAAGTGCAGAGTATGATTTTGAACAATTAAATATTAATCCTCATCATTTAGGAATAGTTGAAGCTGGTCGTTGTGGTGGTGTTTGTAAATTTAAAGACGAAAAAGGAGTTAAACCTATGGACTTAAATGAGTTGTTAGCAAAACTAAAAGAAGCTTTAGTAAATGCGAGTGATGCTGATAAGGCTATGATTCTTGAAGCAATGGATAGCATTATTCCTAAAGTTGCAAAGAGTGATCCAGTAGAAATGGAAAAAAAGTTTGAAGATGCTAAAAAAATAGCTGGTGATGATGCAATTAAAAAATTTATGGATAGTCAAGTTTATAAAGATGCAATGCTTCATTATGGAAATGATAGAGCATCTATTATTGGAAAAGCTAAAAATTTCTTAGATGAAAAATATGATTTTAAAACAAAATCAAATGAAACTATCATGTCCGATGTTATCAAAGCTGAATATCCAACTGAAAGTTTTAAAGATGCAGAAATTGGTGTCGCTTTTAAATTATTAAAAGAAAGAGAACAACAAGTTTCAACTATTGAATTTAAAGATTCAAAAGATGAGATTATTAAAGCATTTGATAAGGAGATAAAATAATGGCGTTTGCATCTTATGATTATGCACAAATTGGAAATGTTGATGCTGGTGTTATTAATCAAACTTTACCGGCAAAAATAAGCACATATACAGCTAATTACAATGCACCACTTAAAACTGGTAAATTTTCAATTATTAAAACTGGTAACTTAGCGAATATGGATAAAAGTGCAACTCCAGTTGTTGCTGGATTAGTTTTACAAAGTGTAGTTAATGCTATTGAGAGTGGTGAAACTTTTGTAAAAACTGGTGATGGTGCAGTTTATCAACTTGATGTTTTAGAGTGGGGATTAGGAACAGTTGATGTTAAAGCTGGAGATACTCCTACTAAATTTGGAAAAATTTATGCAGTTAATAGTGGTTCAGTTGATGCAGATTTAGGAAAAGCTACAACAACAGCAACTGATAATGTAGAGGTAAAAGGTTATTTCAATAGAGAAATTAAAGCTGGTGTTTGGGAAGTATTTATCCAACTATAAAAAAGAGGTAAAAAATGAAATTAAAAAATTTAATAGATATGAATTCTTTAGTTGCACACTTAGAAGTTGCAAAAACTTTTAAAGATGCAAAAGGGATTTTATTGGCTCAAAGTCTTACACATTTAGACCCTAGAGTATTTGTAAAGCTATATCCTGAAAATGTATTTCTAAATAGTGGTTTAACTATCGACAATACAGGTGGACTTGCTGACACAATTAAGAAAAAAAGAGTATCTGCTAAAGGTAGTTTTAATGATGTAAATAACAGAGGAACAAATAAAGGGCTTATTTCTTTAGATGGAGAAACTGACTCAATTGCTGTAATTGGAAGAGAAGCAACAATCAACTATACAGATGATGAAATTGAGAAAGCTAAATTAGAAAATTATAATTTAGTTGAAAGATTACTTGGTGGTGTTGATGAAGTTTATAGAAAAGAAATTGATGAGATTTTAGCAGTTGGAAACTCTTTAAATAAAGGGCTTTTAAATTATGCTGGATTTACCACTGATAGTTCTGCTGCAATTACAACTCTAACTGGTGAACAAGCTTATGATGCTATTGCTTCACTTATTACAGACCAATGGAATGGTGTTAATAATACTAATGGATATATGGCTGATAGAGTAATGTTACCAACAACTGTTATGAATTGGTTAGCATCGCAAAAATGGAAATCACAAACAAGTGATAAAACAGTTTTAACAGTTTTGAAAGAAGCATTCCCTAACGTTACATTCTTAAATTCTTGGAGAGCAAACAATGTAAATGGTACTTCTGTAACTACTGCATACTCTACAAATGAGAATGCTATCTTGGTAAGAATACCACAACCTCTAATTATTGGTAAAACTGTTCCAGAGGGTAGTTTTGGATATAGAGCAGATGCAAAATATAGAATTGCTGGTATTGATGTTGCTGAAAATAAAGCTGGAAGACATTTAACTGGATTATAGGAGTAAATATGCCAAAAGAAGAATTAGAAGCTTTAACAGTTGAAGAACTGAAAGCAAAATGTAAAGAGTTAGGGTTAGAGGGATATTCAAATCTTAAAAAAGATGATTTAATCTCTCTTATATTAGGTGATGATGGTAAAAATCCAAAAGAAGAATTAGAAGAAGATAATGAAGAAGAAATCTTTACATTAAATGCTTTAAGATGTTGCAAAACTGAAACAAAAGGTGAAGTATTAGGAAAATTTGAGATATCTAAGACTGATTTTGAAGCAGACAAGAAAATCCAGAGATTTATTGAAATTGGATTTATTGTAGAAGCAGATTGATTTTATAGTGTCCTCTTTTCAGAGGGCATTATTAAGATTAAAGGATTTTAAATGGCAATGATTGATGACTTTAAAGCTAAATTTCCAATGATACCAGCTGAAACTGTTGATAAGTATTTTCCAATGTTTGAGACCACTTACAGATGCTATTATGGTGCAGAGTATGGAAGTAATGCTTGTGATGATGAAGCTATTTTATATTTAATTGCACATTTAATAACAATTAGTATTCAATCATCTTTAAATGGAGCAAGTCCAACTTTTTCTGTTGCAAGTGAAAGTGTTGATGGTGTATCTACTTCTTACTTTATGGGTAATGGAAATACTTCTTTAAATGATAGTTTTTTTCTATCTACAATTTACGGGCAAATATATCTACAATTAATTTCTAAAAATTATGGGAATCAGAAAGAGTCTTTTGTATGAAAAAAAATGATTTAACACTTTTACAAAATATCATTAAACAAACAAAATTGGCTCTCAATAATGAAGTACATATTGGTGTTCCAAAAGATGTAGGAGAATATAAAAATGGTCAAAAAATAGTCGAAGTTGGTATAAGACACGAATATGGATTAGGTGTACCAAGAAGAAGTTTTTTAAGAATGCCATTTATTGTAAAACAAGCTGAAATCAATAAACAAATAAATATTAGTTGGGAAAAAATAATATCAGGGAAAAGTACAGCTATTAAAGAATTAGGAGAATTAGGAGTATTAGGACAAAATATTTCTAAAGAAGCTTTTGCAACGGGTGGTTTTGGAAAATGGGAAAAATTAAGCCCAATAACTATTAACGGTGGGTGGATAAGACATAAGAATGGAAAATCTTTTAAAATAAATGGAAAAGGAAGTAATGAAATACTTATTGATAAAGCAAAGCTTGTTCAATCTGTAACTAATTGGGTGGTAGCAAAATGATACCAAATATGGCAAAAACAGTTTTAAAAAAATCTATTCCTTTGACTATAAAAAGAGTAGTAAAAACAATTGTAAAAGGTCGCCCAGTTGAAACAATAACAGATATTAAAATTATGGGTTTTCTAAAACCTATACCTCAAGACAAGATAGTAAAAGACAAGATAGACTATAACTTGGAATATGTTCATTATGTTGGAATAAATGAAGTAAAGATTAGTGATTTAATTAATTGGAATAATAAAAATTATAGATGCTATTCTAAAGCTGATTATTCGACTTATGGATTTTATAAAGCTGATTTAGAAGAGGTAAAAGAATGATTTTAGAAGAGTATGAAAATGATGTTTTACTTAGCCTTTATGAAGTTGTAAAAGATACTTTGAATTATGATGAAGAATTACTTTTAATTGGTAGAGAAAATGCCACACAAGATACTTTTACAAAAAATTATATAGTTCTTGATACTTTAGCAAGTAATCCAGTTTCACAACCTTTAAAAAAATATGATGATATTGATGAAATTGAATATTGGCATACTAATATGGTAGGTACTTTTACTCTTGAATTTTACGGAACTAAAGCAATAATAAATTATATAAATTTTTTAAATTTAATAAATAGTCAAGAATGTAGAGATAGTCAAAAAAAGAATGAGATTATACTATTTACTCCAAAAAGTACAAACAATTTAAAGATGCAAACTCAGTCAAAATTTTACGAAAGATATGAGGTTGAAGTCGTTATACAATATGTCATTAAAACAGCTGTTGAAAGATTAAGGATTGATACAGCTGATATAAATTATTTGATTGAGAGGTAAATAATGGCAGCAGTTAATCAAGATATACCATTAGGTAGAGTAATAAATGTTTCAATTGAGGGTGTTCCTGTTGGTTTAGCTAGAACAAATATGAATATTGTCTGTTTAATGACAAGCGATAAAAGTTTTCTAAATAGCAATAAAAGAACAGTTTCATATACAGAGTTAAGCGGTGTAGCTGATGATTTCGGAAGTTTTTCAAGAGTTTATCAATTAGCTAAAAGAATATTTACAAATGCAAATCCAATAAATAAAGGAAATGGATATCTTGTTATTGGATATTGGAGAGCAGTTGATGAAATCTTAGAAGCAACAAAAGGATATTTAAAAAGTGCAGAACTAAGCGAAGATGTTGTTGTAAGTACTTTACAAACTATTAAAGATGGTAGTTTTACAATTAATGTCAATGATGCAGAAACTCCACTAACTGTTACAAATATTAATTTTACATCTTGTACAAGTTTATCTGATATTGTTGCTTTACTTGGTACTAAAATTACTGGTGCAACAGTAACAAAAAATGGTTTAAATCAAATTATTATTACAAGTAATTTAACTGGAACATCTTCAACAGTATCATTTATGAGTGATGCATCAACTGGAACTGGAATTGCTGATGTTCTTTGTTTAAGTAATGGAAGTGGTGCAATTTCTGTTAATGGAAAAGCAAGTGAAACTTTAGATGGAGAAAGTAAAGAACAAGCATTAATCGAGGTATCAAAAGAAGAACCTATCAGAGGTGTTGTTTTTATTGATAAGCCTACTTCAAATGAGGCTAAAGCATTATCTACTTGGGGTATTGCAAATGATTGTTTAGTTTATGATGTGTTTAGTGATGAAACTAATTTTACTTTAGATTCTGAAAATAACTTTGTATGGTTTAATAAGTTAAGTGGTGGAGTAAATTATCGAACATTATTTGATAAACAAGCTGATAGAGGTTTAGCAGTTGGTTATATGGCTAAAATGCATACTGTAAATTTTGAAGCAACAAATACAGCTTTAACAATGAACTTAAAAGAATTACAAGGATGCTTACCATCTAAATATTCAGATAGTGAATTAAATTCTGCTCAAAAAGTAGGATTAGATTTATACGGAACATTTGGGAGTTTACCTCGTACATATACAAGTGGTGCAAATGATTTTACAGATAATGTTTACAATGTTATTGCAGTTAAAAGATTTGTTCAAATTGATGTATTTAATGTGTTGCAAGGTACTCCTACAAAATTGGCACAAACTGATGAAGATATGCAAAAATTAATAGAAGCAATAGAAAGAACATTATCTTTATTTGTTAGTGCTGGAGTTATTGCTCCAGGCAAATGGAACTCAACTTATGATTTTGGTAATCCTGAGGTATTTAGAAGAAATATCGAAACTGTTGGTTACTATGTTTATGCTAAGCCTATGAGTGAACAAGCACAAAGCGCAAGAGAACAAAGAAAAGCACCAGCAATTCAAGTAGCTTTTAAAATGGCTGGAGCAATCCACACAGCAGATATTGCAATAGTATTTGAAAGATAAGGAGTAAATATATGGGAAAAGCAATTATTTTAAATGGTGATGCTACAACAATGCAGTTAAGAATAGGAAATGATAACTTAACTGTTGATGACTTAGTAGCTGGTGATACTATCACTATAACACCAGTTAATGCAGAAACGACAAGAACTTATGGTGCTGGTAATAGTGTAAATATACAAAGACATACAGCTAAAGATGTTCATACGATAGTATTTAGAGTTCAAAAGCTTAATACTACTGATAAAGCTTTAACTAACTACATGAATGCAAAAACTTTATCACAAGTAATTGGGGGAAGTGTAAAAACTATTTACTTTGAAGATGGTGAACAGATGATTGAGAACTATAAGATTAGTGGCGGTAGTATAACAACAAAACCGACTGATACAAAAAATAATACAGATGGAAATAACTCAATGGAATATACTATTGAAGCATTTGTTGTAAGGTTGGCATAATGGATAAAACAGCTAATCTTGATTTAGAAAAAGAAAAAGCTTTTAATCAATTGGAAGAGTGGCATACTTCAAAAACTTTTTCAATAGGTGAGAAAGAATTTAGATTATCTCAATTAAATCATGAATTTAGAGTAAAAGTATATGCTCTTTATTCGCAAATTGAAACTCCTATGATTATAGGTAATTGGGGATTTTTAGAAGATGCTAAGTTTAAATCATTATTTAAAGAAGTAGAAAATAAAGTACTTTTTGAAGATATGCTTATTTCTAAAATTCCTAATTTTTGGGAAGATAATGAGGATATCTATTTAGATTTTATTCAAACTTCATTAAAGCTAATTTGCTATCCATTTTTTAGGAATAAAAAAAAAGTTATCAACTAACAACAACACCTAAGCAAGAGAACTATTTTAAAAAATATGTTTCCTCTTGCGAAATCTCACAACTTGAAATGACTTACTTCTCTTTGGTTAAAAAAGGTTATGGCTCTTTAAAAGAATTAAAACAATTAGATACAGATGAAATTATAAATATTATTGATTATGAAAATATGATGAATGATATTGAAAGCCTTGTATATGATGAAAGAACGAGTAATTAGCAAAAGATATAATAAAAACAAAAAAGGTTTTTTATATGGCTGTTACTGAATTAGTTAATAAAATAAGCTTTGTTGGTAGCTTACAACCTCTTGAAAGATTAAATGCTGGATTATCTACTTCTATTAAAGCTATTGGTTTATCATCAGTAGCTTATGGAACAATGGCAGTAGCTTTAAATTCATGGGTAGATAAAACGACAGAAGCTATTTATCAAACAACAAATTTATCAAAAGAATTGGGTGTTAATGTCGAATCTATGCAACAATGGGAATATGTTGCAAAAATGAATGGTTCAACAGCTGATGCATTACAATCTTCAATAGGTGGGCTAAGTGAAAGAATAGGAGAGTATGCGAAGTTTGATAGTGGAGAGGGTAAAGAAGTTTTTGAAAAGTTAGGAATATCAGTAAAAGATGCAGAGGGTAAAATAAAAAGTGCTGATGTAGTAATGCAAGATTTAGCTAAATCTATGCAAGGATTAAATGTTTCAGAACAAAGAAGTATTGTTGCTAAACTTGGAATTGATGAAAGTATGCTGCAAACTTTAAGATTAACAGATACTCAAATTAATCATTTAAAAGATAGTGCTAGTGCATGGGGATTAGTTACAGAAGAACAAGCAGAAGAATTAACAAAATATAAAAGAAGTTTAACAGATTTAGGATATGGATTTGATGCAGTTAAAACACAATTGGCTATTGCTCTTGCTCCAGCAATGAAAGAAGCTATTGATACTTTTAAAGAATTTTTTAAAGAAAATAGAGAGAGTATCCAAGAAGGGTTAAATAAAACTATTGATGTGATAATGTCTTTTGGTAGTGCATTGATTAATATTGGTGGGTTAATTTATGATGTAATTGATAATACGGTTGGTTTTAATAATGTTCTTCTAATTTTAGGGGCTAGACTATTGTATGTAAATAGAGCAATGTTTTTAAACCCTTTAGGATTATTTGTTGCTGGTGTTATTTTAGCTATTGGTGTAATTGGTGATTTAATTGTAGCTTTTAAAGGTGGCGAAAGTGTTATAGCTGATTTCTTTGCAAGTTTCAATATTGATATTGTAAAAGCTTTAACAGGTGCTTTTGATATATTAAAAGGAACATGGAATGGATTAATTGCAATTGCTTTAAAACTATCAGAAAGTGTATTAGCTTTATTTGCCATTTTAGAAAAAGGTGGTAAATTTGTAGGTTTAGATTTTGGATTAGGAATTGAAGAACAATATTTAAAAATTAAAGCATTAAGAGAAGAATATGAGAAGTTATCAAAAAACCAAATAAAAGGTGCTCTTGAAAATGGAATTAAAATTGATTCAACAAAAGGGATAGGAAGTGTTTTAGAAAAAAATTCAAATCCACTAAATTATAATGATTTAGGAAATGTACACTTACCACCAAATGTTCCTATACTAAAAGATAATGCACTTCTACCAAATAATATAGCAAATAATACTAACACGGCAACGACAAACAATAATACTCAGAACAATAACATTAAGATTGATGTAAAAAGTGATAATCCAACTATTGCGGGTCAAACTGTTGTTGATAGCTTAAATAAACAAATATCAAATGCAAATAAACAATTTGATGTTGGGGGTAGATAATGTTTGATAATTTCATAAAAAGTATTGAAGATTTTACAAAAAATCCATTTGGAACAACAAAACAAGAAGAAACACAAACTATTGGAATAGCTGGATATAAACTAGATGTTAGATTAAAAGAAAATCCAACATATACAACAGATATACCAGATAATTATGTAGAAGATGGTAGTTATGTAAATGACCATTTTGTAGATAAACCTTTAATTGTAACTTTAGAGGGTGAGGTTGCAGATTTACATTATCAAGAAATAAATACAAATTCTTTAATTGATAATTTATTAACTGATAAATATGCAGGAATAACTGAAAATTTATATCCAAATTATAGAAGTAATCAAACTTTACAAAGAATGAATAAGTTAATGGACGATGTAAGATATTCAGAAGTTACAGAGTTAGCGAATAAAACTGGTAATTTATATAATATTTTTGAGGGTGGAAGAGACAAGGAAACTCTTAATTTTATGGAATTTATTGAGAGATTACAAAATGCAAAAATGCCAGTTAAAATTGAGACTGCATCAAAAACTTATGAGAATATGGGATTAATATCTTTTGCTCCAGTTAGAGACCAAGTAACAAATACAGCAATTGGTTATCAAGCTACCTTTAAGCAAGTGAGATTTGCTAAAACTATTTTAGTTGAAGTTCAAAAGATGACAAAAAATCCAGCAAAAAGTGTAAAAAATAAAGTAGCACCTAAAAGCGATAAAGGAACTGTAAATGGTGAAAAAGTTCAAGACGCAAAAGCTAAAGAATTACTAAGTCCATTGGTTGCAGTAAAAAGGTTATTCCAATAATGCTAAAAATAAATATTGACCCTAATCCAAATCAGAGTTTTAATATACCTTATGAAAATGATATTGCTTATATTGAATTATCTTTTAGAAATCAAAGTTGGTATATGAATATTACTTATGGAGATAAAACAATAAATGGAATAAGACTATCTTCAAGAGTATTGCTGCTTAAAAACAATTTACCATTTGAACTATTTATTGATGATAAAGGATTAAATTTAGATCCTTTTGATTTGAATAGTTTTAGTGATAATTTTTTTGATTTTTACTTATTAGAAAGAGATGAAATTGCAGATATAAGAGGTTACGATGTTAGATAGATTTGGAAGAAATTATAGCTTAGAAATTATCACTTTAAATAACCAAAAGATTACAATTCAACCTGAGTTAAGAATAAGTTTTGACATAACAAAAAGTGTAAAAGGTAGTTTAAATAATGGAACTATTCAAATTTATAATTTATCTCAAACAAAAAGAGACCAAATTACAAAAGATGAGGATATAGTAGATAAAGATAAGGAAAAACAGAAAAAAGAAAAACCTAAAAATCCTGATGATAAAAGAACTTTACCAGCTGATTATATGCAGTTCGAATTAAAAGCTGGATATTCAAAAATTGAAACTATTTTTAAAGGTGCAATCTCAAAAGCCTTTAGTAAAAAACAAGGTGCTGAATTTATAACAACTATCGAAGCTTATGACGGACTTTATGATATGCAAAATAGCTACACTTCAAAAGTTGTTAAGGGTAATATCTCGGAGCAAGTGATAAAAGATATGCCAACAGTTAAAAAAGGCAAAATAACCGAACAAAATCCACTTTTAAGACCAAGAGTTTTGGTAGGGAATTCTTTTAAAATTTTGGAAGAAAATTTAACAGAAAATGAAACTTATTATGTAGATGATGGAGTATTACATATCATTAAAGATAAGGAAGTAACGAGCAGTTATATACCTTTAGTTAATAGTGAAACTGGACTTTTAGATACTCCTGAAAAAGCAGAGAAAGAAGTAAGATTTGAAACTATGATGAACCCACTTTTAAAAATAGGTTGTTTATTAAAACTTGAAAGTCTTTATGATAAACGATTTAATGGTATCTATAAAATCAATACAATACATTATACAGGCGATTATGGTGGTACAGATTGGAAACAAGAAGTTTTCTGTATTTCATGTAATGATTATAAGGTTATTAAATGATAAACAATAATAATGGGGCTTTAGATTTAGCAAGTACTATTGGATTAGGAATAATCCAAGCTTTAACAAATACTCATACTAATTTAATTGGTAAAGTTGTAAAAGTTAATAAAAAAACTATTGATGTACAGCCAGTTATTGCAAGAGAAGTAGATGGAGAAACAATTCCTCTTCCCGTTTTCCCTGATGTTCCAATTATAAATTTTTTAGGTGGAGATAGTTCTATTCAAATGCCTATTGCTATTGGTGATTATTGCCAATTATTTGTAAATGAAAGATGTTTGGATAGTTGGTACTTTGGAAACGATAATAAAAAACCATTAAGTCCAAGAATGTTTGATTATAGTGATTGTGTGGCTTTAGTTGGTCTAAAAAATAAAAATGGTGAACTTGAAATACCAGATAGAATTAAAATGACTGGTGATTGCTTACAAATTGGCGATTATGAACATCAAGGGAATAGAGAACAGCTTGGAAATTATACTTTAGAGGGAAATATTTCACAAGTTGGAGATCATGTAATAGATGGTGATATTCTTATTAATGGTAAGAGTTTATGGTCTTTTATGAATGAACATACTCATAGCGGTGTACAAAGTGGTGGAAGTAATACAGGAGTGCCAAACATATGAGAGTAAGAATGTTAGACAAAAACTGGGATTGGACTTTTGGTAATTCAAAAAACAATTATGTTAATAAAAAAGATGCTCTTAAACAAAATGTCGTTACTAGAATAAAATCTTGCAAAAATGATTGGTTTTTAGATAGTGAAGCAAATATTGATTGGTGGAATATTTTAGGAATAAAAAGTAATCAAGAAATAGTAAAAAATGAAGTTTATAATACGACTATTCAAACTTACGGAGTAATTTCAATAAAAAAAATTGATTTAATTGTTGATAGTGCAAATAGAAAAGCAACCATAAAAATAGAATTAAAAACAATATATGATGATATTACTTTAGAAGTAGGAGTATAAATGGAAATAAATCAAAATGGATTTAAAGCAGATAGTTTTATAGAAATTTTAACAAGATTATCTAATCAATTAAAAGGTATTTATGGACAAGATATTAATTTAGACCAAGATACACCAGACGGACAATTAGTCGGAATAAATACTACAATAATAGATGACTTACAAAGTTTAGGATTATATATTTATAACTCTATGGATCCTGATTTAGCTGAGGGTGTAAATTTAGATAAATTGCTTAAACTATTAGCTAGAACTAGAATACCAGCAACAAAGTCAACAGTTGATATTCAATTAGTGTTAAATAAAGATGTAACTATTCCAGCTACTTATACTATTAGTGATACAAATAATCAACAATGGCAAATATCTACTTCTCAAACTTTAACAGCTGGTACTCATCTTGTTACTTTTGAAAGTGTTGATTATGGAACAATTACTGCAGATATAAATACAATAAATCAACAAGTAACTATATTGACTGAAATAGATAGTTTAACAAATCCTAATCCAGCAGTTCCAGGAAGAGATGAGGAAAGCGACCAAATTTTAAGAGAAAGAAGAAATAAAATATTAGAAGTTAATGCTTATTCAACAATTGGCAGCATAGTTGGGAAGATATTAACTTTGGATAATGTTATTGATGTATGTCCTTATGAAAATAAAACAAAAATAGATGATGAAATAACAGGAGTTCCAGCAAATAGTTATTGGTTAATAGTAAAAGGTGGTGAGATAGACCAAATAGCAGAAGTAATAGCTAAAGATAAAACGGGTGGAACTGGATTAAAAGGTCAAATTGAATTTAATTATGTTGAAAATTTTGTAAGACAAGATGGGACCATAAGACCAATTATACATGAAGTAAATTTTGATAGACCTACTGAAAAAGACATCTATTTAAAATTTAATGTAAAAAGAAGAATACCTACTCAAAGCATAGATATAGAAAATATAAAAAATACTTTAGCTAATAAATCTTTTTATATTGCACAAAACATTACAGTAACAGAACTTTACGCAACAATATATAGTGCAAGTTCTAATTTTATAGCTACTGATTTACAAGTATCAAAAGACAATATAAGTTTTGTAGATAATCTTCTTATCGCTGGATATGATGAAGAATTTGTAATAAAACAAGAAAATATTGAGATAACGGAGATTTCATAATGTCTTTTATAGAAGAATATGAAAAGCTATTAATTTGGCAGTATCAAGATAAACCAAAAGCCAAAGAACATATAAGATTATTACTAACAGAATATAAAAATATATATGACTTATTAAATTCTATTCCTGATGCTTTTGATTTAGATAAGGCTGTTGGAAAACAACAAGATATTTTAGGAAAAATTTTAGGTATCAGTCGGAATGTTCCTTTTGCTGTACCTAAAAAATATTTTGGATTTGAAGACCAAGAAGATGCTTATGGATTTGATGATTTAGCTGAGGGTGTATTAGCTTATCCTTTTAGAGATTTAACAGAAAACGATTATACAAGTGGTCAATTAGATGATTATCAATTTAGATTATTTCTAAAAGCAAAGGCTATCAAGAATAATGTTAAAGCAAAAATGATTGATGATGATACAAGATTATCTTTACAAAATGCTATTGATTTTCTTTTTAGTAGTAAAGCTTATATAGTTGATAATAAAGATATGACTATGGATATATTTATCGATTTATCGTTTGATTTTAGTTTGATAAAATATATTCAAGAACTTGATTTATTGCCAAGACCTCAAGGTGTTGAATATAGATTTTTTCAAAGTTTTAGCAATGATAATACTTTCGGATTTGAAGATACACCAGATTCAAAACCTATGGGAGATTTTGATAATTTGGAAGTAGGCGGAGTTTTTGCTGATATTATAATAATTTAAAGGATTTTTTTAAATGAAATTTGAAAGACCTAATAGCAATATTGTACCTTTTGGAACGAATGCAAATGAAAATAAGAGATTTGCATTTGGTACAAATAATTATACAAATGATATAAATGAAAACTTAAATGATAATTTTAAGTTAGGTTGGGAAACTGTTGGAATAAATAGTAAACCACCAAGACAATGGTTTAATGGATTAGCTTATACTTCAACTTATCTAACTTCTTATTTATTTCAAACTGGTATTCCTGAATGGAATGAAAATCAAGAATATTATATAAATTCTATTACTAAAGGTAGTGATGGAAATTTATATCGTTCTTTGGTTGGTACAGAAGGTAGTCCAAATGTAAATAAAAATCCATTGACGGAGCCAAATTATTGGAAAAATGATAATCTTGAATTATATGAGGATAGTAAATTTTCAATAGGTTTTATGGATCATTTAACATCTTCACTTACAAAAACATCAAATAGTATTACATTAACATTTAACGCTGATACAAAAATATATAAATATGGTAAACCTTATTTATTTGAAGCTGGAGAAAGTATAACTTTTAGTACATCTAGTTTAAGTATTGGTATTGGATATTATATTATTTTAGATTTAGATACTAGAACTCTTTTTGCAAGAAGTGGAACTCCTAATTTTTCAGAAGACATTTTAGTGTCATGGATTTTATTAAATAGTTCTTCAAATATTATTTGGGCAAATGATGAAAGACACTTATGTTCTAGAAATGTTGAATGGCATAAAAATCATCATTTAGAAGTTGGTGCAAGTTGGTTAAGAGGTGGAAATCTAATATTTACAAAAGATACAGTAGGTGCAGTAAATATTGAAGTTAATACACCAGTTCTAATAGCTGATGAAGAATTATTTTATACAATAGAACATAACAATACACCAACTTTACCATTCCAGCAAAAACTACAAGGTCCTACTAACTACAATGTTTATTTTTTAGATAATAACCAAAATTACGATTTTACAAATAGTGGTAATGGAAGTTGTCCTTTTTTATATAGTGGAACATCTATAAAATACAATGATGCAATAAATGGTGGACTTGTTAATGCTTCTAATGAAAACTTTGTTTGTTATTGGCAACTATATACAACAGATTGGGAAAATCCTGTAAAAATGATTATAGGTAGAGTTTCACATTCAAATATATCAGATGCAGAAAAAGAAGTTTTTGAAGATTACGGATTAAATATGCCTGAAATAATAGGAGTTGCTAAAATAATTATTCAAAGTGATTCTAGCATAATAGGAAATCCACCTTTAAGAATTAGAGGAGTTTATTATCTAAGAAATGAGACTGTTCAGAGTTCTGCTTTAACTCCTACAAATCATAATAATTTAGCTGGAAGAAATGAGGCGGACCAACATCCTATAAGTTCTATTACAGGTCTTGAAGAAGCTTTATCAAATTTAGGTACTTTACCAATAGGACTACCTTTAGTTAGTTATGAAATTTATCCAAATTGTGTTGTTGCTTTTGGTGGTGAATTCAATAGAGCGGAGTATCCAAAATTGTGGGCTTGGTTACAAGGAAAAGAATTTTTAAAAACAGAGGCACAGTGGCAAGCTGAAGCAACTGCTAATGGTGGAATTTGTGGTTATTTTTCTAGTGGTAATGGTACAACAAATTTTAGAGTTCCAAAGTTAGATAAAGCATTCTTAAGACCAGATAGTAGAGGTGTTGCTAGTTATCAAGCTGATGAATTTAAGTCACATAGTCACGGATTACCTGGGAATATCTCAAATGGTACAACAGACGGAAGTGTTGATTGGAATACTGGTAGTACAACCTCGGCATATTATAATACAAGAACAGCAGGTGGAGCCGAGACAAGACCTAAAAATATTGCAGTTTTACCACTAATTGTTGCAAAATAAGGAGTTTAAAATATGAATAAAATTTATAAATACGATATTGAAACAAAAGAGCTTTTAGAAGAACTTAGAATAAATGAAGCTTATGGAACTAACCTACCATTTACAACAACTATTAAACCACTTGCCAAAAAAGATGGTTTTGCAGTTTCCTTTAACGGTACAAAATGGGAATATGTAGAAGATAATAGAAATGCTGTTGTTTATAATAAAGAAACGAAACAAGAGTCTAAAATCGACTACTTAGGAAAAATCAAAGATGATGTAACTATATCAAAGCCAGAGCAATTTGATAAGTGGGATAATGAAACTAATAGTTGGGTATGCGATGAAGTTGAAAAAGAAAATGATAGAGTTCAAAATATCAACTCTTACACTCAAAACTATATCACAAAAAAATATCCACTTGAAAAACAATCAAGTGCCAATTTAGGAATATATGGTGAAGAGTACAAAAACGAAATGATTTTATTTATTTCTAATGTAATAGAGAAATCAAATTTAGCTATTGCAAATGGTATTAGTTTAGAAGATTTTAAAGAGTCGCTATGAATATGCAAAATATAAATGATATATCAGTTCTATTAAAAATATATTTTTCAATATTTTATTCTTACATATTGATTTCTCTTGATTATGCGGGAATACCTGAAAAGACTTTTGTTGTTTTATGTATTTTAATGACAGTTGATATATTTACGGGAATTTGGAAAGGCTATATATTAAAAGAACTTTCATCATCACCTATAACAACAGGTATTATAAAAAAGTCTGGATTGTTGATTGCTCTTTATATGATTTTTTTAGGTGTTTCAGTTGTATCTGAATTAAATTTTATAGGAAATTTATTCGTTGGAATGTTTATATTAGCTGAATTGATTAGTATTGTAGGAAATATCGTTGCTATTAGAGAGAAATATAAAATTTCAGAACATGACGCCCTGCTACAAGTTAGTGAAGTTTTAAAAGATTTATTCAAAAAAAGGGGAAAATAGATGATAAATGATTTATTTGAGAAATACAAATTAGTTTTATTTGTAGGATTAATGTCAATTTTATTATCTACAATTTTAGGCTTATCATTATTCTTAAAATATCAAGATAAAAAGATAGTTAAGCTAGAAAATGAATTGAAAACTTGTATTTTAGAAAAGCAAAATGAAGAAACTAATAATCAAACTTTGCATAATGTAATTACAGATCTAAATAATCAAGCACTAAAAGACTCTATTGATTATGAAAAAAGATTAAAAAAGTTCAAAGATGAAAAAGATGAGATTTTAGGAATAAATTATAAAAATGTAAGGAGTGATGATTGTGAAGATATTAAACTTATTCTTGATGATATTCGTATTAATGGTTATTAGTGGTTGTTCAGACAAAGAAATATTATATGTTGATAGACCAGTTGAAAAAGTAGTAACTAAAAAATGTAACATTCCTGAGCCAAATGAATGTAAACCAAATAAACCGACTTATACAGAAGAAACTAATCAAATGAGATTATGTGTAAGAGAATATAAAAGATTAGTAGAAATTTGTCAAAATGAAAATTAGCCTAAATAATACAAGTTATAATATATAAAAACAAATAAAGGAATTTAAGTGAAAAATTTATTTAATAAATTAAATGTTTTTAATGTGGGAGCGGTTTTTTCTTTTTTTATTTGGGTATTTATTTTATTAAATGCACCATCAAAAAATATAATAAATCTAAATGAAGCTTTTAGTTATTTGGTTTGGCAAGAGTCTGTACATCTTTATTTAACTTTAACAATAATATTCTGTGGATTTGCAATTTTATACAAAAAAAGACAATAAATGAAACTAATATCACCAAATGAAGCAATAAAAATAGGATTAGATAAATATTTGGACCATTACAAAAAAGCGGTTCAAGAGTTTTGGCAGTTTGATAAAGTTATAAATAATATACCAATTGAACATTATTTTATTGCTCAAGCTGTTCAAGAGAGCAGATTTAATCCAAATGCAAAAAGTCCAGTTGGTGCTTTAGGTATTGCACAATTTATGCCTTTAACAGCCAAAGAAGTAGGGCAAGAACTAAAAGGTCATCAGTTGTTTAAAAATGGTTTTAATCCATTAAATGATATTCAATCAGTATATGCACAAGTTTACTACATGAATAAGCTTTTTAAAAGTTGGAAAGTCGAAAGAATAGCTTTAGAAAAATTTGAGTTAGCTTTAGCTTCATATAATGCTGGATTAGGAAATATCTTGAAAGCACAAAAATTAAGTGGTAACCAAAGAAAGTGGAATGATATTAAAAAGTATCTATCAAATATAACTGGAAGAAATAGTTTAGAAACTATTAATTATGTAGAATATATAAAAGGTTATGTTTTACAAGTAAAAAAATAGTGTGTCAAATTTGTGTCATATTTTTTATATGTAAATTTCAGAAA
>NZ_MUXF01000008.1:32717-94710 GCF_003063295.1 Arcobacter lacus
TTACATATAAAAAATATTCGTATTTTATAGAAAATGGATTTTAGCACTAATTTATTATTTTTTATACAAAAAACAAATCTTATTAATTTAAGTAGAAATTAGGTAAAATCGCGAATTATTTAGAAAAGGAAGTTGAAATTGAGAACACATTATTGTACAGATGTTACTGAAAAACTTATTGGTCAAACTGTTACTGTTGCTGGTTGGGTAAATAGTAGACGTGATCATGGTGGAATTATATTTATAGATTTAAGAGATAAAAGTGGATTAGTTCAATTAGTTGCCGATCCACAAGATTGTAAAGATGCTTTAGCTATTGCAGAAACTGTTAGAGATGAGTTTGTTTTAATAGCAACAGGAAAAGTGAGAGCAAGAGGAGAAGGATTAGAAAATCCAAATTTAATTACAGGGAAAATTGAAATAATTTTAGAAAATCTTGTAATTGAAAATAGATCAAAACCAATGCCTTTTGATATAAATGATGAAAAAGTAAATGATGAAATAAAATTAAGAAATAGATTTTTAGAACTAAGAAGTAAAAAATCATTTGATATTTTCCAATTAAGAAGTAAAGCAACTATTCAAGCAAGAAACACACTTGATGAATTAGGTTTTTTAGATGTTGAAACTCCAATTTTAACAAAATCTACTCCAGAAGGTGCAAGAGATTATTTAGTTCCTTCAAGAGTTCATGCTGGTGAATTTTATGCACTTCCTCAATCACCACAATTATTTAAACAACTTTTAATGGTTGCAGGATTTGATAAATACTTCCAAATAGCAAAATGTTTTAGAGATGAAGATTTAAGAGCAGATAGACAACCTGAGTTTACACAAATAGATGTTGAAATGTCATTTTGTAATCAAGAAGATGTTATAAAAGTTGCTGAAAAATTAATCTATGATATTTTTACAAAATGTGGGAAAAATATTCCTTCAACATTTAGAAGAATGAAATATAGTGAAGCTATGGAAAAATATGGGAGCGATAAACCAGATTTAAGATTTGATATGCCACTTGTTGATGTTATTGATATTTTTGCAAACTCAACAAATGAAATTTTTGCTGAAATTGCAAAAGATAAAAAGAATAATAGAATAAAAGCTTTAAAATGTAAAAATGGAGATAACATCTTCTCAAAAAGACAAATGAAAAGCTTTGAAGATTATGTAAGAAAATTTGGAGCTAAAGGTTTAGGTTATTTCCAAATGAAAGAAGATGGATTAAAAGGTCCATTAACTAAATTCTTTAGTGAAGCTGATTTAGAAGAGATTATCAAAGTTACAGAACTTGAAGTTGGTGATGTTGTATTCTTTGGGGCAGGTGCAAAAAAAGTAGTTTGGGATTATATGGGAAGATTTAGATTATTCCTAGCAAATGAAATGAATATTGTTCCAAAAGATGCTTATGAATTCTTATGGGTTGTTGATTTCCCAATGTTTGAAGTTGAAGATGGAAGAACAAAAGCACTTCACCATCCATTTACAATGCCAAATGTTGAAAAATATGATTTAGATAATATTGAAGATTTAGAAGAGATTGAATCAATCGCTTATGATATTGTTTTAAATGGAACAGAGCTTGGTGGTGGAAGTATCAGAATTCACAAAGAAGAGATTCAATCTAAAGTATTTAAATTAATGGGAATTAGCCAAGAAGAAGCAAAAGAGAAATTTGGATTCTTACTTGATGCACTTTCTTATGGTGCTCCAAGTCATGGTGGTTTTGCATTAGGATTAGATAGAATGATTATGCTTTTAGCTGGAACTGATTCAATCAGAGATGTAATTGCATTCCCTAAAACTCAAAAAGCTCAATGTTTACTAACTCAAGCTCCTTCAGCTGTTGATGAAGAACAATTAAAAGAGTTAAGTATAAGAATAAGAAAAACAGTAGTAGATAGCTAATTTTAGCTACTACTAAACCTTTTTTAAACTCCTAAAATCTCAAGAATTCTCCAAAAGTATATTTTATATACACTTGTATAAATAAAAAAATTAACCAAAGTTATATAATTTTCTATATTTAATAAGTATTAGGAAATTACATGTTAAGCGAAACCATAAGTTATAAAGGAATAACTATAAAAAGAGAGTTATATCCAATCATAAAATATATTGAAGATGTAGATAAATACAAAGATGAATTAGGAACTTTAAGTTCTTCTTGGGATATGTTAGCACTTTTAGGACAACTTGGAGATATAAATATAGATATTGGAAAAACAAAAGAAAATTTTTTAAATCTTACTTCAACTTTATTAAATCATTTAAGTTTTCAGCAAATAAAAAAAGTAACTCAAGAGATGAGATTTAAATCACAAGTTGCTATTGATGTATTAATAAGAAATTTATTTGAAAGAACAGCTGATATAGGATTTTTAGCAACTGATGATGATATTAGAACATTTTTAGAAAATTTTGTCTCAAAATATGATGAAAATAGTTTAGTTATAAAACAAGAAATTCAAAAAAAATTCAAAGAATATGTTTCAAAATACTCTATATATTATGATATTGTCTTATTTGATGTTCATGGAAAAATAGTTGTAAGATTAAATGAAGATGTGGATATTGAAAAAGTAGATACATCATTTATACAAAAAGTTTTAAATACAAGTGATGATTATATAGAAAGTTATAAATATCATGATTTTATACCTCAATATAAAAAATCATTAGTTTATTCATATAAAGTAACAAAATCAAATGATTTAGATAGTAAGAATTTGGGAGTTTTGGCTCTTTGCTTTAGATTTACAGATGAAATGAATGCAATTTTTGGAAATTTAGTAGATGTTAAAAATAAAGAGTGTTTAACAATACTAGATGAAGATGGTTATGTAATAGCAAGTAGCGACAAAGAACATATAAATTTAGGAGTAAAACTTCCTATAGTTTTAAATGAAAACTATAAAATAGTATCTTATGCAGGACGAGACTATATTGCTAAAACTTGTGAAACAAATGGTTATCAAGGGTTTTATGGGCTTAAATGGTATGGACATATTATGATACCTCTTGAATATGCTTTTTTAAGTGATGAACTTAATAGTTTAGTTGTTGATGAAAATATTATAAATTCTATGATGGAGAATGAACAACATTTTTCAAAAGAGTTAAAAGAAGTTTTTTATAATAGTAAAACAATTCAAGATAACTTAATAAGAGTTATTTGGAATGGTAATATTGTTCAAAGTAAATTAAACTCAACAAATAGAGAGTTTTCAAGAGCTTTATTAAATGAAATAGGTATTACAGGAAATAAAGCAAATTCTTCTTTGGACAATTTAAATCAAACTATTATCTCATCTATACTAAAAGATTGTGAATTTTTATCTTCACTTGCTATTGATATTATGGATAGAAATCTTTATGAAAGAGCAAATGATTGTAGATGGTGGGCTTTAAACTCTTATTTTAAAGAAGTTTTAGATGATTATTCAACAATAAGTGAAAAAAAACAAAATCTAAGTTCTACTTTGAAGTACATAAATGATTTATATACTGTATATTCAAATCTAATAATTTTTGATAAAAGTGGAAAAATTATTGCTGTTTCAAATGAAAAAGAGCAGTATCTTATTGGAAAGATTTTAACTCAAGATTGGGTAGAAAAAACTTTAACTTTAAAAGATACTTCAAAATATTGTGTTTCGAAATTTGAAAAAACAAATCTTTATGAAAATGAATCAACTTATATCTATTGTAGTGCGATACGTTCTTTTAAAAATGATAATGGTGTTGTAGGAGGAATTGCTATTATTTTTGATTCTTCAGTACAGTTTTATACGATGCTTGATGAGATTTTACCAAAAGATATTTATGGAAATAAACAAAAAGGAGTTTATGCTTTTTTCACTGATAAAAATAAACAAATCATTGCTACAACAAGTACAAACTTTGAAGTAAATTCATATTTGGATATTGATGACTCATTTTTTAATTTAAGAAATGGTCAAAATTTAAGTCGTATTATAGAGTTTCGTGGAAATTATTATGCTGTTGGAGTAAAATGTTCAAATGGTTACAGAGAGTATAAAAGTGCAGTTGATGATTATAAAAATGATGTTTTATCTTTTGTATTTATACTTATTGGAAAAGCAAATTCAAATGTTATTTTATCTCACTCAAAAACAAAATTTTTAACTTCTCAAAAAAGAGAATTTACAGGAGAAACTATTGAATTAGCAACTTTTTATTTAGGTAAAAGATTGCTTGCAGTAAATTCAAAAAATGTAATAGAATCTATTGGAATAGAAGAACTTCAAGAATCAATAGAAATAGATAAAAAAAATCATTTCAAAGGAATGGTTTTACATAAAAATAAACTAATTTCTGTTTTAGATATAAGAGATTTTGTAAATGAAGAGATAGAAGATGAAACTCTTAAAAATATAATATTAGTAGAATATGATAGAGATAATGTTGAACATTGTGTAGGACTTTTGGTATCAACGCTTGAAACTATTTGTACAGTTGAAGAAAAATCAATCCAACATATTCAAAGTCACTTTTTAGGAAGTGGAACTTTGGTTGAAAGTCTTGTTGAAATAAAAGATAGCGAAGAGTCGAAAATCGCAATGCTTTTAAATATTAAAAAGTTAGATGATAACTTTACAAAAAGGGTTTAAATCATATCATAAAATCTATTTGGGTATTATATTAGTAATATATATTTAAAAAGAAGATAGATGAGTAAATTAAATAAATTTTTACCTACAACAAAAGAAGAGATGAAACAACGAGGTTGGGATGAACTTGATGTTGTTTTAATAACAGGTGATGCTTATATAGATTCACCTTTTATGGGAATTGCTGTTGTTGGAAGAATTTTAGAAGATATTGGACTTCGTGTAGGTATTATTGGGCAACCAGATGTTAATAGTGATGTAGATGTAAAACGACTTGGTGAACCTAAACTTTTTTGGGGAGTAAGTGGTGGAAGTATAGATTCTATGGTTTCAAACTATACTGCAAGTAAAAAATTTAGAAATGATGATGATTATACTCCTGGTGGAAAAAACAATAAAAGACCTGATCGTGCAACTTTAGTTTATACAAATCTTATAAGAAGATATTTTAAAAATACAGTTCCAATAGTTTTAGGTGGAATTGAAGCTTCCTTGAGAAGACTTACTCACTATGATTATTGGTCAAATAGTCTTAGAAAACCAATTTTATTTGATTCAAAAGCTGATTATATGGTTTATGGTATGGCAGAACAAGCTATTATTGATTTAGGAACATATTTAAAAGAAGGAAAAGATGTACGAACAATAGCAGGGCTTTGTTATATCTCAAAAGAGCCTAAAGATGATTATATTCAAATTCCTTCTCATAAAGAGTGTTTAACAAATAAAGAAAAATATATAGACCTTTTTAGAACTTTTTATGATAATAATGACCCAATATATTCAAAAGGACTTTGCCAAGAAGTTGATGGAAGATATTTAATCCAAAATCCACCAAGCCGCCATATGGAAGAAGAGGAAATGGATAAAATAGCATCTTTTCCATATCAAAGAGATGCTCATCCTTATCATGCAAAAGATGGAAAAGTTAAATGCTTAGAAACTATTAAATTTTCAATTATGACTCATCATGGATGTTGGGGAGAGTGTAACTTTTGTGCAATTGCAGCTCATCAAGGAAGAACTATACGAACACGAAGTGAACAAAATATTTTAGCAGAAGCAAAACATTTTGTCAGCATGAAAGATTTCAAAGGAATTATTTCAGATGTTGGTGGACCAACAGCTAATATGTACGGATATGAGTGTAAGAAAAAAATAAATCTTGGAACTTGTATTGATAATAAAAGATGTGTTGATGCGCATAGACTTTGCCGAACTATGAAAGTTGACCATAGTAGAAATATACAACTTTTAAAAGATATTAGAAAAGTTCCAGGAATTAAAAAGGCCTTTGTAGCTTCAGGTGTTAGATATGATTTGATAACTGCTGATAAAAACCATGGAAAAGAGTATTTAAAAGAGATGATAGATCATCATATCTCAGGGCAGATGAAAGTAGCACCAGAACACACAAATGATGAGGTTTTACATCATATGGGAAAACCAGGAAAACAAACACTGATTGATTTTAAAAAAATGTATGATGATTTAAATAAAGAGAGTGGTAAAAAACAGTATTTAACTTATTATTTAATTGCAGCACATCCAGGCTGTGAAGAGAAACATATGCACGAGTTAAAACAGTTTACGACTCATGAACTTAAAATGAATCCAGAACAAGCACAAATCTTTACACCAACTCCTGGAACTTACTCTGCTGTTATGTATTACACAGAACTTGATCCATTTACAAAGAAAAAAATATTTGTAGAAAAAGACCCAAGAAGAAAAGAGAGACAAAAAGAGATTGTAATTGCAAAAAAACAATTTGCGGGGAATAATAAAAAAAGTTTTAGCTCTGGAATGCAAGGATAAAAAGGGATAAACTCCCTTTTTAATAAAGAAATAGTTTACGCTAATGCGTTAAACATATCAGCTGTAACTTCTGAAACATCTTTTGTTCCATCAAGTTCCATAAATACACCCATTTTTTTATAAAAATCAATAAGTGGTGCAGTTTGTGTATGATATGCATCAAGTCTGCTAATAACAGTTTGCGCATTATCATCTTTTCTGATGATTAATTCCCCACCACAATAATCACATACATTTTCTTCTTTTGATGGATTAAATTCTACATGGAAAGATGCTCCACATTTAGAACATACTCTTCTTCCTGTAATTCTTCCAACGATTAATTCATCAGGAACATTTAAAGAGATTACTTTATCAAGAGAAATTTTCATAGATGACATTAATTCGCTTAAAGCAACTGCCTGTGCTAAAGTTCTTGGAAATCCATCAAGAATAAAACCATTTTTACAGTCAGATTCTGCAAGTCTATCTTTAATAATTCCAATAATTGTCGAATCTGGAACTAACTGTCCAGCATCCATAAATTTTTTTGCTTCCATTCCCATATCTGTTTTATCTGCAATAGCAGCTCTTAAAATATCACCTGTTGAGATTTGAGGAATATTATATTTTTCGATTAAGAACTTTGCTTGAGTTCCTTTACCAGCTCCTGGTGCTCCAAATAGCATTAAATTCATAGTTTACTTTCCTTACTTTTTCGTGTATTGTATAGAAAAAGCTTTTAATAACAGATAAGGTTTTCATACTACACCAAGAATTTAAATGATTTTTGATACAATTGTACCTCGAAAATTCAAAGGGAATATATGAAAAAATTGTTTTTAATTATTGGAGCTCCTGGTTCTGGTAAAACTACCGATGCAGAATTAATTGCTTCAAAATATACTAATGTAACTCACTATTCAACTGGAGATATGTTTAGAGCTGAAGTAGCTAGCGGAAGCCAAAGAGGTCAAATAATTGATACTTATATAAAAGCTGGAAATATAGTACCAATTGATATTGCAATTGAAACTATTCTAATGGCTATTAAAAATGCACCAACAGATATTATTGTTATTGATGGATACCCAAGAAGTATTGAACAAATGTTGGAATTAGATAAATATTTAGAAAAAGAAGATGCAGTAAAATTACTAAATTGTATAGAAGTTGAAGTATCTGAAGAAGTAGCAAGAGATAGGGTTCTTGGTCGTTCAAGAGGTGCTGATGATAATATTGAAGTATTTAATAATAGAATGAAAGTTTATAAAGAGCCTTTAGAGCAGATAAAAGAGTTTTATTCAAAAAGAGGTTTATTAAAAATAATAAATGGTGAAGGTACTATAAAAGAGATTGTTGATGAAATGGATACATTTATACAATCGAGAATCTAATGATAAATAAAAAAATCAATTTTTATTCTGTAATCATTGGAACTGAACTTTTAAATGGGCGTCGAAAAGATGCTCATTTTCCTTTTTTAAATGCACAACTTTTAGAACGTGCTTGGGAACACAAAGCTTCTTTTGTGATTGAAGATGACCCTGAACTTATGTTAAATATTTTTAATCTTATAAAATCAGATCCAAATTCTGTGATGTTTTGTTTTGGAGGAATTGGTGCGACACCTGATGATTATACAAGACAAATTGCATCACAAGCTTTTACAAGTGGGAAAATGGAATTTCACGAAGAAGCAAAAACAAATATAATAAATCAATTTAAAGATGATGCTTATCCTCATCGAGTAAATATGGCATATTTACCAATAAATGCAAAACTTCTTAAAAATGTAGTAAATAATGTAGCTGGATTTTATTTAGAAGATAGATTTTTTTTCACACCAGGTTTTCCATCTATGAGTCAAGCTATGGTTATTGAAGCTTTGAATAAACTATATCCTAAATCACAAAATAAATATAGAAAAGTTATGACTATAAACTCAACTGAAAATGATTTAATAGATACTATGAAAAAAATACCAAAAGAACTTGATTTCTCATCATTACCAAAGTTTATTGGAAATGAAAGAAAAGTTGTTATTTCACTTGCTGGATATGATGAAGTTCAAGTAGATATTTATTTTCAGCTATTTATAGATTTTTGTATTGAACACCAAAAAGAGTATATACTGGAAGATATTCATGAGTTTTGAGAAACAAAGATTTGAATTAATTGAATTTATAAAATCAAAATATAATTTTTATGGAGATATAACATCTGAAATATCTAATTTAGATTTTTATATATCAAAATCTAAACATATTTCTCAATCGCATATTATGTATGAACCATCAATTTGTGTTATTTTACAAGGAAAAAAAGCAGTTGGTTTTGGAAATGAGTTATATATTTATGATAAAAATAAATATCTTATTGCTTCAACTCATCTTCCTGCAACTGTTAAAATTTTAGAAGCTTCAAAAGATGAACCACATATTTCATTTAAAATTAAATTTACATTAGAGGATATTTTTGAAGTTTTAAAAAATATAAATAATCTAAATTTTAAAAATAAATCAGAAAAAGGGCTTTTTTTTGGTGAGCAAAATGAAAGATTATATGATGCTATTTATAGGCTTCTAAAACTTTTAGATAAACCAAAAGAAGATATAAACTATCCTTCATCACTTATTATAAAAGAGATTTTGTATATTCTCATGAATGATAAAGCTGGATATTTTTTGAGTAAATTTGCTATGGAAAATTCTATTTCAAATAAAATAGTAAAGGTTATAGAATATATAAAAGAAAACTATGCAAAAAAACTAAATATAAAAGAATTAGCTTCTATATTTGATATTAGTGAATCGTCTTTGTATCAAAATTTTAAAAGTATTACACAAATTACACCAATTCAGTTTCAAAAAAATCTTAGACTTCAAGAATCAAAAAGACTATTTTCTTTACAAAATATTGATGTCTTAGAAGTTGCTATTTTAGTAGGATATGAAAGTGCTAGTCAATTTAGCAAAGATTATTCTAAAATGTATGGAATGACTCCAAAAAAACACTCAATTTTTCTAAAAAGTTAAAATTTGTAGAATTTAGCACTTTTTTTAGAGAATTTTTCTATTATAAATTTGAAAAATTCTTTATAATAATCTCTGTGCTTTTATAAAGAATGGAGAACTAAAATGGAAGAAAATAATAAATCAAGAAGAGAATTTTTAAAAAAATCAGCTTTAGTTAGTACAGCTTTATTTTTTGCAGTAAATCCTACAAATTCTTTCTCTTTTCAAAAAAATAGTAATATAAAATCTCGTGGTTATGCAGCATTTGATGAGACTGGTATATTAAAACCTTGGACTTTTCAAAGAAGAGCAGTTGGTGATAATGATATTTTAATAGATATAAAATATGCAAGCATTTGCCACTCTGATATTCATCAAATTAAAGGTGATTGGGGGAAACAACAATATCCTCAAGTTCCTGGACATGAAATAGTTGGAATTGTGAGTGCTATTGGTAAAGATGTAAAAAATTTTAAACTTGGAGATAGAGTAGGTGTTGGTTGCATGGTTGATGGTAGTTGTAGGAATAATGAAGAACAATATTGTGAAGATACACTTTTTACTTATGGTTTTTCATCTATCAAAGAGCCAACAGGAATTACACAAGGTGGATATTCAAATAATATTGTTGTAAATAGTCATTTTGCAGTTCATATTCCTAATAACATTAGTTTTGAAAATGCTGCTCCACTTTTATGTGCAGGAGTTACAACCTACTCACCATTAGTACAAGATAATATTAAAAGTGGAATGAAAGTTGGAGTTGCTGGAATTGGTGGGCTTGGACATATGGCTGTAAAATTAGCAGTTTCAAAAGGTGCTGAAGTTTATGCTTTTACAACTTCAGAAGATAAAATAGAAGATATTAAAAGTTTTGGTACAAAAGAGGTTATAGTTGTAGATACTTTAGACAAATTAGATGATTATTATCAAAAACTTGACTATATGATTTCAACTATTCCTGCACAATTTGATGTAGGAGCATATAGTTCTACAATCAAACCTTATGGAACATTCGTGCAAGTTGGAATGCCAAAAGGATTTGAATTAACTTTAAATAATCTTTCTTTTGCATCAAATAGAGTAAATTATAGAGCTTCACTTATTGGTGGAATGAAAGATACACAAGATGTAGTAAATTATTGTGCAACAAACAAAATTTTACCAAAAATTGAGATAATAAAAGCAGAACAAATAAATGAAGCTTGGCAAAAAGTTTTAGATAAAAAAGCTAGATATAGATATGTTATTGATGCTTTAACATTTTAGAAAATATAGATAAAATTATAATAAAGGAATAAATTATGGAAAATTTTAGTTTTTATAATCCAACAAAAATTGAGTTTGGAAAAGATAAAGAAAAAAACATTGGAAAATATCTTAGTGCATATAATATAAAAAAAGTTTTATTAGTTTATGGAAGTCAAAGAGTGAAAAAAGATGGGCTTTTTGATAGTGTGACAAATAGTTTAAAAGAAAATAGTATTGAGTTTATAGAGTTTGGTGGGGTTATTAGTAATCCAATTTTAGGAACAATCCAAGATGCTATAAAAATTGCAAAAAAAGAAAATATTGAAGCTGTTTTAAGTGTTGGAGGAGGTTCTGTACTTGATAGTTCAAAAACAATAGCAGTTGGAACTTTATATGATGGCGATGTTTGGGATTTCTTTTGTGGTAAAAATGCAATAGAAAATGCTTTACCTATTTTTGATATTATAACTTTAGCCGCAACTGGAAGTGAAATGAATGGATATGCAGTTGTTACAAATGAAAAAACAAAACAAAAGTTATCTATTTGGTCTTCATGTATTTATCCAAAAGTGTCAATTATCAATCCAGAACTTCAAAAAAGTGTTTCAAAAGAGTATTTAGTTTATTCTGCTTCTGATATTATCGCCCATAGTATTGAAGGATATTTTACTGCAAAAGTTCAACCCACTTATATGAGCAGAGTTGTTGAATCTATCATAAAAACAGTTATTGAAACAACAGAAATTTTAATAGAAAATAAAGATGATTATAGTGCAAGAGGAGAGTTTGCTTGGGCAGCTACAAATGCTTTAAATGGTACAACAACAGTTGGAACAAAAGATTTTTCTTTTCCAAATCATTTAATAGAACACTCTTTATCAGCACTTTATAATGTTCCTCATGGAGCAGGGCTTTCTGTTGTAATGCCAGCTTGGATGAAATGGTATTATAAACAAAATGAAGCTCAATTTATAAGATTTGCAAAAGAAGTTTTTGGTAAAAATAGTGCATTAGAAGGAATAGAAGCTTTAGAAAATTGGTTTAATAAAATAGGAACACCAACAAGATTAAATCAATTTAATTTGTCAAAAGAGAACATTTCTGAAATTATAGAAAACTTATCAAATCAACAAGAGTTTACAAAAGAAGAATTAAAAGAGATATTATCTAATATGATTTAAAAAGATTTGAATGGATTTTAAAATCCATTCAAATTTAGTAGTTATTTAGCTTTTTTCAGCAAATTTTTTTTCGTTTGTTTTGCTTACAATTAGTTTAGCTATATTATCTGTTGAAGTGGCTATTTCATGAGTTTGTGAAGCAATAGATGCATTTTGTTGAGTTTGACCATCTAATTGATTTATAGCATTATTTATTTGTTCTATTCCTAAAAGTTGTTCTCTTGAAGAATTCTCAATATCAGAAATTAATTTAGTAGAATTAGAAATATTTTCATTTAACTTTTTATAACCAGTTATCATATTATTTGCAATATCTTTACCTAAATTTGTTTTTAAAGTGGCATTTTCTACTATTGTTTTTATCTCTCTTGCAGCTTCTGCACTTCTACTTGCTAGATTTCTTACTTCTCCCGCAACTACTGCAAATCCTTTTCCTGCTTCTCCTGCAGTTGCTGCTTCAACAGCAGCATTAAGTGAAAGAATATTTGTTTGAAATGCAATATTATCAATAACAGAGATAGCCTCATTTATCGCTGTTACTTGAGTATTTATATCTTCCATTGCATTTGTAGTTTGATTTGCTAATTTTTCACCTTCTACTGCAGAATTTGTCAACTCTTTTGAGTATTGTGTCATTTTTGAAACATTTTGTGTATTATTTCTAATATTAGAAGTAATTTGTTCTAAAGAAGCTGCTGTTTGCTCTAAAGAAGCTGCTGCTTCATTTGAACTTATATTTAATTTATCAACATTTGATAATAAAACATTTGAACTTTTATCAAGTTGTAAACCTATAGATTTATTTTCAATTAGCATTTCAGTTATTGAATCTCCTAAAGTATTTACTCCTGTTGCTAGTTTTAATAAATGTTCTTTTAAGTCTTTTGTTGAAATTTTATTTAAGTAATTGTAGTGAGCGTACTCTTCTAATATATGTAAAACATTATCAATATTTGATTCAAGAGTATTTGCCATATTATTTAAAACATTTTTTAGTTGCATTAAAGCTGGGTTTGAAACTTCAATATTTAATCTCTGGCATAAATCACCTTGCTCAAACTCTCCTAATACAGCAATTGTTTCATTTATAAGTTTTCGATCTTCATCAATAGATTTTTCTATTTTTTCTATATTTTCATTTATCTGTTTAGCAATAACTCCAAATTCGTCTTCTGAATCAATATTGATTTTTTCAACATGAGTTATTTCTCTATTTAAGTATTGGAAAAAAGATAATAAACCATCTTTTATTTTTTTAAGTGATTTTAGAGAAGTTTTCATAGTTATAAAAATCGATAAAGAGATTATGAATACAGTGATAATAGATAAAGTTATTATTAATAGCATAATCTTATTTGCATCTTCAAATATTTCACTTGAATTAACTCCACCAACTAAAAGCCAATGCCACTCTTCAAAGTTTTCAAAAACTACAAATTTTTCACCTTCATTCCAAAGATAAGTCAATTCTCCATTTTTATTTTTTAACATCTCTTTTATAATAAATAAACCATTTTTGTCCGATATTTCTAATCCTGAAGTATCTTTTAGTTTTGGATGAACAATAAAATTACCATATTTTGGATCATTTTCATTCGAATTTATAATGTAGTAATAACCAGTCTTTCCAATAACTTTGCTACTTATTGTTTCTGTTAAGTTAGCTAAATCTTTACTGATATCAGAACCAATAAATGCTATTGCAATAACTTCTCCATCTTGTTTTATAGGAATGTATTTTGTCATATAATTTTTTCCAAACAAAATAGCTTTACCTAAATACGTCTCTCCTTGTAATACTTTTTTATATCCAGGATGATTAATATCTAGTTTTGTACCAATAGCTCTATTTCCATCTTCTTTTTTTAAACTAGTTGAAACTCTTATAAAATCATCACCTTTTCTTACAAAAATAGTTGCAACTGAACCTTTTGTCATTTGTGTGAATTTATCAACAAGTTCAAAATTAAGGTTTAAAACTTTGCCATTTATTGATAAAACAGGTGTTTGTAAATCTCCAACTTTTATGTTTTGAGATTTATCTATTTTTATTCCATCAAGCATATCTAAAAATATATTGCCTATTGTATCTGTACCTGTTTTTGCTACTTTATTGAATGTATTGATATTTTCAACTAATAAAGATATCTCTTTATGTACTGTATTTTCAGTATTTTTTTTCATTACTTCAAAAGTATTATTTGATACTAAAAAAGTTAGAATCCCCATAGAAACAACAATAGAAATAATTGATACAAAAATTACTTTTGCAATTACTGATTTTTTTAGAAAATCCATGCTAGACCTTATTTGAATTTGATTTAGTTAATTTTTACTTACAATTATAGTCAATTTTAATTAAATTAATAAATATTAGTAATATATAAAATATAAATTTGGGAAAATTATAAAAAAGAAATTATTATATAATCTCTTTTTCTATATTTGAATTTAAAGTAGTTGTTATTTCATAAGTAATTGTATCGTGAATTTTTGCTAGCTCTCTTACATCATCAAAAATACAAACTTTTTCATCATCTGTATTTAAAGATAAGTTATCCATAGATACTCTTCCTAAAACTCTATATCCTTTTGGTGTTGTGTAAGATTTTCTTTCGTTTAATCTTAAAAAGCCATCTCCATAACCTACATCATAAGTTGAAACTAGCATATCTTCAGTTGCTGTAAATGTTCCACCATATCCAACACTTTGTCCTTTTTCTAAAATTCTAGTAGATAACCTATTTGCCCAAAGTGACATAACTGGTTTTAATTCTGGAAAATTAAAAACATCAGCATTATCTAAATAACCATAAGTTGCAATTCCAACTCTCGTAAAATCTTCATCAAAATTTTCTGTTCTAAAAAGTGCTGCAGAGTTACAAGAATGGAAAGCTGGAATAGGTAATAAAAGTTTTTCACATATACTTTTTATACTCTTTTTCACAAGAGAAAAATTCTCTTTTTGCCAGAAAAAATCTGTTGATAGTTCATCAGCTCCCCTATGGTGGGTAAATACACCAGTCACATTGATTTTTCTTTTAGAAAGCCCTGAAATTGCCTCTTCTAAGTTATCAATAGAGATTCCATTTCGGTGCATTCCTGTATCAACTTTTATATGAACATTACTATTTTGTGGTAGTTTATCAATATCTTCTAAGCTATTTAGTGCGATGTGAAAAGTATGTGAATAAGTGTGAAATGATTTTTCTGCCAATACTAAAATATAGTCAAAAATTTTTTCAATTTTTAGTGCGTCATCTATTGTTCTAACTACTGCTTTTTTTATTCCAAATTCTTTTGCTAAAGTTGCAATTTCTACAAGTCCATGTCCATAAGCATTATCTTTTAAAACAACTGCAACTTTTTCTTTTGAGCCAGCTTTTTTTGAAATAATATCTAGATTGTAAAATAGATTTTCTTTATTTAATAAAATTTTTGCCAAAATTAATCCTTAAAGTTAGTAAAATAGTCTGAAATTGTATTTGCATCTTTTTCATTTAAAACGGTTTTTAATTCATTTAATGATGCTTTTCTAATTTTTTCAAATTCTCCAAAATATAAAAGAAGCTTTTTAATTTTTGCTTCACCAATACCTTTGATTTGTAATAAAGAGATTTGCTTATCTTGCGCTCTTTTTTGCTTTTTATGAAATGTTATTGCAAATCTATGAGCTTCATCCCTTTGTTTTTGAACGAATTGTAGTCTTTTATCACTTGTTTGTAAATTAAAATTTTTAAATTCACCAGCTATATTTTTGTAGTGAATTATATCTTTTGCTGCACCCTTTGCTCTATGTGCTTTTGCATCTAGTTTTTCTTTTGCAATTGCAATTATATCAAGATTTACACCAACTGATTGCACTATGTCATATGCTAGTTTTAAAAGCGTTTCTCCACCATCAATAATCCATAAATCAGGAGCAGGATTTTTTTCAAAACTCTCAACTCTTCTTATTAACATCTCTCTCATTTGTGAGTATTCATCTTTTGATTCAAGGTTGTAATGCCTAAAAGCTTTTTTATCAAAAGAGTTTAATGTTTCATTCCAAACTATCATAGCTCCAACAGTTGCTTGTCCCATCATATGAGAGTTATCAAAACTTTCTATTATATATGGGAGAGTTTGTAAGTTGAATAACTCTTTTAAATCTTCATAAATAGAAGTTTGATTTTTCGATGATTCAAGTCTTAGAAGCTCTTCGCAGTTATTAAAAGCAATCTGAACAATATCTTTTTTCTTATCTTTTTTTGGATTTATAATTTTTATTTTTTTATTAAATCTCGTATATAAAAACTCTTCTATTTCTGTTATTTCTTCAAGTTCATGTCCAAGTAATATCTCTTTTGGTAAAAGAGGAATTTCATTGTCATAATAGTTTATAATAGCTCTTTTATAAGCCTCTTCATAGTCAAAATCAAACTCTTGTGTAAAATTATCAATCTTTAAAAAATCATGACTCGATGAGGTTAATTTTCCATCTCTTAAAAACATTCTTACAATTACAGCTTTTTTATTATTTGTAGTAATTGCAAAAACATCTATATCTTCATTTGTAGCTAAATCTATTCCAGTTTTTATTTGTGATTTTTCTATTGTTTTTATTCTATCTCTTAAAGTCATTGCTTCTTCAAATCTAAAATCATTTGAATATTGAAGCATTTTTTCATTTAGTTTTGAAATTAGCTTTGTTTTATTATATATGTATTTTAAAGCATTTTCTATAATCTTTGCATACTCTTCTTTTGAGATTTTATTTTCACAAGGTGCAAAGCATTTTTGAATTTGATGAAATAGACAAGCTTTTTTACCTTTTACACAAGATTTTTTTTGAACTAATGGAACAATCTCATAAATACTATCAAGCATATCCCTTGCACCTGTTGAATACGGTCCAAAATATTTTATATTTTTGCTTTTTTGTATTTTTCTTGTTATTTCAAGTCTTGGAAAATCATCATTGTAATCAATAAAAATATATGGATAAGTCTTATCATCACGAAGTAAAATATTGTATTTTGGTTTTAATTGTTTGATTAAAGAGTTTTCTAGAATTAAAGCATCATGTTCATTTGGTACAACAATCCACTCACAACTTTCAACTTCACTAATCATTTTATAAATTCTTGGACTTAATTTATCAGCAGGTAATAGTTTTGGAGTAAATTTGAAATAAGATTTAACTCTATTTTTAAGTACTTTTGCTTTTCCTATATAAAGTAAATGTCCATCTTTATCAAAGTATTGATAAACTCCTGAATCATTTGGAAGTTGTTGTAGTTTCTCTTGTAAATTCATTTTGGGATTGTATCAAAAAAGCATTAAATTATAAAATAGTATATTTAAAGAACAAAAAATAAATGTATATAATAAAAATTAATATATAATTATTTTGTAATCCAAATAAAATATAATACTTTTATGTTTTATGAAATTAGGTAGAGGAAAATAAAATGAAAAAATTAAATTTTGGAACTAAACTACTGTTAATTTTAGTTTCAATTACGGCAATTTCTTTAAGTTTGATGGTATATATAATATCTTCAAATGCTTTTGAATCTTTAAAAAATCAATCAGAAGAATATGTTAATGAAATGGCTAGAAGTAATGCTTTAGAAATAAGAAATACGCTTGATAAAGCTATTGTTATTTCAAATACTATTGCAAATAGATATGAAAGTGCTATTGAACATAATGAAAAACTTTCAAAAGAGGGGACAGTAAAATATTTAAAAGATTTACTAAATCAAAATAAATTTTTATTAGGTGCTTGGTTCACTTTTGAAGATGGCACGATGTTTTATTCAAAAAATGATGGTTCAGATAAAACAAATTACTATACAAAAGATGGAGTATTTCAACCTTATGTCGTGAGAAATAGTGATGGTACTTTTACTATTGAAGCTTCAAATGATTTTAGCTTAGAATCAGAATGGATAAATAAACCATATAAAAATAAACAGGTATCTATAACAGAACCATATAATTATCAAATTGATGGGAAAAATGTACTTTTAACAACAGTTTCTTCTCCTGTATATTATAAAGGAAAATTTATAGGAGCTGTTGGAGTAGATTTCTCATTAGCATTTTTTAATCAAAAAATAGGTGAAATTAAACTTTTTGAAAATGGATATGGAGCACTATTTGATAATTATGGAAAAGTTGTAGCTCATCCAAAAGAAGAAAATGTAGGTAAATATATAAAAGATTTAACAAAAAATGAAGATATTTTAAATGCAATTGAAAAAGGTAAAAATGGTGAAAAAAATTCATATTTTGCTAAAAATCTAAAAACAGGAACAGATTCTTATAACTATGTATATCCAATTGAATTTGGAGATACAAAAAATTATTGGGTATTTATAGCAACTGCACCAAAAGATGAATATTTACAAGAAGCTTTCTTTATTGAGTATTTCTCTATTATTGCTGGTATAGTTGTTTTATCAATAATTATTGTTGTGATATTAATTAGTATGAGAATATTAAATAAAAATCTAACGATAATAAAAAATGGTCTTTTAGGATTTTTCTCTTTCTTGAATAAAGAAGAGAAAAAAGCTCATCTAATAGAAATAGATTCAGAAGATGAGTTTGGAGAAATGGCAAAAGTGATAAACGAAAACATCAAAAAAACTGAAAGTTTGATACTTCAAGATAATATATTAATTGATGATGTAAAAAGAGTAGTTGATGAGGTGAAAATTGGTTATTTAAATAAGAAAATAGAAAAAACTACACAAAATGAAAGTTTAGAAGAATTAAAAAACAATTTTAATGATATGTTAGAAATTACTAAACAAAATGTCTGTATCGATATAAACAAAGTTACGGCAGTATTAGATAGATTTGGAAAACTTGACTTTAGAGCAAAAATAGAAAATGATAATGGAAAAGTTTCACTTGGTATAAATAAGCTTGCAACAATTATTAATGAAATGCTAAAAGAGAATAAATCAAATGGATTAACATTAGATAAAAGCTCAAATGTATTGTTAGCAAATGTAGATAAATTAAACCTAAGCTCGAATGAAGCAGCAGCATCTTTAGAAGAAACTGCAGCAGCATTAGAAGAAGTAACTTCAAATGTAAGAAATAATACACAAAATATAGCACAAATGGCAAAACTGTCAAGTGAAGTAACAGCTTCAGCTAATCAAGGTGAAAAATTAGCAAATGAAACAACAGTTGCTATGGATGAAATAAATAATCAAGTAAACTTGATTAATGAAGCAATAGGTGTAATAGATAATATAGCATTCCAAACAAATATTCTTTCTCTTAATGCAGCAGTTGAAGCAGCAACGGCAGGTGAAGCAGGGAAAGGATTTGCAGTAGTTGCAGGAGAAGTGCGAAACCTAGCATCAAGAAGTGCAGAAGCAGCAAGAGAAATAAAAACAATAGTAGAAAATGCAACAAGTAAAGCAAATCAAGGGAAAAGTATCGCAACAAATATGATAGAAGGATATAAAGAGTTAAATCAAAATATCTCTCAAACAATAAGCTTGATAAGTGATATACAAAACGCAAGTAAAGAACAATTGCTAGGAATTGAACAAATAAATGATGCAGTAACACTATTAGATAGACAAACACAACAAAACGCAATGATAGCAAGTCAAACACATGATGTAGCATTGATAACAGATGAGATATCAAAACTAATAGTAAGTGATGCAGACTCAAAAGAGTTTGAAGGTAAAAATGAAGTAAAAGCGAAAGATATAAACGTAGGAACAAATAATAGACAAATACATGAAGTAGAGAAGAAAAAAGTAACAGCAACAAAAAAAGAGACAAATATAACTTCTTCTAAATCTAATGATAATGAGTGGGAAAGCTTTTAGGCTTTCTCTTTTCACTTTCTTAAAACTCTTTTTAATATTAATTTTTAATTTTTCCTCTGATTCCTCAGATTTCACTATGAGTTAACTTACATTCTAATATTATAGTTGCATAATGTATTTAATAAATTACTAAAAATTTGTAATGATAAAGTTATTTTAAATCTTAATTCTAAGAAATATTATTAATAAAAGAACTCTATTAAATCCTTGTTTTATAGCATTTAAATAGCATCGTATAAAATGAGGTTTTTTGTTATATAATTATAAATATACCAGTTAATAGGAGAGAAAATGAGCATAAAAAATAAAATAATAGGTGCATTTTTAATATTAATAGTTGTTTCAATAATGAGTAGTATATTAGTTTCTTTTAATATAAAAGATATTAATGATAACACAGATGCTTTAGCAGAAAAAGATTTTACAGGTATTACACTATTATTAGAAGCAGATAGGGACTCTTATCAATCAAATTTGGCTTTGAGTCAAATCATGAATTTAAAAGATAATCAACAAATTGAAAAGCTAATAACAAAAGGTGTAGAAGACAATTTATCACAAATTAGACAAAGATTTGATAAATTTAAAGGTTTTTTGAAAGATGAATTATCTTCTAAATCAAAAGAATTTGATGATTTTGATAAATACTATAATCTAACAAAAAGTAATACTCAAACATTACTTAATTTAGTAAAAGATGGAAAAATAGAGGAAGCAAGAGCATTTTATTTTTCAACATACTCAAAAGATTATGAATCTATGAGAGATATAATAGATTTCTTTAGTGATGAAGCTTATAAAGTTGTTGAGAAAAATAAAATTGAAGTTGAGTCACTAATATCTTCATCTTTAAAAACTTTTGTAATTATAACAATAATAACAATATTAATAACACTATTTTTCTCATATGCAATTAGTAAAACATTTAATAATTCAATTAAAAAATTACAAAGTGGTTTACTTGAATTTTTCAACTTTTTGAATAAAGAGACAAAAAGTGCTTCATTATTAGATACTTCTTCAAAAGATGAAATAGCTCAAATTTCAGAAGTAATAAATAAAAATATAATAAAAACGGAAAAGCTAATAATTGAAGATGAAAAATTAATTGAAGATGTAAAAGCTGTTGTGAGTGCAGTAAATGATGGTAAATTTACTAAACGAATAGAAAAATCAACTGAAAATCAAAATCTTGAAGAGTTAAAAAATATTTTTAATGAAATGTTGGAAAGTACAAAAAATAGTGTAGCAAAAGATATAAATGAAGTGCTAAGAGTTTTAGATAATTTTGCAAAACTAGACTTTAAAGAAAGAATTCAAGACAATGGAAAAGTTGCAGTTGGTATAAATAATCTAGTAGAAACAATAACACAAATGTTAGTTGAAAATAAATCAAACGGATTAACATTAGAAGAGAGTTCAACTATACTTTTATCTAGCGTTGATAAGTTAAACCTAAGCTCAAATGAAGCAGCAGCTTCTTTAGAAGAAACAGCAGCAGCTTTAGAAGAAGTAACTTCAAATATTAGAAATAATACTCAAAATATAGCACAAATGGCAAAACTATCAAGTGAAGTAACAGCTTCGGCAAATCAAGGTGAGAAATTAGCAAATGAAACAACAGTTGCAATGGATGAGATAAATAATCAAGTTCATCTAATAAATGATTCTATTTCAGTAATAGACCAAATAGCATTTCAAACAAATATTCTTTCTCTTAACGCTGCTGTTGAAGCGGCAACTGCTGGAGAAGCTGGAAAAGGATTTGCAGTTGTTGCACAAGAGGTACGAAATTTAGCAAGTAGAAGTGCTGAAGCTGCAAAAGAGATAAAAGCAATAGTAGAAAATGCTACAAGTAAAGCAAATCAAGGGAAACAAATAGCTACAAATATGATAGATGGATATAAAGAGTTAAATCAAAATATCTCTCAAACAATAAATTTAATCTCAGATATAGAGATGTCAAGTAAAGAACAATTACAAGGAATTGAGCAAATAAATGATGCAGTAACACAATTAGATAGACAAACACAACAAAATGCAGCAGCAGCAAATCAAACAAATGATGTTGCAGTAATAACGGATGAAATAGCAAAACTAATTGTTTCAAGTGCAGATGAAAAAGAGTTTCTAGGAAAACATGAAGTTAAAGCAAAAAAGATAAATTCAAATAAGGAGAATTTTATTACAACTAAAAAATCAAATTCAGAAATAATAGAAAAAAATGAAGTATCAAAAAAAGATACAAAAGTAGTATCCGTAAAAACAAATAATGATGAGTGGGAAAGCTTTTAAGCTCTCTTCTCATTGAATAAGTTTATAGCCAATTCCTCTTAAATTTAAAATCATTCCATTTTTTAGTTTCTTTTTTAGTTTATGTACGATTGTTCGCATACTAACACTTTCCATCTCTTTACTATCCCAAACATATTCGTGAATCATTTCATTTGTAACAGTGTTGTTTATGTTTTTTACTAAAAGAGTTAAAAGAAGTTTTTCTTTATTTGTTAGTTCTATTTCAAAGTTTGATTTATGTAGCGTTTGCTCCATCAAATTAAATGAAAAGTCATAACCTAAATCTACTATAAAATCGCTGTTTTCATCTTTTTTTATGTGACTTAGGTGATATTGTATTCGTAAAAATAGCTCTTCAAAATCAAAAGGTTTTTTTATATAATCATTACAACCTAAAGTGTAAGATTTTTTGATATTTTCTATATCAATTTCTGCACTTATCATAATAATTGGAACATTTAAATCATTATTTCTAATAAATTCTAAAACCTTATGTCCATCAAATCCTAAAACATTTAAATCTAAGATATATAAGTCATATTTACTATTTGTGATTAATTCTATTGCTTTATATCCATCTGTAAAACTATCCACATAAAAACCTCGATTTTGTAAAGATTGTTTTATGATTTTATTTAAAGCAAAATCATCTTCAAGTAAAAATATTTTCATAAATTAATCTCCTTTTATAACTCTGTTTTGTGGAAAAATATATTTAAAAACAGTGTTATTATTTTCTGAATTTAACTCTATTTTTATCTCATTTTTGTCACAAATCTCTTTTACAATACTAAGTCCTAATCCTAAACCAATATTTTTATCTTTTTGTTGATAATAAGCTTGAAAAACGGCTTTTGTATCAGTTATTCCTATTCCTTCATCTTTTATTGAAAGGATATAGTTTTCATCTTCTTTATCTAAAGTTATCTCTATCGTTGAATTTTCAAAAGAGTATTTAATTGCATTTGAAATTGTATTATCAATAACCCTTTCAAGTTCGTAACTATCCATAAAAATATCAAACTCTTTATAAATATCCAAAGCTATATCAATATTTTTTATATTCGCCATTTCATCAAAAAAAGCAACTCTTGAAGATAAAAATCTAACTAAATTTATACTTTTTTCTTCTATTGTTCTTTTCTCTTTTTTTGTTAAATAATACAAATCATTGTAAATAGAAGAAAGGGATTTTGATGAAGCTTTTATAGCTTCAAATTGCTCTTTATATCCTAAAGTTGATTCTAAATTATCTATGTTTAAACCAATGATACTCAAAGGTGTATTCATTTCATGGATTATTTTTTTTAGAAAAAAATCTTGAACTTCAAGTAGTTTTGAAATAGTGTTTTTACTTTCAAATATTTTTAATTGAGTTTTAACCCTTGCAATAACTTCTTCCTTTTCAAATGGTTTAGTTATATAATCCACTCCACCTTCATTTAGAGCTTTTACTTTACTTTGTGTATCATCTAAAGCACTAATAAATATGATAGGAATATCTTTTAAAGTTCCATCATTTTTTAGTATTTTACATACTTCAAAACCATCAAGAGTTGGCATTTTTATATCTAAAAGGATTAAATCAGGTGGATTGAGTTTTGAAGAGTTTATAGCAAAAGTTGCATCAGTTGTTGCTCGTATTAAAAAATCTTTATCTTTTAAAATATTATTTAAGTAGTGTAAATTTTCACTTTTGTCATCTATTATTAGTATTGTATATTTTTTATTCATAAGTTTCATTTCTCATAATCATAAGCTTTGTTAAGATTATAAAAAAAAACTCTTTAGGATTTTGTTTGAAATTAAAAAAACTTTTTATGTTACTGTTTATTTTTAATACAGTTTTATTTATTGGTGTTGCAGTTGTGATAAATAAATATCAAAATTCTACCGTTGTACTCGAAAAAGCTTATAATATGCAGTATAAATCTTTAATTCTAGCAGATGAATTAAGACAAAGTAGTGATGATTTAACACGAATGGCACGAACTTATGTAATAACAGCAAATCCTATGTTTGAAGAACAATACAAAACAGTTTTAGCTATACGAAATGGTGAGTTACCAAGACCTAAAAGATATAATGGAATTTTTTGGGATTTTTTATCAATTGATGGAAGTATTCCACAGTTAGATGGAGAAAAAATACCTCTTCGTGAGTTGATGAAAAATGCAAATTTCCCAGAATCAGAATTAAATATGCTTTTTACTTCTCAAAATGAATCAGATGATTTAACAAAACTTGAACATAAAGCTATGAATGCAATGAAAGGCATTTTTTTAGATAAAGATGGAAATTATACTATAAAAGATAAACCAGATTTTGCACTTGCAAGAGAACTGATGCACTCAAAAGATTATCATGAAGCAAAAATAAGAATTATGGAGCCTTTGGATAATTTTTATAAAGCTTTTGAAAAAAGAACTAAGCAAAAAGTTGATGAAGCAAGATTTACGGTACAAAAGTTAGAATTTTATGTAAATTCAATAGTTTTATTTTCAATAATTTTATTTTTAATGTCATTTTTTATAATTTTATTTAGAATTGTTTATCCATTAGATTTATTAAGAAAGGTGATGTTGAAACTTTCAAAAAATAATATGAATATTGATATAGAAGATAGTAAATTTGATGACGAAATAGGTGATATGATAGGAGCTGTTGAAATTTTTAAAAAAAATACTCAAAATCTAATAACAAGTGAACACAAAATAAAAGTAGCTATGCAAGAAGCAAAAAATGCAAATAAAGCAAAATCTATTTTTCTAGCAAGAATGAGTCATGAGTTAAGGACTCCACTGAACGCAATTTTAGGATTTACAAATATTCTACAAAAATCTATAAAAACAACTCTTGAAAAAGAAAACTTAAATATTATAAAAAGAAGTGCAGAACATCTTTTAAATATTATAAATGAGATTTTAGAAATTTCAAAAATTGAAGCAGGAAAAATGGAACTAAATCCAAAAAATTTTAATTTCTTTGATTTAATAAAAGAGATAGAAGAACTTTTTGCTTTTAGATGTTCAAATAAAAATTTAGATTTTAAAATTGAGATAAAAAATATTCCCAAATATATTAATGCTGATGAACAAAGATTAAAACAGATTCTTATAAATCTTTTAGGGAATTCTTTAAAATTTACAAAAAAAGGCTTTGTTTCTCTTTGTATATATGAATTGAAAAATAAACTTTTTTTTGAAGTAAAAGATAGTGGAATAGGAATATCAAAAAAGTATCAAGAAAAGATTTTTAAACCTTTTGAACAAATAAAAAAAGATAACTATACAGTTGAAGGAACAGGATTAGGACTTTCTATTACAAAAGAGTTAATAAACTTAATGGGTGGAGATATTTATCTAAAAAGTAAAGTTGATGTTGGAAGCGAGTTTTATTTTAGTATAAATTATAATAAATCAAATCAAAATGAAATACAGAATATTGCTTTAAAAAATATTGTTGGAATAGAAAATCAGAATTTTCTAAAAACAGTTTTAATAGTTGATGACATAAAAGAAAATAGAGAACTTATGGTTCAACTTTTAAATTTTTATGGGATAAAAACTGTACAAGCAAGTAGTGGATTTCAGGCTTTGCAAATTTTTGAAAAAGAGAAGCTTGATTTGATTTTTATGGATATTCTGATGGAAGGAATGGATGGAAAAGAAACAATATTAAATATTAGAAAGATAAAAGAAGGTAAAAATATTCCAATTATTGCATTATCAGCCAATGTGTTTATAGAAGACAAAAATGATGTATTAAATAGTGGTGCAAATGATTTTTTAGCAAAGCCAGTAGAAGAAAAAGAAATTTTTTTAATACTTCAAAAATATTTAAATATTGAACTTCTTTATGAAAATAAAATAAATACAGAGAAAATAGATATAGAAAAAGAGTTAGAAAATATTCCTAAAGAGTTTTTCAAGAAATTAAAAGAAAAAGCTTTTTTGATGGATAATGATGGAATTTTGAATTTGATAAAAGATTATAATCTATCTCAAGAATTTGAAATTTATGTAAATAGTTTGATAAATGAATTTAAATATCAGGAGTTAATAGATTTTTATAAAGAATAAAAATCCTTTTCCAAAAAATCCATAATAATTTGTTTATGATCAAAAACTAACTTATCAAGAGGTATTTCGTCTTTTTTATAAATATAAACTTCTTTTGCATCATCTTGTGCAAGAGGTTTTCCATAAGCTTTACAAACATAAACAATAGATGCTGTGTGAAATCTTTCATCTCTTGCGGGGTCTGAATAAACTCCAAGAAGTGATTCAATAGTAATATCAAGTGAAGTTTCTTCTTTCATCTCTCTTATTACTGCATTTTCAACTGTTTCACCAATATCCACAAATCCCCCAGGAATTGCAATACCTAAAGGTCTATTTAATCGCTCAATCAAAACTATTCCTTGAAAATTTTCATTTTCATCATATAATTTTATTATTCCATCAACTGCTAAGAATGGTGTTTTTATCATTTGTTTTCCTTTTTTAAAATATTAAACTTAAAGAGTAAAATCTATATCTTAAGATAATAAAAAATATTGATTATGTTCCCAATGTAATTCTTTGTAGGTTATATTTAATTTTGAAGATAACTCTTTTATTGTTGGTAAATAAACTTCTGGAAATTTATCTCCCAATATTATAAATTTTAGAGAATCAGAAATATCAATAAAAATATCTTTAGAAAAATTATTGTTGTTTTTAACTAAAACAATTCTAAATTCATTTTAGAATTTAGAAAATCAGTTAATTCTTCAGTCATGAATATTTTTTTTAATACTCTCAATAATGTTCTTAAAAATAGGCAAGTTATATCTAATCACATCTTCTATAATATTATCATCTGTACTATCATAGTCATGAGCTATATAATTTCTAACTGAACTAATACCTTTTAAATCTTCACTTGTGAAGTTTTCTAGTATTTTGAATTCATTATCATCTTTTAATTTTGAAAACTGTTCAGCAATTCTTATAATATTCATTCTAATAGCTGGTTTTATGATTTTATCTTCTATTGCTTGAGTTATTTTTAGATTACTGCTATTAATAATAAAATCAATATTTTCAATACATTCTAAAATCTTATCTAGTCTATTTATTACTTTACACATAAATTATATCTTTTAAAATTTTTTTATTTGAATCAGGTACAAAATCAATCTCTTTTTTGAATATTGATTTTAATTCATCTTTGATTGAATCGATTCTTAGAAGTTTAGAAAATCCACCAACATATTTTTTTGAGAACTCTTCATAGTTTAATTTATAAGCTATATCAATGTCACTATATTCAGTTTCATTATCTTTTGCATAACTTCCAAAAAGACCTACTATTTCCAAGCCTTCTTGTTGATATATTGGTTTTAGTTCTTTTAATTTATTTAGTATTTCTTCTTTTTTCATAAGAAAGATTATATCATAAAATATTTTACGATTTTTTCTAATAAAATCAAAAAACATCCTTTGTCTAAAATCTATACACCAACATCTCAACTCAATCACCAAAAACAACACTAAAACAACACTTATTTTTTATACTTCTTTTGTAAATAAAAAAAAGGAGATTAGATGAAAAGATTATTTGCAAAAGCAATCGTAACTTCTGCATTATTAGGTGGTATGATAGCTCACGCTGCTGATACTATCAAAGTTGGAGTTTTACACTCACTTTCAGGAACTATGGCTATTAGTGAAACAACACTAAAAGATACTGTTTTGATGTTAATTGATGAGCAAAATAAAAAAGGTGGTGTTTTAGGAAAAAAACTTGAACCAGTTGTTGTTGACCCTGCGTCAAATTGGCCACTTTTTGCTGAAAAGATGAGAGGACTTTTAACAAAAGACAAAGTTGATGTAACTTTTGGTTGTTGGACATCAGTTTCAAGAAAATCAGTTCTTCCAGTTGTTGAAGAGTTAAATGGATTATTATTCTATCCAGTTCAATATGAAGGTGAAGAGTCTTCTAAAAATGTATTTTATACAGGTGCTGCACCAAACCAACAAGCTATTCCAGCAGTTGAGTATCTTATGAAAGAAATGGGTGTAAAAAGATTTGTTCTTGCAGGAACTGATTACGTTTATCCAAGAACTACAAATAAAATCTTAGAAGCTTATTTGATGTCAAAAGGTGTTAAAAAAGAAGATATTATGATTAATTATACGCCATTTGGTCACTCTGATTGGCAATCAATTGTAAGTGATATCAAAAAGTTTGGTTCAACTGGTGTTAAAACTGCAGTTGTATCTACAATCAATGGAGATGCAAATGTTCCGTTTTATAAAGAGTTAGGAAATCAAGGTATAAAAGCTGAAGATATTCCAGTTGTTGCGTTTAGTGTTGGTGAAGAAGAACTTTCTGGAATTGATACAAAACCACTTGTTGGACATTTAGCTGCGTGGAACTATTTTGAAAGTGTTGATACACCAGAAAATAAAAAATTTATTGCAGATTGGAAAAAATTCATCAAAGATGATAAAAGAGTTACAAATGACCCAATGGAAGCAACATATATCGGATTTAATCTTTGGGTAAAAGCAGTTGAAAAAGCTGGAACTACAGATGTTAATGCTGTTTCAAAAGCAATTATTGGATTAGAAGTTCCAAATTTAACAGGTGGAACAGCTAAAATGCTTAAAAATCACCACTTAACAAAACCAGTTTTCATAGGTGAAATTCAAGAAGATGGACAATTTGAAACTGTATTCTCAACAGAAAAAGAGATTCCAGGTGATGCTTGGTCTGATTTCTTACCATCATCAAAAGATGTAATTTCTGATTGGACAGCTCCAATTAATTGTGGTAACTATAACACAAAAACTAAAAAATGTTCAGGACAAAATTTTTAATAAAAATATAAAGAAGAGTTAACTCTTCTTTATAAAATCTACATAGGATTAACAAAATGAAAATTTCAATTTTTAAAATAATTTTTCTTAATTTATTACTCCTATCATCTTTATTTTCTTCAACATTTGAAGAAGATATAAAAGCTTTAGATACAAAAAGTTTCAATGAAAAAGAGAGTATTGTAAGTAATCTAGCTACAAATTATAGTGAAGATGATAGATTGGTGTTACTTTTAACAAAAATGCTTGATGGAGATTTATACATCAAAAATGATGATAAAGATGTTTTGGTTTTAGTAAAAAAAGAGGCAAACTTTTTATTTACAAAATCTTTGATTAGTGGAAAAGATTTAGAATCTTTAAAAGAATCAAGTTTAGAAAAAGTAAAAACAAACAATAAATTAAGAAGTGTTATAAAAAGTCTTCTTGCACAGATTGACCTTTTTTCTTTAAATATTGACAAAAGATTAAGTTCAGCAAAAAATATTTTACAAAATGTTTCAAAAGACGAAGAAGAAATAATAAATAAAGCTTTATCAAAAGAGAAAGATAGTGATGTAAAAGAGATTTTATTTGAAGCTAAATATATCATAGAAGCAAAATATTATACAGGTGAAACTCAACTAAATGCAGTAAAAAATTTAGGAAGTTTTATCTCTTCAAATTCACTTGCTACTTTAAAAGAGATTTCTCAATCAGATGAATCTAGTGAAGAGTTGAAAAAAGTTGCAAATAGTTCACTTGCAGATGTTGAAAATATTAGAACTTTATATTCATTTTTAGAAACGGCATTTTTTGGACTTTCTCAAGGAAGTGTTTTACTTTTAGCCGCAATTGGTTTAGCTATCACTTTTGGAGTTATGAAAGTAATAAATATGGCTCATGGTGAATTAATCATGATTGGAGCATATACAACATATACAATCCAACAGTTGATGCCAAATTTAATTGAGTATTCGATTATCATAGCAATTCCTGCTGCTTTTATTGTAAGTGCTTTAGTTGGTATTTTGATTGAAAGACTTGTAATTCGTCATCTTTATGGAAGACCACTTGAAACATTACTAGCTACTTTTGGGATTAGTTTGATTTTACAACAAGTAGTTAGAACTATTTTCTCACCTCTTAATCAAGAGGTGAAAACTCCATCTTGGATGAGTGGAGCTTTAGAGATAAATAGTGCCTTATCACTTACATATAATAGACTTTATATCGTGATTTTTGCATTGGTTGTATTTTTAGCCGTTTTGTTTGTGATGAAAAAAACAAGTTTAGGTTTAAAAGTTCGAGCAGTTTCTCAAAACAGACCAATTGCACGAGCAATGGGAATAAAATCTAGTTATATAGATGCAATAACTTTTGGAATAGGTTCTGGAATTGCAGGAGTTGCAGGAGTTGCTTTAAGTCAGTTAACAAATGTAGGACCAAATCTTGGACAAGCATATATCGTAGATAGTTTCATGGTTGTTGTTTTTGGTGGAGTTGGTAATTTATGGGGGACTTTAATAGCAGCATTTTCACTTGGAGAAATAAATAAATTTATCGAACCATTTGCAGGTGCAGTTTTAGCAAAAGTTATTATATTGGTATTCATAATACTATTTATTCAGAAAAAACCAAGAGGACTTTTCCCACAAAAGGGAAGAGATGTTGAGGAGTAGAAGATGAGAAAACAACCATTGATTTTAAAAGTTTTAGAAAATGACAAAGGTGGAAGAATAGTATTATCTATCCTTGCTGTTGTAGTATTTGTAGTTTCATTTTGTAATTTAGTAATTCCAAGTGATTCTGTTTTTCACATATCTACTTTTACAGTAACACTTCTTGGAAAGTATTTGGCTTTTGCACTTTTAGCTCTTGCTCTTGATTTAGTGTGGGGATATTTAGGAGTTTTAAGTTTAGGACATGGAGCATTTTTTGCTCTTGGAGGTTACGCTTGGGCTATGTATCTTATGCGTCAAATTGGAGATAGAGGCATTTATGGAAATCCAGATTTACCAGACTTTATGGTATTTATGAATCTAAAAGAGTTACCTTGGTTTTGGTTAGGATTTGATAATCCATTATTTGCTTTTTTGATGGTGATGTTTGTTCCTGCTTTTTTAGCTTTTATTTTTGGATGGTTTGCTTTTAAAAGTAGGGTTACAGGAGTTTATCTTTCTATTATCACTCAAGCTTTAACTTATGCACTTATGTTAGCTTTTTTTAGAAATGATATGGGATTTGGTGGAAACAATGGTTTGACAGATTTTAAAGATATTTTAGGATTTGATTTATCAGCTGATACCACTAGAGTAGGGTTATTAATCATCACATTTATAGCTTTGGCTTTGGGATATTTGATTTGTAGATTTATAATTAATTCTAGGCTTGGAAGAGTTGTAATATCTATACGAGATGCTGAAAGTAGAGTTAGATTTTTAGGCTATCGAGTTGAACAATATAAACTTTTTATCTTTGTTGTATCAGCAGTTTTAGCAGGAATTGCAGGAGCACTTTATGTACCACAAGTTGGAATCATAAATCCTGGAGTTTTCTCACCTCTATTTTCTATTGAGCTTGTTATTTGGGTAGCAATTGGAGGTCGTGGAACACTTTATGGTGCAATAATTGGAGCAATAGTTGTAAGTTTAGCTAGTTCTTATTTTACATCTGCCCTTCCAGAAGTTTGGTTATATGCTTTGGGAGCTTTATTTGTAATTGTTACTTTATATCTTCCAAAAGGTGTAGTTGGAATATTTTCAACATTGAAATCAAAAGTAAAGGCTTAAAATGAAACCATTAGAATTAAAAAATGAAGATAATATTGGCGATTTAAGAATAGGAAGTAGGATTTTACTCGTTGATGGAGTTAGTGTTAGTTTTGATGGATTTAAAGCTTTGAATAATCTTAGTTTTTCTATAAATTATGGAGAGCTAAGATGTATTATTGGAGCAAATGGAGCTGGAAAATCAACTATGATGGATGTAGTAACTGGAAAAACAAAACCTGATAGTGGAGAAGTTATTTTTGGGCAAGCTGTAAATTTACTCTCAATGGATGAACCAAGTATTGCACAAATAGGAATAGGAAGAAAGTTTCAAAAACCAACTGTTTTTGCCAATCATACAGTTTTTGAAAATCTTGAACTTGCAATGAAAGATGATAAAAGATTTTTCAAAACACTTTTTTCAAGACTTAGTTCAACACAAAAAGATAAAATCGAAGAGACTATGAAACTAATAGGTCTAAAAGAGTTATATAACAGCCAAGCTGGAATCTTATCTCACGGACAAAAACAGTGGTTAGAAATCGGAATGTTAATCATGCAAGAACCAAAACTTTTACTTGTAGATGAACCAGTTGCTGGTATGACACCACAAGAAGTGGAAAAAACAGCAGAGATTTTGACAACTCTATCAAAAGAAAATGCTGTAGTTGTAGTTGAGCATGATATGGAGTTTATAAGAAGTATTGCAAAAAAAGTAACAGTTTTGCATGAGGGTTCTGTACTTGCAGAAGGTAGTATGGATGCTATACAAAATAATGAACAAGTAAGACGAGTGTACCTTGGTGAATGATTTTAAGGCAAATTAATTTGCCTCTTTAGGGTTTGTTTACTTTTAACAATTTTTCATAAATTGTGTTAAAAAGTGTAAAAAATGGTAAGGTCCCTTTTAGATTGGGACAATTTAAAAGGAAAATAGTGATGTTAAAAATAGAAAAAGTAAATCAATATTATGGACAAAGTCACACTCTTTGGGATTTAAATTTAGAGTTTAAAAAGGGTTGTTGTACTTGTGTTATGGGAAGAAACGGAGTTGGGAAAACAACTTTGAGTAAAGTTATCATGGGTTTACTTCCTATACGTGATGGAGGATTAATCTATAATGACCAAGATATCTCAAAACTTCCAGACCACAAACGAGCAAGTATTGCAATAGGTTATGTTCCACAAGGAAGAGAGATATTTTCTCAACTAACAGTTTTGGAAAATCTTCAAATAGGAGTTATGTCAAATAGACATAAAATCAAAAAAGTTCCTAGTAAAATCTATGATCTGTTTCCAGTTTTAAAAGATATGCAAAAAAGAAAAGGTGGAGATTTGAGTGGAGGGCAACAACAACAACTTGCAATCGCAAGAGCTTTATGTATAGATCCAGAGTTTTTAATACTAGACGAACCAAGTGAAGGAATCCAACCAAATATTGTGGCGCAAATAGGACAAGTTATTGATTATCTTACAAAAGAAGAGCAAATAACTGTTATGTTGGTTGAACAAAAACTTCCATTTGCAAGACGTCATGGAGATGATTTTTATGTACTTGATAGGGGAAGTGTGGTTGCAAGTGGTGAAATAGGGCAACTTAGTGATGAGATTATTAAGAAGTATATGTCGGTTTAAAGAATATAAATTTTTGCTTTTATTGATGATAAATTTAATAAAGTTTAAATTATCATCAATAAATTATTAAAAATTCTAATTATTTGATTGAATCATATATTTCTTGAATAGATTCTAAAAAATCTAAATCATTGCTATGAAAATTATGAATATAGCTTTCTTGCAGTTTTTTATTATCTAATTCTAATAGTAATATATATGATAAATAAAAATATGTGATTCCTTTTGGAAATGAATTTTCATCTTCTATTTCTTCTATTTCTTCTATTTCTTCTAAATAGTGGAAAAACTTAGTAGTGAATTTTTCTATGATAGATTTTTTCGTAATTAATAAATTATTTAATTCTTCAATGGTTTTTATATTAAAATAAGATAATCTATCTAAATACCTAGATAAAGAATTTAAATCAATTTTTGTATTTAAAAATGCTCGACCATCAGCATTTACAATATAGTTATCTAATTCAATCACTATTGGATTTTCTACAAAGAGCTGTAAACTATTTAAGTTTAAGTCCGTTTTAAGTAATTCATTTTTATCATTTCCAATTTTATTTTCATAAGATTCAATTGCTTTTTTTATTTCACAGAAATTTTCATCAGCAGTTTCAAGTAATCCGGCAATTCTTGAAAATTTTCTTCTTAATTCTTTTGGAATCCCTAATGAACTTTTATATCCTATGTCATGTTCTATTTCTGCCCAAGCATGTTGTAAGATACTTCGTATTTGTATTTCAAATTTTATATCTTTGTATTTTTTATATTCTGGTAATAATAATCTTCTTTCAGAAATTTTGCATATTAAATGATAGGATAAATATCCAAATTTATCGGATTCTAACATAGATTTCTTATTTATTGAGTTTTCTTCATCAATATCAAATTCTTTTTTTATAATAGTTACTATTTTTTCTACATCATCTTCAAAATATGAAATTATACGACAACCAACAACATCAGTAATATCATCAATAATTGAGTATTTTCCTGCCTTAGTATCTATCTTCTTTTCAAGACTATTTTTTTCTTTTACACGACTATATATGTAATGATAATTTACTTCATCAAGAAGTAACTCTTTTATTAAAACAACTAGCTTGTTTTTTAGATTATTATATAACTTCTTATTTTCATTGTATTTATTCAGAATGTTTACTTTACTCACTTATTTTTTCCCATTATTTTAAATATATCTTAAAATATTCTATATTAATAACTCTAAATAAGTTATAAAATAATAATAAATTTATTTTTATGTAAAAAATAAAAGTGTTGCTTTAGTGTTGTTTTTTCAAAATCCAACAAACAAAATCTATATAATATTTATACAGGTGAAAAAAAAGTAATCTATTTTTTTTTGATAGAATATTTATAGATTTAAGAACGATTTTTAGGATAAAAATGAGTATAAAGTTTAGTTTTAAAGATGAGGTTTTTTCTTTAGAAAAATTACAACTTCCTTCAAGAAATTATTATTTTAACGATAATGAAAACTATATAAAGTTATTAAATATAGGTGAAGGGATTTTTCCCAAAGATAAAATAAGAATATCTTTAAGCCTTGATAATTCAAACTTAATCCTTACAACTGAATCAGCCACAAAAATATATCCTAGCAAAAAAGAGTTTGGAATTCAAAAAATAGATATTATTTTAGAAAACAACTCAAATTTAGAGTTTATAAATGATGAGTTGATTTTGTACAAAGATTCACGTTATATTCAGTTTTTTAATCTAAAAAGCGATGAAAATTCAACTTTTTTTTATACAGATATTTTAAGTCGTGGAAGAAGTTTTGAGAATTTTGATTTTTCAAATATGCTTATAAAAAACTCATTTTTTTGTGAAAAAAGTATTGAGTATATGGAAAAATTTGATGTAAAAGGTTATGAACTAAAAGATTATATCAGTAGAAAAAGCAGTAGCAATTTTATTTTTGCAAAGATTTATATAAAAACAAAAAACAATGAAGAGTTTTTAAATAGGATTTATTTGGAAAAGTTTGAGAGTTTTACATACACTAAAAATAAAAAAATCATTCTTGGAGTAATCAGTTCAAATAATATGTTTGAGTTAAAAAATCAAATTTTTAATATTTGGAAACTTTATAGAAAAGAGTTAAATAAAAGTAAATTTAATTTAGGTAAACAGTAGGCTTTTTTCTAAAAGCCCTTTAGGTTTTTGTTTACTTTTTTAGAAAAAGTAGTTATTTATGAGTAGGTTCCCTTTTTAATGGGAATCATTTAAAAGGAGAAAAGATGTTTTTAACAAATCGTGAACAAGAAAAGTTATTGATTTATACAGCTTCAAAATTAGCCTTAGAGCGAAAAAACAGAGGTTTAAAACTAAACTATCCAGAAGCTGTGGCAATTATTAGTTCATATATTATTGAAGGTGCAAGAGATGGGAAAAGTGTTGCACAACTTATGGTTGATGCTACAAAAGTTTTAAAAGAGGATGATGTTTTAGAGGGTGTTGCATCAATGATGTATATGGTTCAAGTTGAGGCGACATTTGAAGATGGAACAAAGTTAGTTACAGTTCATAATCCAATTCCTTATGATAAAAACAAATTAATCCCTGGAGAATATCTTGTAGATAAAGGAGAGATAGAACTAAACTCTTCAAAAGATATTATTACAATAGAGATAGAAAATAAAGGTGATAGACCAGTTCAAGTGGGTTCTCACTATCATTTTTTTGAGGTAAATAAAGAGCTTAGTTTTGAAAGAGCCAAAGCTTATGGAAAAAGAATCGATATTCCAGCTGGAACATCTGTAAGATTTGAACCTGGAAGTAAAAAGAGTGTAAACTTGATAGATTTTGCAGGACGTAGATATATGAGTGGATTTAATGGTTTGGTTGAGGGCTTTTTAGACGATGAGACTACAAAAGCAAAAGCTATGGAAAATCTTTCAAAGTTTTTAGGAGAATAGTATGAAAATATCAAAAGAAAAATATGCTTCTATGTATGGACCAACTGTTGGTGATAGATTTAGACTGGCTGATACAACACTTATTGCTAAAATAGAAAAAGATTATACTATTTATGGTGAAGAGAGTAAGTTTGGTGGTGGAAAAACTGTACGTGATGGTATGGCTCAAAGTCCAACGGCTGTAGATGTTGCTGATTTGATTATTACAAATGCGATTATTATTGATTATACGGGAATTTATAAAGCTGATATTGGAATCAAAGATGGAAAAATCTTAGCTATTGGAAAATCAGGAAATCCAAATCTTTGTGATGATATTACAGATGGTTTAGAAATTGGAGCAAATACTGAAATTCTTTCAGCTGAGGGAAAAATCATAACTGCTGGTGGAATAGATACACATATTCACTTTATAAGTCCAGGTCAAATAAACGAGGCCTTAAGTAGTGGTGTAACTACTATGATAGGTGGAGGAACTGGACCAAATACTGGAACAAATGCCACAACTTGTACTCCAGGAGAGTGGAATATCAGTAAAATGATACAAAGTGTTGATGATTTACCTTTAAATTTTGGATTTATGGGAAAAGGAAATAGTTCATCATATGAAGCTTTAAAAGTGCAAATAGAAGCTGGAGCAATGGGATTAAAACTTCATGAAGATTGGGGAAGTACACCAAACGCTATTGATACTTGTTTAAGTGTTGCAGATGATTTTGATGTACAAGTTGCGATTCATACAGATACTCTTAATGAATCAGGATTTGTTGAAGCAACAGTTGGGGCATTTAAAAATAGAACAATACATACTTTCCATAGTGAGGGAGCAGGTGGTGGGCATGCACCTGATATTATGAAAGTGGCAGGCTTAGCAAATGTACTTCCATCAAGTACAAATCCAACTTTACCATATACAAAAAATACAATAGAAGAGCATCTTGATATGCTTATGGTTTGTCACCATTTAAGCCCAAAAATTCCTGAAGATGTTAGTTTTGCAGAATCAAGAATTAGAGGAAAAACAATTGCTGCTGAAGATGTGTTACATGATTTAGGAGCTATTTCAATCACAAGTAGCGATTCACAAGCTATGGGAAGAGTTGGAGAAGTAATCATACGAACTTGGCAAGTTGCAGACTCAATGAAACAACAAAGAGGAACACTTGAAGGTGATGATGAAAAATGTGATAATAATAGAATCAAAAGATATATTGCAAAATATACAATAAATCCTGCGATTGCTTCTGGAATTGATGAATATGTTGGAAGTGTTGAAGTTGGGAAAATGGCAGATTTAGTTTTATGGAATAGGGCATTTTTTGGAGTAAAACCTGAAATTATCATAAAAGGTGGATTTATTGCTCTTGCTATGATGGGTGATAGTAATGCTTCAATTCCTACACCTGAACCAAATATGTATAGACCTATGTTTGGAAGTCTTGGACGTGCAAGTAGTAAAACAAGTGCAATTTTTACTTCAAAAGTAGCTAGTTCAAATTTAAAAGATAAACTAGGAATTTCAAAAGAGGTATTACCAGTAAAAAATGTTAGAAATATTGGTAAAGCTGATATGAAACTAAATGATTTTATAGGTGATATTGAAATAGATAGTGAAACATATGATGTAAAAATCAATGGAGAGCTAATAGAATCAAATTATGTTGAAAAAGTGCCAATGGCAAGACGATATTTTATGTTTTAGGAAAAAAAAGTGACATTTACTGTAATAAAAAAAGTAGTTGAAATTAAAAAAGATATGCCTTTTAGTGATGAGGTTGAGTTATCTTGGTTTGATATGCAAAAACCAAATTTAACAGCAGTTACTAAAAAAGGAGTAAATTTAGTAGTAAAAGCTAAGTTTACCCATCTTCATGAAAATGATATTTTAGTTTGTGAAGATGGAATGGGAATAAAAGTTAGTCGAAGTGTTGATGAGATTTTTGTTTTAGAGTTTAGTGATGCTTTAACTTTTGCAAAAACTGCTTATGAAATAGGAAACAGACATCAACCAGTTATGATTGAAGAGTTTAAAATCATAGTTTTAGATGATATCTCTTTAAGTGATATTATCAAAGATTGTTATTCAAATGAAAAAATAAAGTGTGAAAAAACAAAAGGTTATTTCAAACCAAATGGAAAAGCACACCATAGCCACTAAAATGCAAAAAACAAATCTAAAAAGCCTTAGCAGATTTATGCAAATACTTGATGGAAGTTTTCCCTCAGGTGTATTTGTTCACTCTTTTGGACTAGAGCCTCATATTTTAAAAGAGAAAATAAAAGATATAAATAGTTTAAAAGTCTATTTAGAAAATCTAATTATCGACCAATACTCTAAAATAGAGTTTGTTTATGTTAAAAAAGTTTATGAAGCTTTAGAAAAAGAGAAGTTAGGCATTTTAAAAAAACTTGATAATTCCCTTGGAACTTATTTAACTTTTGAGTTTGCAAAAGCTTCACGTGATATTGGACAAAACTATTTTGTGCAGATAAAAAATCTAGTAACAAAAGATATTGTAAAAGAGTATTTTTCTTTGATTGAGAATAAATCTTGCGTTGGAAATGAGATAATTGTATTAAGTGCTATGGCTTTTGATATGGATATTTCAATGGATGATTTTATTGTTATGTGGACAAAGAAAAATCTTATAAATATTGCTGTTACAACACTAAAAATATCAAGAATAAAACCAAGTGAAATACAAAAAATGCTTTTTGAAATTGATGAGATTTTAGAAAAGTTTGATTATAAAAATATAGAAAACAAAATCACAAATTTTAATCCACTTTTTGAAGAGATTATATTTGCACATAAAAATTTAGAACCAAAGATGTTTACAACTTAAAGGAAAAAAATGGCATTAAAAATAGGAATAGCAGGACCAGTTGGAAGTGGAAAGACTTCACTAATAGAGACTTTAACAAATCTATTAAAAGATAAGTATAGTCTTGGAATTGTAACAAATGATATTTATACAACGGAAGATGCAAATTATCTAAAAAAAACTCTTGATTTAGATAGCCAAAGAATTCTTGGAGTTGAAACAGGTGGTTGTCCTCATACTGCAATAAGAGATGATATTTCGATGAATCAAAAAGCAGTAGTTGAGCTTGAAGAGAAGTTTAATCCAGATATTGTATTTGTAGAAAGTGGTGGAGATAATTTAAGTGCTACTTTTTCTTATGAATTAATTGATTATTATGTTTATGTAATTGATGTTGCTCAAGGTGCTGATATTCCAAGAAAAAAAGGTGCAGGATTATTGTTTTCTGACCTTTTAATCGTAAATAAAATAGATTTAGCTCCGTATGTTGATATAGATTTAGTTGATATGGAGAAAGATGTAAGGGAAAATAGAAAAAATAAACCTTATGTATTTATTTCAAAAAAAGAGCCCGAAACTTTAAATCAAGTTATTTCTTGGATTGAAGCACTAATTTAAACAAAAACATTTTTAGGATAAAACATCCTAAAAATTATAAAACAAAAAAGTAAAATAAAGTAAGTTTTTAAATTAATATCTATATTAAATATTGTTGAAACTAAGAAATAAAATATAGCAAGAGTTACAAGCCAAAAACTAACTAATGAAAAAAATATTAAGACTATTCTAAATATTGTTCCTATTGAATTTTTACTCATTTTAGTTCCTTTATTATTGCTTCGATTTGTCTTCTATGTATAAATGTATGCATAAACATAAAAACACTCCAATCGTAATTATTAAATTCTATAAACCAAGGGTGTTTTTTCTTCATTTTTGATTGTTTTTTATCTAAAGCTTTTATAAATGAAATATACTCTTCATAGAACTTCTTAAAACTTTCATATTGATTTTCAACATTGTGTTTTGGTTTTACATTTTCTATTTTTATCTCTTCTTCAAACTCTTTTTCCAAACTTAAAGTTTCAATAACATTTTTGACTTTATTTCCTGCAATTTCTAAATGTTCTAAAACCATATTTATTGAAAATTGTCTTGTATCATCTTCTATGGCAAAAGTTCTATCTATAAGTGTTTTTTCTGTTAGTAAGTTCTTATCAATAGGTTTTAATAACTTATCAATAATTCTTAATTCTCTTTGTAATAAAAATAGAGCTATATCCCAAGTTATTAGGATTCTTATTGATGGAACTAAAACGTTTTTTATAAAAAGTTTTTCAAGATTTGGTAAACCTGAACCAGGAGGTGCTAGTTTCATATTAACTCCTTTGTGATAGAAAATTTTATATTTATATAAATTATTTATAGCTTAAAATTAGAGTAAATACTCTAATAATTATTTGAAAAGTTAAAAATAAGTATAATCAAGTATGAAAAAAGAGTCAGTAAGTAAAAAAAAGATAAAAAAATATGCCTTAGATTTGTTTAATGAAAAAGATACATTTTCAATTACTACAAATCATATTGCACTTTGTGCAAAAATTTCTACGGGAAACTTGTATTATCATTATAAAAATAAAGAAGATATTATTATTGATATTTATGAAGAGATGATTGAAAAATTTGAGAGTTTAAATAGCTTTGAAAAGATATTAAATAGCCAAAATCCTTTAGAAGAGTTATCAAAAATGTATGATTTATATTTAGATATTTTTTGGGATTATAGATTTCTTATGAGAGATTCATCTGTTTTACTCTCAACTTTGCCTAAGTTTAAAGAGATTTTTATTCAAAGACAAAACCTTAGAATTAGCCAAATAAAAATGTTGATAGAGTATTTTATTTCAAAAGATATTTTTAAACAAATGAGTGAAGATGAGATTTTATTATCTGCAAAATTAAATTGGTTTATTTCAACTTATTGGCAAAATTTTATTTCTATAAATGAGGTAATTACAAAAGAGTCTTTTAAAGAGGCAAAGGATGTTATATTTAAAATAAATATAAATCCTTTTTTAAAATAAAAAAGAGGATTATTCCTCTTCTTTATTTGTTAGAACTTCGTCATCTTTATGACCACTAAGTCTTGAAATTAAAACGAAGAATAGTGGAATAAATAAAATTGCTATAAATGTAGCAGTTAACATTCCTCCTACAACTCCAGTTCCAATAGAGTGTTTACTTGCAGCTCCAGCTCCACTACTAATAGCAAGTGGCATAACTCCAACTGTAAATGCTAATGAAGTCATAATAATTGGTCTAAGTCTTACTTTAGCAGCTTCAAGTGCCGCATCAACCAATTTTATACCTTCTTTTTGTTTTTGAATAGCAAACTCTACAATTAAAATTGCATTTTTAGCCGCAAGTCCTGCAAGAACAAGAAGTCCAATTTGGAAATAGATATTATTGTCTAAGCTTCTTATATTTGTAGCAAGTATTGCTCCAAAAATTGCAAATGGTACTGCTAATACAACAGAAAGTGGTAATAACCATCTTTCATAAAGTGCACAAAGAATTAAGAACAGAAAAACAATACCAAAAATAAATGCTTGAGCAGAACTTCCACCAATTTGTTTTTCTTGATAAGCAGTTCCTGTCCAGCTGATTGTATAACCTTCTGGTAAAACTTCATTTGCAACTTCTTCAATAGCTCTTAATGAATCTCCAGAACTATATCCAGCTGCTGGTTGTCCTGAAACTTTTGCTGCTTGGAAAAGGTTAAATCTTTCTACGATATCAGCTCCAACAACTTTTTTATAGTTTATAAATGAATTAATTGGTAAAAGCTCACCTTTATCTGATCTAACATAAACATATTGGAAATCATCAACATTATTTCTAAATTCATCTTTAGCTTGTAAATTAACTTTATAAGTTCTTCCATATAAAGAAAAATCATTTACATAATAACTTCCAAAAGTTGCATTTATAGTGCTATAAATATCACTTAAACTTACACCTTTTGCTTTAGCTTTTTCAGTATCTACATCAATTTGAAATTGTGGAATATTAGCAGCAAGTGCAGTTCTTACTCCCATTAATTCAGGTCTAGTTTTGGCTTTTTCAACTATTTGATTTACAATTTTTCCTAAATCTTCAATAGTTCCACCTTTTCTATCTTGAACATACATATCAAATCCACCTGTAACACTCATCCCCATAATTGGAGGTGGTACAACGGCAAAAGAGAAACCTTCTGTTGTTCCCATTAGTTGTTTACTAAATTTTGCTAAAAGTGCTTGTGCTTCTTGCTCAGGATTTGGTCTTTTACTCCAATCTTTTAATTTAATAATTGTTGCAACTGTATGACTTCTTTGTGCCGAAGTTGTAAAGTCATATCCAGCAAGAGTAATTATATTATTTACACTTGGATCTTCTGCAATAATTTTATTTATCTCTTCACTTAACTCTAAAGATTTTGACATAGAGTATCCAGGAGGGTTAAATCCAAATACAAAGATTGTTCCTTGATCTTCATCAGGAAGAAGTCCAGTTTTCATAGACTTAAACATATCCCAAGATATAAATAATAATCCAGCATATAATAAAACAGAAATTAAAGAAAATCTAATACTTTTTTTAACTATTACTGAATACCCTTGTGTAGCTTTTGCAAAAGAATCATTGAACCATTTGAAAAAACCTTTTGGTTCATGTTTTTTGTTTTTTAATACTTTTACACAAAGAGCTGGAGTTAAAGTTAAAGCAACGAATCCAGAAATAACAACAGAAATAACAATTGTTATGGCAAACTGTCTATACATTTCTCCACTTAATCCACCCATAAATGCAACAGGAATAAATACAGCACCTAAAACTAAAATAATAGCAATTAAAGCTCCAGTTACCTCTTTCATAGCAATAAATGCAGCTTCTTTAGGAGTTTTTCCTTCTTCCATGTGCCTTTCGATATTTTCAATAACGATAATAGCATCATCAACAACGATACCAATAGCAAGAACTAAACCAAATAGAGTTAGTAAGTTAATACTAAATCCTAAAGCATACATTCCTGCAAATGCACCAACTATTGATACTGGAACCGCAATAAAAGGAATAATAGTCGCTCTCCAGCTTTGTAAGAATAAGAAAATAATCAAAATAACAAGTGCTAAAGCTTCAACGAACGTTTTAACAACTTCGTGAATTGAAGCTGTAATAAAATCTGTACTATCATAAGGGATACTATATGTCATATCTTCAGGGAAACTTTTACTTGCATCTTCTAAAGCTTTTTTTATTGCATCAGCAGTTTCAAGTGAGTTAGCTCCACTTTGTAAAAATACTCCAATAGGAATTGAAGGTGCATTATTTAGTCTTGTTGTAACACTATAATCACTAGCTCCAAGCTCAACAGTTGCGATATCTTTTAATCTTAAACTACTTCCATCTTCATTTGATCTAATTACAATATTTCCAAATTGTTCAGGATTTTCAAACCTTTGAGGAGTTCTAATTGTATATGTATACATCTGTTTTTGAGCAATTGGTTCAGAAGCAATTTTTCCAGCTGCATATTGATTATTTTGTTCTTTAATTGCTGTTATAACATCAGTTGTAGCAAGTGAATATTTTGATAATTTTAATGGATCCATCCAGATTCTAATAGAGTAATCTTTTGCTCCAAAAATCATAGCATCACCAACTCCTTTTACCCTTTTTAGTGATTCAACTAAGTTTAATAAAGCATAATTTGATAAATAAATTGAATCAAAAGTTTTATTTGGAGATTGAAGCATTGCAAACATCAAAATACTTGGACTTCTTTCACCTACAACAACACCTTGTCTTTGTACTTGTTCAGGCATTTTTGCTAGGGCAGCTTGTACTCTATTGTTTACATCGATTTTTGCATCATCAGGATTTGTTCCAACTTCAAAAAATACGTTTATACTTAATCTTCCACTATCTTCTGCTAGAGAGTTCATGTAAAGCATATTTTTTGCACCATTAATTTGCTCTTCAAGAGGAGCAGCAACAGTTTTTGCAATAGTATCTGCACTAGCTCCTGGATATGAAGTACTTACAATAATTTGAGGCGGTAAAACTCTTGGATATTGTTCAATTGGTAAATTGAACATAGCAATTATTCCCGTCAAAAATATTATAATTGATAAAACACCAGCAAAAACTGGGTTTTTAATAAAAAATGAAGAAATCATAATTATTTCTCTTTATTTACAATTTGAACTTTTGTATCTGGTCTTAATTTTGCAAAATTACTAGTTACAATTTGTTCATTTGGTTTTAAACCACTTTTTATAACCATTCCTTCTTTTACTAAATCTCCAGTTACAACTGGTCTTGGTTTTGCTATATTATTTTCATCAACTACAAAAACAATAGTTGCTTGAGCAGTTTTTAATACAGCATTTTCAGGAACAACAAAAACATCTCCTAAAGATAGATTTGAAATCTCTATTTTTGTAAAGTTACCTACTATTAATTCGCTATTTGCATTTTCAAATTTTGCTCTTAAAAGTAGAGTATCAGTATTTGTATCTATTACAGGAGCAATATAATCAATTTCTCCATTCTCATAAGTTTTACCATCTGTGATAAGTTTAATTTTTGCACTTTTTTCTTTTATTTGAGAAAGATATTTATTCATATCATCTTTTGGCAAAGAAAACTCAGCATGAATTGGATTTGTATTTGTAATAGTTACAAGTAAAGAATTATTTGAACTACTTCCAACTAAATCTCCAATATCATGTTGTTTTATACCAACAATTCCATCAATAGGAGCTGTTACAGTTGTATAGTTTAGACTTATTTGTGCTTCATCTAATGCTGCTTTTGAACTTTCATATTGGTATGTATAATCATCAAAAGATTGTGGACTAATTGATTTTGTAGCAATTAATGATTTAGCTCTTTCATAATCTTTTTTTGCTTTTGTATATTCAGCTTTTTTCATATTTAAATTTGCTAAATAAGTATCTGGCTCTATTTTATAAAGTAAAGTTCCTTTTTTTACAAAATCACCTTCTTTAAAATGTTTTTCTTTTAATATTCCAGAAACCCTTGCTATAACATCAACTTGTTCATAAGCTTTCAAAATAGTTGGATAAGTCTTATTTGTAGTATTATTTTGTTTTGTAATTGTAAATGTTTGAACAGGTAAACCTGGTGCTTCATTTGGTGCTTTTGCTTCATCTGCAATTAAACTATTAAATCCTAAAAAAAGGAAAGATATTGCAATTAACGACTTTTTTATCATTTTATGTACTCCTCTAATTTTTCACCACTTTGGTAAATTATGTTTGCTCTTTTTATTTCTATATCATTTAATGAAGCTCTATATAAACTAAGTGCATCAAACTTCTCACTTAAACTTTGTAAAAAGGCAACATTATCAACTAAACCATTTTCATATTTTGATTTGATAATTGTATAAGCACTATCAGCAGCTTTTAAACTAGCTTCTGTTGAAACTATTTTTGCTTTTGCTATTTCATAAGCTCTAAGTGATAGTTGTAAATCTACATTTGCTTTGTTTTTTTCATATTCTAAATTTAATTTTGAAGCTAAATACTCTTTGAATTTTGCTTCATATTTATATTTTGTTTCTCCAAATGAAAAAATATTCCATTTTAAGTTTGCACTTGCGATATTTTGATGGTCTACATCATTTCCTAAATCATTATTAGCATGGTTATACTCTTTATCATAATATGTAAAAGTATTATCTAAAGTAATAGTTGGTAAATAACCACTTTTTTCAGCCTTTGCATTACTTAAACTTGCTTGAGTATCATATTCTAAAGATTGAATATCAAATCTTGCACTTTCATCTTTTACATCTTGAAGTTCATTTACATTTGAACCAGATGTAATATCGACTTTTGTACCAGTTATATATTCTAAATTATGTAAAATTGTGATGATACCTAAATCAATCTCTTTGAGTTCAACTTTTGCAGCTTCCACATTTGAAATAATTTTTTGTACTTCATCTTCTGTTGTAGTTCCAGCATTGAAATATCTACTTAATCTTTCCATTTGAGCATCAAGTTGCTCGATTTCTTTTAATTTTGCATCTTTTTGCGCTATATATGATAAGTAGTTAAAATAGTAAGTTATAACAGTTAATGAAATATCATTTTTTAAAGCATCAAGTGATTTTTCACCACTTTTTATAGATGATTCATAACTATCATAAGTATCATATTTTCTTCCACCATCATAAAGATTATAATTTACACTTCCATATACATTTCCTGATTTATGAGCAACATTTGGTCTTTCATCATCAGTTATTGAATATCCTGCACCTAGGTCTAATTTTGGTAAATAACCACCTTTTACACTTCTATATTCATCTTTTAGTGCATCTAATTTTTGTTTAGATGACTCAACTAATCTATTTTGAATAGCTAAATTTACTAGTTCTTCTAAGCTTTGTGAATATAAAAAAAGTGGTATAAAAAAAATAAATAATATCTTTTTCAAAAACAACTCCTTTTTTTTAATAAAGAGAAATTTTATCTGTTTTATACTTAAATATATCTTGCTAGAAAGATACTTTTAATAAAAAATTTGTTATAATACTTTCATGAAAAAAAAATATTTAGATGACTTTTATGAAAGATGTTCTATTGATGAAAAGTGTGCAATATTTGCATTATCATTGCCATTATTTTTGGTAAATAAAGATTTGATAGTAAAATCAGAACAGTTTTTAAAAATAAATTATGACTTATTGCATACAGATATTGATGTTTTAGCCTCTTTATATTTTAAAGGTGAAAACTATACTTTATCCCCAACTGAGTTATATGATGCCTTAATATTTTCTTCTGGTGGAATGACAAAAGTTTTAAAAAAACTTCAAGACAGAGGACTTATCAAAAGAGACGCTGTAAAAAATGATAAAAGAAAAAATCTAGTTTGTTTAACACAAAAAGGAACAGAACTAATAAAAGAAATTATGGATAATAAAGCTTCTATGATAGAAAAGACCTTTTCAGTTTTAGATAAAAAAGAAAAAGAAAATTTGAAAAATATCCTTTCAAAAGTTCTTTATTCTTTAAATTAAAAACATAGTGTTTAATTATATTTAGAACTCCATTTCAAGAGCGATTGGACAATGGTCACTTCCTTCAATAGTATCTAAAATATAAGCATCTTTTACATAATCTTTTAAATCAGAACTGACATAAAAGTAGTCAATTCTCCAGCCAACATTATTTGCTCTTGCATTTGCTCTATAACTCCACCAAGAGTATTTATCTTTTATATCGCCGTTTATAAGTCTAAAAGTATCGATATAACCATGAGATAAAAACTTTGTTATCCAATCTCTCTCCATTTGTAAAAATCCACTTGTATTTTCATTGGCTTTTGGTCTTGCAATATCAATTTCCGTATGAGCTGTATTAACATCACCACAAACAATGATTGATTTCCCATCTTTTTTTAGATTTTCGCAATGATTTAAAAACCTATCATAAAATTCCATTTTATAATCAAGTCTTTCTTGACTACTTTGTCCGTTTGGGAAATATACATTAAAAAATGCGATATTTTTGTCTGCTAAATTGAAATGAACTTCGTTTATCCTTCCTTCATCTAAAATATCTACACTTTCACAAATACTTTGAAAAGTTGGTTCAATATCAGAAAATAGAGCAGTTCCACTTCTTCCTTTAATTGCCGATGCACTTGCAAATAGAGTTTTGAACTCTTTTGAAAAGATAGTTTTTGGAATTTGGTCTTTCATTGATTTTGTTTCTTGAACACCAAGTAAATCAACTTCTATTTCATCTATCCATTTTAACGCATCTTTTTTATCAACTGCTCGTATTCCATTTACATTCCACGAAATAAATTTATATCTTTTTGCCATTATTTAGAATTTTCCTTTTTTTCTTCTTTTTTATCTTCTTTAATTAGATTTTGTGGTGCTTTGGGTGTTGTTGGTTTATTTATACCAATATTTTTGAAATCTTTATTTGATAAACTATTTTTTTCATCTATTAGATTTTCACTTTTTCCACCATGCATATCTATTTTTCCATTATCTTGAATCATATAATTATAATTTGCAAATAAAATATTTGCAAAAAGTGTAGTAACTATTAGTAATATTTTCATAAAAAGCTCCTATTTAAAAAAAATAATTATAACTATTTTTCAATAATAAAGGCTTTATTTGGTATTTTATGCATTATTTTTAAGATAGGATTTTTTTATGTTGGAGTTAGGTTTAGGAGTTATCACTTTTTTGACTTCTGTTATTGCAGCAGTTGTTGGAATTGGTGGTGGAATGATGCTTATTGCTATTTTGCCTTCATTTTTACCTGTAAATGCACTTATTCCAGTTCATGGATTGACACAAGTTTCAAGTAATCTTAGTCGAGCAATTTTTGGATATAAAGATGTGCAATATGAAGTAGTACCTAAATTTTTAATTGGTTCTATTTTAGGAATTGCTTTTTTTGTAGGAATATTAAATTTTATTTCACTTGAATATGTACCATTATTTATTGGAGTTTATATATTACTTTCTCTTTGGAGTCAAAAGTTCAATGAAAAGATAAAAAGATATGAAAACTACTATTTAGCAGGTTTTTTTCAAACAGGACTTTCGATGGTTGTTGGAGCTACTGGTCCGCTTACAATGACACTTTTATTTAAAGATTACAATGATAAAGATAAAGTTGTAGCAACTGGAGCTGCTTTGATGAGTATAACTCATTTTTTAAAGGTAGTTGTATTTATATATTTTGGATTTGTATTTTTTGATTATATATGGATTATTATATCTATGATTATTGGAGCAGTTGTTGGAAGTTTTGTTGGAACTAAACTAAGAAATATAATAGATGGTAAAAAATTTACTATTATATTAAAAGTTTTACTTACTATTTTAGCATTAAACCTAATAATAGGAATATTACTAAAAAGTTTTTAAAGATTTTTATTACTTTTAAAGTAATAAAAATCAATCTTGGATTGTATATATGAGTTTAGATTTATCAAATCCCATACTAGTAATTTTTTCTAATAATTTATTTAAAACCTCATTACTTATAGTTTTTTCTCTTGAAATTATCCATAAATATTTTTTTGATGGAGTTCCAATAATTGCATATTTATAATCTTTATCTAAATCTAAAATCCAATAGTCTCCATAAAATGGTCTAAAAAAACTTACTTTTAGTTTACTATTTGTTTCATCTATACTATATGCAACTGCTTTTGCATCTTTAAATTCATTTGTAGAAATTTTTGTACAACTATTAACAACTTGAATCTTTTCATCATCTCTTAAAGAGTAATTTGCCTTTACATTTTTACAATCTTTTTGAAAAGGATGTTCATATCTTGCTATTTCATACCAATCTCCAAGATATTTTTGTAAATCAACTTTTTGTACTGTTTTTAAATCTGTTTCTTGTTTTGTGCTACAAGCTACAAAAAATAGTGACAATAAAATAACTCCAAAAAAGTTAAACATTTTTTTCATAATTTTTCCTTTTTATAGTTTATATATCTATTTTATAAATAGAATTTTTAAAAAACCAATTGATACTAAAATCAAAGCAATATTTTTTAGATTTTCATCATAAAAAATCAAAAATAGACCAAATAAAACAAATGATAAAGATTTTAAATATGAACCAAAATACTCTTTTAAATCTTTTTTTATAAATTCTAGTTGATCTTTGTTTATTAATACTTCAAGTTCACCTTTTGAACTTTTTGAAATCATCTGTTTTAGACTTTTTAAAAATTTAGGTAAAGATTCTATTTCATCTAAAATTATTTCTGTAATAGTGGTTTTTATTCCTAAAGCTTCGGGAAGATTATCTTTTAAAATTGGTAATATATCTTTTACTCCATTGAAATTTTCTATGTAAGTTGTTCCTAAACCTTCTATTATTGCACTAACTCTTAAAATATATACTGCATCACTTGGTAATTTAAATGGTAAATTTCTTGTACTTTCTAAAACTTCAAAAGCTAGTTTTTGCATAGATTCACTAGATAAATTGTCATTTGAAAAAATATCAAACATTTTTTGACTAAATTCAACCATCAAACTTTGAGGAGCTTCATAGCTAATAGTTCCTAATTTTTTATTTGCTCTTACAAAAGTATCAAAATCACCTTTATTTGCGCCATCAATTAGTTCAATAATAGCAACTCTTGTATCATTAGAAATATTTTTAACCATTCCAAAGTCAAGTAAAACTAAATCTCCATTACAATTTATAAGCAAATTTCCAGGATGAGGGTCTGCATGAAAATATCCATTCATTAGCATTTGTTGTGTATAAAAGTTTATAAGTTTTGAAATAATCTCTTTGAAATCAATATTATGTTTTATTAAAGAATTTTTATCATCAAATCTAAAACCTTCCATAAAACTCATAACAAGCGCACTACAACTACAAAACTCTTCATAAGGTTTTGGGAATAAAACACCACTATTTTCATAGATTTTTGAGAATTTTTTTAGATTTTCAAGTTCAATAGTAAGATTTGTTTCATCTTTTATCATACTTGAAAATTCATTTATAACTGCATCAATTGAATTTTTTGTGTAATATGAAAAAAGTGGTCTAAAAAGTTTATTAAAAAAGTTTAATATTTTTATATCAACTCTTACTTGTTTTTCTATATTTTTACGTCTAAGTTTTACTGCAACTTTTGTATCATCATTTAGATATGCAATATGAACTTGTCCTATTGAAGCACTTGCAATTGGTTCATTGTCAAATTTTTTAAAATAATCTTGCTTGAAAGACTCTTTAAAAACTGATTCAAAATCATTTTTAGACATTTTTGGAAGTTTATCATGTAGCTCTTTTAGTTCATCCAAATACTCTTTTGAAAAAAAATCTGACCTTGTTGCTAATACTTGAGCGAGTTTTATAAAACTTGCTCCCAAATAAAATATTGTCTCTTTTAATTTTTTTGGTTTTAAAGGTTTAATAAATAAAAAGCTATCCCTTTTTTTAATAAGTAAAAAAAGAGATAATAAAAATCTAAAAATTAAATAGATTCTAAAAAGTGAAAAAAGTTTTAGATATATAAAAAAAGTTTTTATTTTAAATCCTGTTTTAATTTCTCTAAATCTGCTTTTGTAGCAACTCCTAGTTCATCTAAAACTTCTTTAAACATATCTTTTATTTTTGTTTTGATTCTTTCATCTTCATCTTTTCCTTTTTTTTCTAAAGACTCCAAGAAACTCTTTGCATCATCTGTTTTGATTTTTCCTTTTTCTTCAAGAGTTTTTAACTCTTCTTCAACTTTTTCTTTTAAAAGTAAAGCTCCACCAAGACTTGTAAATAATATTTCTTTTAACATTTTTTGCTCCTTAAAATATTTAGCTAAGTATATAACTATTTTATCAAATTATAGGTATTTTATAAATATTTTGTAGCACTATTATGCCAATTTATATATTTTATTTTAAGATTAATTTAGTTGTAAAGATAAAAATAAAAATTTTTTAAATATCTTTTTTTACATAATAGCTACATAATTTTTTGATATAATCAGAGCCTATTAAAAATTAAGGAGAAAATTATGAAAAAGACTATTGTCGGAATTGTGACTGCTTCACTGTTAGCAACATCAGCAATGGCAGCTGATTATGTAATGAAAATTAGCCACGTTGTAAGTTCTAGCACACCAAAAGGTATGGCTGCTGATTATTTAGAAAAAAGAATTGAAGAGTTAACTCAAGGAAAAATTGATGTTCAAGTATTTCCAAACTCTCAACTGTATGGTGATGGAGATGAAATGAAGGCTTTAGCTATGAACAATGTTCAAGTAATTATGCCAAGTTTATCAAAATTCCCATCTATTGTACCTCAAATTCAACTTTTTGATTTACCATTTCTTTTTAGAGACAAAGAACACTTATATAAAGTTATGGATGGAGAAGTTGGAGCAAAACTTAAATCTTATGTAGATGCAAAAAAACAAATGATAGCATTTGATTATTGGGATGCTGGATTTAAACATTTTTCAAGTTCAAAACAACCTATTATTAATCCAGAAGATGCTAAAGGTTTAAAATTTAGAATTCAAAGTTCAAAAGTTCTAGAAGCACAATTTAAAGCTGTTGGTGGAAATCCACAAATTTTACCATTCTCTGAAGTTTATTCAGCACTTCAACAAGGTGTTGTTGATGCGACAGAAAATCCTTTATCAAATTTCTATACAAAAAAATTTCATGAAGTTCAATCTAGCCTTACTTTAAGTAGCCATGGATATTTAGGTTATTTAGTTGTAATGAATCAACAATTCTGGGATAAATTACCAAAAGATTTACAAGAAAAAGTTGCACTTGCTATGAAAGAAGCAACAGAGTTAGAAAGAAAAGAAACTGCTATTGAAGATGCAAAAATTATGGAAGCATTAAAAAAATATGCAGCTGATACAAAAAAACTTGAAATTTATCAGTTAACAAATGAGCAAGTGGCAAAATGGAGAAAAGTTATGGAATCTATTTATCCACAATTCTATAGTGTAATTGGTGAAGATTTAATCAAAAAAGCTATTGAGACAAAATAAGTAAAGAAGAAATATGAAAAAACTTTTTAGTATTTTAGATATTATAGTTGGGACAATAAATCAAACAATAGCTGTTTATGGAATGATATTAGGTGTGTTATTAGCATTTATTAATGTGGTTCTAAGATATATATTTGATATGAGTCTTCCTTGGGCCGCAGAACTTACTAACTATCTTTTCATCTGGTCAGCTCTTTTTGGTGCTGCTTATGGATTTAAACAAGGTGCGCACATCTCTATTACATTGTTAATAGAGAAGTGTTCTCCTATTGTTATGAAGGGATTTTTGATTTTTGCAAGTTTATTATCTATTGCGTATCTCCTTTTAATTTCATATTTTGGATATGAACTTGTATTATTCCTTATGGATTTTGGTGAAATAAATGTAGATTTACAAATTCCTATGTGGATTCCACAGCTAGTTATACCAGTTGCATTTTTACTTGCAGCGTATAGAGTTGTTGAAAAACTTATTGAACTTTATAAAACGGATGCTGATAAAATTAAACTATTTAGTGAGCATGAAGCCATTTTAGAAGATATTAAAGGAGAAAAATAGTTATGGTTATAGCTACACTTTTTATTTTACTTTTTGGTTTAATGTTAATAGGAGTTCCTGTTGCAGTAGCATTAGGAGCTAGTACATTAGCTTCGGCATTTTTATTTACAAATTTAGATTTAATGGGAACAGCTTCTCATATTTTTGATGGATTAAATAAGTATACACTTATGGCAATTCCTATGTTTATCTTAGCTGGTTCATTATTATCAAGAGGAAGTGCTGCTTCTAGAATTATTAACTTTGCAAAAAGTTTAGTTGGACATTTACCAGGTGGTTTACCAATTGCAGCTATTTTAGCATCAATTATATTTGCTGCTATTAGTGGAAGTTCTCCTGCAACAGTTGCTGCTATTGGTTCTGTTATGTATGGAGCTATTAAACAAGCTGGATATAATGAACAATTCGCCATTGGAACAATCACAACTTCTGGAACTTTAGGTATCTTAATTCCACCTTCAGTTGTATTTATTGTATATGGTGTAAGTGCTGATGAGTCTATTGGAAAACTATTCATGGCTGGAGTAATTCCAGGTCTTATGATAGGTGGAATGATGATGATAATGACTTACATCTTAGCTAAAAAGAATGGTTTTAAAGCAGAAAAGATGGCAAGTTTAAAAGAGATAATTATTGCTTTTAAAGAGTCATTTTGGGCATTATTAATTATTTTTGTTGTTATTGGTGGAATTTATGGTGGAATATTTACACCAACTGAAGCTGGAGCAGTGAGTGTTATGTATGCATTTTTTATCTCTTTCTTTGTATATAAAGATATAAAAATAAAAGATTTATATAAAATTGCATTAGATTCAGCACAAACAAGTTCTATGATTTTCTTTATCATTGCAAATGCTATGATTTTTGCACACTTCTTAACAGATGAGCAAATTCCTCAGCATATTACTCAAATGATAATAGAAGCAAATGTAAGTCCTTTAATGTTCTTGCTTATTGTAAATATTTTACTTTTAGTAATGGGACAATTTATGGAACCTAGTTCTGTTGTAATGATAACAGTTCCTTTATTACTTCCAATTGGGGTTGCTTTAGGAATTGATCCTATTCATCTTGGTGTTATTATGGTTGTAAATATGGAAATAGGTATGCTTACTCCACCTGTCGGATTAAATCTATTCGTTGCAAGTGGAATAACAGGATTGAGTATGGGACAAGTTATAAAAGCTTCATTACCAATGACATTAGTTTTATTATTTGGATTAATGTTGATAACTTATATTCCAGCAATTTCGCTTTGGCTTCCAAATTTAATGTTTGGATAAAACTTTGAAAGAAGAGATTAACTTTTAGTCTCTTTTTCCAAAATAATACTAAATTTAGCTCCAAAATTACTATTTTCTACACTTAAAATTCCTTTTAAACTTTTTTCAACTATCATTTTTGACATATAAAGCCCAATTCCTGTTCCTTTACTCTGACTTTTAGATGAATAATATGCTTCAAAAATTTTGTTTAAAGGTTCTATATTAATTCCTCCACCATTATCTTCTATAATTAAACTAATACTATTTTTATCTTCAAGAGAATAAATTTTTATAAGAGGTTTTTTTATATCTTTTTCTATTAAAACATCTTTTGCATTTTTCAAAATATTTAAAATAACTTGTTGATATTCATTTAAATAAGTTTCTAATTCAATATTTTTATCTATATTTACATCTATTTGAATGTTGTTTATTCTTAAAACAGTAGAATTGATAGTTATTACACTATCAATTAATTCACTCAAATAAAATTTTTCTTTTTCTTTATTTGTAGAAAAAAATCCTCTAAAATCATCGATTGTATTTGACATATATTCTAAAACCATATTTGCTTCTTTTAATTTTTGTTTCATACTCTCTTTATCTAAACGATTTGTATCATACTTTAATTTTATTAGCATTAATATTGAAGATATTTCAGCTAATGGTTGTCTCCATTGATGAGCAATATTTGACATCATCTCTTCCAAAGATTTATTTAAAATTTTTAGTTCTTTTTCATTTTCATCGACTTTTTGTCTATAATCTTTTAAAATTTTGTAAATCTCATTTGATATAGCCATTGAAATTAAAATTGCAATTATAAAAAATAATAAAAAAAGTATTATATTTTGTGAAATTTGTTTTTTTATTTCCTGCTCTTGTTCTTCTTTTTTTATATTTAATTCATTTTCTATATCATCAGTATAAATACCAACTGCTACAATCCAGTTGTATTTAGGATAAAATTTAAAATATGATAATTTATAAATAAGATTTTTTGAATCAGGTTTTTTGTATGAATAAGAAGTATATGATTCTCCTGTTTTTATTATATTTTCTAAAAATTCTTTTCTAAACTTTTTTCCATTTACATCTTCTTCATTTGTAGATATAAATTTTCCAGATAAATCTGGTCTATTAGGATTTACTAGCATTTTTGCAAAGTTATCACCACCTTCAAAATTTACAACTTCATAAATAAAAATATAGTTACTCTTTTTTTGTTCAAATGTTAAATTGCTTAAAAGTTTTATTGCATACTCTTTTTGTTCTTGTTCTGTCAGATTTGAGTAAGCAATGTTATAATCTAAAATATCAGTTACCATTGTAACTCTCATTTTTAAAGTCTCTTTTATCTCTTTATAATATTCATTTTCATAGTTTTCCATTTGTTTTTTCAAATTATCTTGTGTATTTTCCAAATAAAAAAATGATATAGCAAGAATCATGGCGGACATGATTACTAAAAAACTCATCATAATGGTTTTTAATAGATTTTTTTCTATGTTGTAGTTCAAAATAGTTCCTCATTTAATAATGCTTTGTTATAATAACACATCTTTACTGATTTGGATTTAGATAATTATGAATAAAAATTTTGGCAAACTTAATGTATATACTGTTTTATATGTTGAAGATGACCTTGGAATACAAAATAATATAAAAGAGATATTAGAATTTTATTTTAAATATGTATTTGTTGCTTCAAATACAAAAGAAGCATATAAATTATATATGGAAAATAGACCAGACTTAATAATTACAGATATAAAAATGGATGATGAATCAGGTATAGATTTTATAAAAAAAATAAGACAAAATGATACAAAAACAAGAGTGATAATAACTTCAGCATATACAAATACAGAATATTTATTAAAAGCAACAGAATTATTTTTAATAAAATATATTGTAAAACCAATTACACATGATAAGTTGAATGAAGCTTTAGAATTATTTATAAATTCACATAAAAAAGAGATAATATTTTCTTTAAAAAATGATTGGACTTATGATAGTGCAAAATCTATCGTAAAAAATGAAAAAGAAGAATATATATTAACAAAAAAAGAGTCTATGTTCTTAAAACTTCTTTTATCTAAAAATAGGGTATTGAGATACGAAGAAATACAGCGTCATATATCAGATGGAGATGTAATAATATCTCAAAATGCAATGAGACTTTTTATAAAAAATTTAAGAAAAAAACTACCAGATGATTTTTTAAAAAATATGCAAGGAATTGGATATTTCTGTGATACGAAAAATAATTAGAATTTAGACAAAATATTTTATAAAGACTATTAAAAATAGTCCAGCTAAAATAGTTTGTACAGTTATAATTGTTGTCATTAGTGATAAATCACCATTAAGTTGACGAGCTAATATAAATGAGCTTGGTGCTGTTGGCATGATAGCAAATAAAACTAAAATAGAAATCATTATTTCATCTAATTGAAAAGTTTTTCCTAAAAAATAGATGATTATAGGTAAAACTACAAATTTAGCTATACAACTTACACTCAAATCTTTTTTTGTACTTTTTATCTCTTTTAAAACTAAAGCATAACCAATAGATAAAAGTCCCATTGGAAGTGCTGCACTACTTAAAATTTTAAGTAAATTTCCTATACTAATTGGAATTTGTAAAGTTGAAAAATTTATCAAAGCACCAATAACACAAGAGATTATCAATGGATTTTTAAAAATAGATTTTAAAAGATACATAAAATCAATCTTATTGTTTTGTGAATATAATGCAAAAATCGTAATACAAAAAATATTTAAAATTGGAATGGCAAAAGTTATTATAATAGCTGATAAGATTAAACCATTTTGTCCAAAAATAGAGCCACTTAACGCTAAAAATACATAAGTATTAAATCGAATTCCACCTTGAACAATTGAAGTAAATGAATCATTTGTTGTTGGACTAAATTTATTAAATATCATCAAAATAATCATTGTAATAAATATAGCAAGAATAGAAACTAAAATAAAAGTTATACTATTTGCATCAAATTTTGCTTTAGATAAAGTTAAAACTAAAAGAGCTGGCATTAAAATATAATAAGTTAGTTTATCAGCCATTGGCCAAAATTCGTGAGAGGGAAAGCTTATTTTTTTAAATAAATATCCAATTACAATAAGAGAAAAAATTGGAATTAAACTTGAAAATATCTGTTCCATTTTAAATAGCTACTTTAAAAACAGCTTTGATAATTTTTTCATTTTTATCAACTTTTAAACAAGGCATATGAGCATCACTTGGATAAAAAATAGCTAATTCATTTTCTCTAATTAATAAAGATGAAGAGTTAATAGATTGCGCATGTTTAGCATAATCCAAAGACTCATTGTATTCTTGTATTATTTCAAGATTATTTATATTCTCAACTTCCATTATCTCAGTTCCATAAAAAATATATTGAATATCTATATACTTTTTATGAGACTCAAAAAAGCAATCTTTTTTATCTTTTGAAACATAAGCTTGTTCAAGAACAAAACAGTTCTCATCAAGAACTATTTTGTTACAGTCACCAATTTTTATATTTTCTAGGCTTTTATACTCTTTTGAAGATTTATCTTGCAATTTTTGAATATATGAAAATGATTTTTCAAATTTAGGATTGTTTATTTGATTTTTTATATCTTCATATTTTCCAAAAATTGCCATGATTTTCCCTAGTTTTTATTTTTTAACATCTCTTTTAAGATGATTTTTCCACCTTCAACACCTGGTTGATCATAAGTATTAATTCTTAAAAATTTCCCAACAATAGAAGTTAATAGCTCATAATAAAATAGAAGTTTTCCTATTTCATATTCGCTTATTTCTTCAATTTCAATTAAATCTATTGGAATATCTTTTTTATACTCTTTAACTGACGCAATAGTTGCATCTGCTTGAAGATTGATAAGTTCTTTAAAATCAAGATTATTTATATAATCTAAATCTTCTAACCCTTGTAATGTAATTGGAGCGATTTTTGTAGCATCTTTAAAATCTTTAATTTTTATAAATGTTACAGTTTTATCTCGTTTACCTTCAACAATTAGTTGTAAAAATGAATGTTGATCAACTGGTCCTAAAAGTCCAATTGGAGTTAAACCTTGATTTGTATTATTTACATCAATTTTACCAAGACTTTCTCCCCAAAGTTGAATATACCATTTATTAAAACCTTCAAGAAGTTGTGAATATGAAAAAATCGCATTTACATTATAAATGTCCTTATATTCATAATATGTTCTTGCTTTTTTTAGTAATTGGTTATAAAGTTCATTTTGTTCAAAAAATGATGTTGAAATTTTTCTTGCACCATTTAAAAGTTCATCAATATCAAAACCAGCAAGATGTAAAGGAACTAATCCAACATTTGATAAAACTGAAAATCTTCCACCAACATTTTTTGGAATTTCAAAAGAGTTTATTTCATTTGCTTTAGCAAATGTATTTAATTTGCTATCATCTTCTGTAATTACTAATAAATTTGATTTATCAATTTTAGTAATCGACATAAGATATTTAAAAATAGAGATAGTTTCTATTGTTGTCCCTGATTTTGAAATAACAATAAATAAAGTATCTTCTAAATTTAATTGAGCAATTGTTCCATTTAAATTTACAGGATCCGTACTTTCAAAGAAATAAAGTTCTTTTTTTAGAGTTTTATTATGCTGTTTATTATATTTCATAAAATTATAAATAGCATAAGTTCCTAAAGTGCTTCCACCAATTCCAATAACTGCTATTTGTTTTTGAGAAAAGCTTAGACTATCAAGTCTAGCTTTTAAGTTTGTTGTATCAACATACGGAAGAGAGTAGTACCCAATATCATCTCTCTCTTTTTTTATTTCTGTAAAAATTTGCTCATCACTTAATGATACTTGAGGATAATATAGGCTATTTTTCATTATTTCTTACCAGCTTCTTTCTTTTCTTTTTTTGTTGATTTATCGTAAAAGTAATTTGTTGCTTTTACATAACCATCTACGCTTCCACAATCAAATCTTTGACCTTCAAATTTATAAGCTAAAACCATTCCTTTTTTAGCTTGAGTTAAAAGTGCATCCGTAATTTGAATTTCTCCACCTTTTCCTGGTTTTGTCTCTTTTATAATATCAAAAATATCAGGAGTTAAAATATATCTTCCAATAATTGCTAAGTTTGAAGGAGCAACTTCTGGTTCAGGTTTTTCAACCATGTCTTTAATCATATAAATTCCTGGTTCAATTTCATTTCCAGCAATAACACCATATTTATTTGTTTCTTCTTTTGGAACTTCTTCAATAGCTACAATTGAACAATGATATTTTTTATATAACTCAACCATTTGAGATAAAACTCCATTTGTTGGAGCATCACATAAGTCATCTGCTAAAAGTACAGCAAAAGGTTGATCTCCAATTAAAGTTTCACCACATAAAATTGCATGTCCTAAACCTTTCATCTCTATTTGTCTAGTATATGAAAATGTACATTTTGTAATAACTGATCTAATTTCAGTTAAATAATGTTCTTTATTTGTACCTTTAATTTGATGTTCTAACTCATAAGAGATATCAAAGTGATCTTCAATTGCTCTTTTACCTCTACCTGTTACAATTGCCATTGTATCCATACCAGCAGCAATTGCTTCTTCTACTCCATATTGAATAAGTGGTTTTGTAAGTACTGGTAACATCTCTTTTGGTGTTGCTTTTGTTGCTGGTAAGAATCTTGTTCCATAACCTGCAGCTGGGAATAGACATTTTTTAATTGGATTTTTCATATTATTTTCCTTGTAATTTATTAAATAGATTTATTAAAACTTCTTCATAGATTTTCGCATTTTCTTTTGTATCTGCTTCAAATCTTGTCACTAATTTTGGAGTTGTGTTACTAGCTCTTACTAATCCCCAACCTTTTTCAAAAATAACTCTGATTCCATCGACTGTGATAATATCCTTGATTTTTGGAAAATCAGCAGGTGGATTTGTTAAAGCATTTTTTAAATCTTCAATTATTTTAAATTTTGTTTCTTCTGTTACAGTTATATTTATTTCTGGAGTTGAATAAACTTTTGGTAAAGCTTCATACTCTTTGTCAAAATCAAAATTTTGGTCAATTAATTCTAAAGCTCTAAATGTTGCATAAATAGCGTCATCATAACCAAAATATCTGTCATTGAAGAATAAATGTCCAGAAACTTCAGCCGCAAAATCTGCTTTTGTCTCTTTTATTTTTACTTTTAAATTTGAATGACCTGTTTTATACATGATAGCTTTTCCATAAGAATTAATAGTATCATACATAACTTGAGTACATTTTACTTCACCAATTACCGTAGGGTTTTTGATGAATCGAGAGAAAAATATTGCTAATATATCTCCTTTAAAATTATACTTTGGAGAAAGTAAAGCAATTCTATCTGCATCACCATCGTAAGCAAATCCAAAATCAAATTCACCACTTGCTAACTCTTTTTTTATATCTTCTAAAGTGTGTTCATCACTTGGATCTGGATGGTGATTTGGGAAATTACCATCTGGTTCTTCAAATAAAATTTTATATTTAATATTTAATCTATCAAGAATTTCTCTTAAAACAACACCAGCAACACCATTTCCACAGTCAAAAACAAATTTTTTATTTTCAAGTTTTAAGTGTGAAAAACTTTTTACTATATAATCTATATATCTATTTTTAGAATCAATCAAAATAGTTTTTTCATTATCTTCTATTGATGTATTATCTGCAAGAATTTCTCTTCCCAATGCATAAATATCTTCACCAAAAAATGGATCTTTATCTAAAGTAATTTTAAATCCATTATATTCTGGTGGATTATGACTACCTGTTATCATTACTGAGCCATCACATTTTAAACCATCAAAATCAGTAAAGTTTGCAAAATAATTTGCAGGAGTTGGAACTAATCCCATATCTAAAACTTTTAATCCAGCTTTGTTTATTCCTGAACTTAACCAGTTTTTCAAAGTTGGAGAATGAAGTCTTGCATCATAGCCAACAGCCATATAAACAGCATTTGGAACTTTTTTTTGTAAAGCTTTAGCTAAATAATAACCAATTTTCTTTACTACATCTTCATTTAACTCTTTTTCGAATATTCCTCTAATATCATATTCCCTAAAAATAGATGCACTCATTGTATATAAATCTCCTAAATTTAAAAGATATAAAATTTATCTTTTTGTGAATGAGATTTTATCTAATAAATTGTTAAATAAATGTGTAATTGATAAAAAAACGCGAATTTGCAAATTTAAGCTATATTTTAGGAAAGTACTCTTGACAAGAGAAGAAAAAGGTATTATAATTCCCGTCCAATTTGACAAGACGAAGTTCAAAATCAAATTACGATCTTTAAAAGAAGAGAGTTTGTAAAGAAGTAATCTTTGTAAACTAAATATGTTAATCAAACAAAAAAGAGAAAAAAAACAAGAAGTAAAACTCTTGTCTATTCGAAAAAAAACATGAGTGATAATTTTGTAATTAAGTAATTATAAAATATGTCAGTTTCA
>NZ_MUXF01000009.1 GCF_003063295.1 Arcobacter lacus
AAAAAGAGAAAAAAAACAAGAAGTAAAACTCTTGTCTATTCGAAAAAAAACATGAGTGATAATTTTGTAATTAAGTAATTATAAAATATGTCAGTTTCAAAACTACATAAAGATTAGATAAAAATTTAATCAAATAATTTATGGAGAGTTTGATCCTGGCTCAGAGTGAACGCTGGCGGCGTGCTTAACACATGCAAGTCGAACGAGAACGGATTATAGCTTGCTATAATTGTCAGCTAAGTGGCGCACGGGTGAGTAATGTATAGGTAATATGCCTCTTACTAAGGGATAACAATTGGAAACGATTGCTAATACCTTATATTCCTTTTTATCAAAAGATAAAAAGGGAAAGATTTATTGGTAAGAGATTAGCCTGTATTGTATCAGTTAGTTGGTGGGGTAATGGCCTACCAAGACAATGACGCATAACTGGTTTGAGAGGATGATCAGTCACACTGGAACTGAGACACGGTCCAGACTCCTACGGGAGGCAGCAGTGGGGAATATTGCACAATGGACGAAAGTCTGATGCAGCAACGCCGCGTGGAGGATGACACATTTCGGTGCGTAAACTCCTTTTATATAAGAAGATAATGACGGTATTATATGAATAAGCACCGGCTAACTCCGTGCCAGCAGCCGCGGTAATACGGAGGGTGCAAGCGTTACTCGGAATCACTGGGCGTAAAGAGCGTGTAGGCGGATTGATAAGTTTGAAGTGAAATCCTATAGCTTAACTATAGAACTGCTTTGAAAACTGTTAATCTAGAATGTGGGAGAGGTAGATGGAATTTCTGGTGTAGGGGTAAAATCCGTAGAGATCAGAAGGAATACCGATTGCGAAGGCGATCTACTGGAACAATATTGACGCTGAGACGCGAAAGCGTGGGGAGCAAACAGGATTAGATACCCTGGTAGTCCACGCCCTAAACGATGTACACTAGTTGTTGTGAGGCTCGACCTTGCAGTAATGCAGTTAACACATTAAGTGTACCGCCTGGGGAGTACGGTCGCAAGATTAAAACTCAAAGGAATAGACGGGGACCCGCACAAGCGGTGGAGCATGTGGTTTAATTCGACGATACACGAAGAACCTTACCTGGACTTGACATAGTAAGAATGATTTAGAGATAGATTAGTGTCTGCTTGCAGAAACTTGCATACAGGTGCTGCACGGCTGTCGTCAGCTCGTGTCGTGAGATGTTGGGTTAAGTCCCGCAACGAGCGCAACCCTCGTCCTTAGTTGCTAACAGTTCGGCTGAGAACTCTAAGGAGACTGCCTACGCAAGTAGGAGGAAGGTGAGGATGACGTCAAGTCATCATGGCCCTTACGTCCAGGGCTACACACGTGCTACAATGGGGTATACAAAGAGCAGCAATACGGTGACGTGGAGCAAATCTCAAAAATGCCTCCCAGTTCGGATTGTAGTCTGCAACTCGACTACATGAAGTTGGAATCGCTAGTAATCGTAGATCAGCTATGCTACGGTGAATACGTTCCCGGGTCTTGTACTCACCGCCCGTCACACCATGGGAGTTGAACTCATTCGAAGCGGGGATGCTAAAGTAGCTACCTTCCACAGTGGATTCAGCGACTGGGGTGAAGTCGTAACAAGGTAACCGTAGGAGAACCTGCGGTTGGATCACCTCCTTTCAGAGAAATACTTTAAGATTTGTTTCTTAAAGTATGAAAAAAAAGATTGATTACATATTTAGTTTATAAAGATTATTTAGAACTAATAAGAAATAGATAGGTGAAGGGGCCTATAGCTCAGCTGGCTAGAGCGCTCGACTGATAATCGTGAGGTCTCAGGTTCAAGTCCTGATAGGCCCACCATGAATAATCTTAGAATCGGGTCCTAAAAAAATGAATATTTTTTTGGGTGATTTTGGGGAATTAGCTCAGCTGGGAGAGCGCCTGCTTTGCACGCAGGAGGTCAGCGGTTCGATCCCGCTATTCTCCACCATCTTATTAATAGATAAACTATAGAAGAATAAATTCTAATATAAGTTTTATATAGAGATATATAAGATTTATATTAGAACTTATGAAAGTAAGTTTCTAATGATATTTAAAAACATAATGTTAAAGTCTTTAATTTTTTCGTAAAGATTAAATAATAGATATAAAGAAGAGATTTTTTATAAATATTAAATAATTAAAACAAAAAAAATTTCATATCTTAAAAATATTTATTATGAAAATGATAAATATAACATAGATAGAACACAACTAAATTATTAGATATATTGAAAAATGTACTTAATAAGATAGTAGCCAAAGAATATTATCAAACTAAAAGTATTAATTTACTTTTAAAAGGCAAATAACTCGAAAGAGTTATTTATTAATAAGCTATTAAGGGCTAATGGTGGATGCCTAGACTGTAAGAGGCGATGAAAGACGTATTAGGCTGCGATAAGCCTCGGGGAGCTGCCAAAGAGTTTTGATCCGGGGATTTCTGAATGGGGCAACCCAATATAATGAGAATTATATTACCCTACGGGGAGCGAACCTAGTGAAGTGAAACATCTCAGTAGCTAGAGGAAGAGAAATCAAACGAGATTCCCAAAGTAGCGGCGAGCGAAATGGGATTAGGACAAACCCAATGCTTGCATTGGGGGTTGTAGGACCATGATATGAGACTAAAGAGGATAGATGAAATACTTGGAAAAGTGTAGCATAGAAGGTGAAACTCCTGTAATTAAAATTCTCAATAGCTCTAATGGTATCCTGAGTAGGTCGGAACACGTGATATTTTGACTGAAGCCGGGGGGACCACCCTCCAATCCTAAATACTACTTACAGATCGATAGTGAACAAGTACCGTGAGGGAAAGGTGAAAAGTACTCCAGCGAGGAGAGTGAAATAGAACCTGAAACCATTAGCTTACAATCATTCAGAGCCCTATGATTTATCAGGGTGATGGACTGCCTTTTGCATAATGAGCCTGCGAGTTGTGGTATCTGGCAAGGTTAAGTCAAGTACGAAGCCGTAGCGAAAGCGAGTCTTAATAGGGCGAATTAGTCAGATGCTGCAGACCCGAAACGAAGTGATCTATCCATGAGCAGGTTGAAGCTGGTGTAAGAGCCAGTGGAGGACCGAACCCGCAGGCGTTGAAAAGTCTTGGGATGACTTGTGGATAGGGGTGAAAGGCCAATCAAACTTCGTGATAGCTGGTTCTCTCCGAAATATATTTAGGTATAGCCTTGTGTTGTAGCATATGGGGGTAGAGCACTGAATGGGCTAGGGCTGCTTACCGCGGTACCAAACCCTATCAAACTATGAATACTATATGTGGAATCACAGGAGTCAGGCGGTGGGTGATAAAATCAATCGTCGAGAGGGGAACAACCCAGACTAACAGCTAAGGTCCCTAAGTTACATCTAAGTGGAAAACGATGTGGAGTTACTGTGACAACCAGGAGGTTGGCTTAGAAGCAGCCATCCTTTAAAGAAAGCGTAACAGCTCACTGGTCTAGTGATTCTGCGCGGAAAATATAACGGGGCTAAGATGTACACCGAAGCTTTAGATTCAATTTTTAATTGAGTGGTAGGAGAGCGTTCTATTCAGCGTAGAAGATGTACCGGTAAGGAGCGTTGGAGCGGATAGAAGTGAGCATGCAGGCATGAGTAGCGATAATTGAGGTGAGAATCCTCAACGCCGAAAACCCAAGGTTTCCTACGCGATGCTCGTCATCGTAGGGTTAGTCGGGACCTAAGTCGAGTCCGAAAGGGGTAGACGATGGCAAATTGATTAATATTTCAATACCAACATATAAGCGCGATGTGGGGACGCATAGAGTTAATCGAGGTCACGGATGGAAGTGTGGCTCGAAGGACGTAGGTTGTTAAGTAGGCAAATCCGCTTAACGTTAGACCGAGATCTTACAGGCTCTTGACACTCTTCGGAGGAGATGGAGAATCGATGATACTGTCGTGCCAAGAAAAGCCACTAAGTTTATTATATGTTGCCCGTACCGTAAACCGACACAGGTGGGTGGGATGAGTATTCTAAGGCGCGTGGAAGAACCCTGGTTAAGGAACTCTGCAAACTAGCACCGTATCTTCGGTATAAGGTGTGCCTACTTTTGTATATGAACTTGCTTCAAAAAGCGAAAGAGGTTGCAACAAAGAGTCCCTCCCGACTGTTTACCAAAAACACAGCACTTTGCTAACACGTAAGTGGATGTATAAGGTGTGACGCCTGCCCGGTGCTCGAAGGTTAACTGATGATGTCAGCGCAAGCGAAGCATTTGATTGAAGCCCGAGTAAACGGCGGCCGTAACTATAACGGTCCTAAGGTAGCGAAATTCCTTGTCGGTTAAATACCGACCTGCATGAATGGCGTAACGAGATGGGAGCTGTCTCAACCAGGGATCCAGTGAAATTGTAGTGGAGGTGAAAATTCCTCCTACCCGCGGAAAGACGGAAAGACCCCGTGCACCTTTACTACAGCTTGACACTGTAGCTTGGATATTCATGTGCAGGATAGGTGGGAGGCTATGATGACTAGACGCCAGTAGAGTCGGAGCCATCCTTGAGATACCACCCTTGAATATTTGAGTTACTAACTGCGTACAATTATCTTGTATCAGGACAATGTCTGGTGGGTAGTTTGACTGGGGCGGTCGCCTCCTAAAAAGTAACGGAGGCTTACAAAGGTTAGTTCAAAGCGGATGGAAATCGCTTGTTGAGTATAATGGCATAAACTAGCTTGACTGTGAGACATACAAGTCGAACAGAGACGAAAGTCGGTCATAGTGATCCGGTGGTTCTGTGTGGAAGGGCCATCGCTCAAAGGATAAAAGGTACGCCGGGGATAACAGGCTGATCTCCCCCAAGAGCTCACATCGACGGGGAGGTTTGGCACCTCGATGTCGGCTCATCGCATCCTGGGGCTGTAGTCGGTCCCAAGGGTATGGCTGTTCGCCATTTAAAGCGGTACGCGAGCTGGGTTCAGAACGTCGTGAGACAGTTCGGTCCCTATCTTCCGTGGGCGTAGGAAAGTTGAAGAGATTTGTCCCTAGTACGAGAGGACCGGGATGAACGTACCACTGGTGTACCAATTGTTCTGCCAAGAGCATCGTTGGGTAGCTACGTACGGATGTGATAAGAGCTGAAAGCATCTAAGCTCGAAGCCAACTCTAAGATTAACTTTCCCTGAAGTTCCCAGCAAGACTAGCTGGTTGATAGGCTGGATGTGTAAGCGTTGTAAGGCGTTTAGCTGACCAGTACTAATAGAACGTTTGGCTTATTTTAACAATTCTTTGGTTTACTATCTTATTAAGTATTTTTACTTAATATGTGTTTGAAATTTTTTAGACTTTAACATTATCTTTTATTTACACTTAATCTTCGAGTTAAGTAATAAGATCAAATATTTACTTATTTGCTTTTATTACTTAACTTGCTGGTGGTACTAGAGAAGAGGAAATACCCAGCTCCATTCCGAACCTGGAAGTCAAGCTCTTCATCGCCGATAATACTGCAGGGTCCCCTTGTGGAAACGTAGGTCATCGCCAGCTCTTTAAGTTTTTT
>NZ_MUXF01000010.1:0-263603 GCF_003063295.1 Arcobacter lacus
CATCGCCGATAATACTGCAGGGTCCCCTTGTGGAAACGTAGGTCATCGCCAGCTCTTTAAGTTTTTTTCCATAAAGCTTACCTTTACATACACTTTTTTGTATCTAATGGTAAGCTTTTTTTTTAGCCCTCTTTATTCTTTTTATTTACACTATTTATCAAACCCTCTTCTTTCGATTATTTTATTAAAATTATTATATAATTTCTAAAATTTAATTTAATTACTAAAAGGAACCTTGATGCTTGTAAATTTGCCTACAAAAATGAGAATTTTTCTGAATATGCTTATCGGTCAATTGGGATTTATAATACTTAGTACAGTTGCTATTTTAAGTGAAAATCAGATAGCGTCAATCATTGTAGTAAATATTATTTTTGCAATTGCTTTGTTTTATTTTAGTTATAACTCTCAAAAAAGAGTAGTTGGTGGAATTGATAGAATTAAATCATATATTGATGATTTAATGGATTTTGTATTTTTTAGAACAAATCATATAAGAAGAGCTGAATATATAAAAAATGATGATATTGGTCAAATTTTAAAAGAATTAAATAAATATGTTGAAAAATTTGATGTTATGAGAAAAGATGATATGCATGTTTTAGGTGAAGTTGTAATTGCTCTTGATAAAGTTTCTCAAGGGATGTATACTTCACAAATACATGCAGATTCTAATAATTTTATGATTCATACATTAAAAAGAGTAGTAAATCAGATGTTAGCAACTACTAATAAAAATATGGAAGAATTAGTTAAAATAGTTGGAGAATATGCACAAGATGATTATCGTTCACAAATGGATATAGATCCTATTTTAAAAGGTAAAATGTTACTTACAATGCAAAGAATTAATCATTTAGGTAAAGAATTAAATGAAAATGCAAAAAGCAATTTACAAAATGGAAATCTTTTAGAACGTAATTCCACAACAATGAATAAAAGTGTTGAAAGTCTAGCAGCAAAGGCAAATGAGCAAGCAGCTTCTTTAGAACAAACAGCAGCTGCACTTGAAGAGATAACTTCTATAACAAAAAATAATACTCAAAATGCTTCAAAAATGGCAAATCTAAGTAATGATGTAAAAAATTCTGTTATTTTAGGTGAAAAATTAGCAAATCAGACAAATGTATCAATGGATGAAATAAATGCACAAGTAACAGCAATCAATGAAGCAATAAGTGTAATTGATCAAATAGCATTTCAAACAAATATTCTTTCACTTAATGCTGCTGTTGAAGCTGCAACTGCAGGTGAAGCAGGAAAAGGATTTGCAGTTGTTGCACAAGAGGTACGAAACCTAGCAAGTAGAAGTGCAGAAGCTGCAAAAGAGATAAAAGAACTTGTAGAAAATGCAACAAGTAAAGCAAATCAAGGTAAAAGAATTTCTGATGAAATGAGTAAAGGATACGATAATTTGAATAAACTTATTTCAGAAACTATAGATATTATTCAAGATGTAAGTGTTGCTTCAAATGAGCAATTACAAGGTATAGAACAAATTAATGATGCAATTTCCATGCTTGATAGAGTTACGCAAGAAAATGCACATGAAGCAAATAAAGTTGCGGATATTGCAAATGAAACATTACATATGGCTCAAGCATTAGTTCAAACTGCAAAAACTAAAAAAGTAAGTTAAGGAAATAATAATGGGAAAAGAAATATTACTAGATGATTATTCTTTTTTAGTTAGTGAAACTGACGAAAAAGGACATATAATATTTGCAAATGATGATTTTTGTAAAATTGCAGAATTTAGTGTAGATGAATTGATTGGTAAACCACATAATGTTGTAAGACATCCCGATATGCCAAAAGCAGCCTTTAAAAGTTTATGGGAAACAGTAAAAAGTGGAAATGTTTGGACAGGATATGTAAAAAATTCAACTAAATCAGGAAATTACTATTGGGTTTACGCAACAGTTTTTCCTACTACTATTGCTGACGGTAAAAATGGATTTTTATCTTGTAGAAGAAAAGCTTCAAGAGAAGAGATTGAACAACATATTAAGTTATATAAAGAGTTAGTTGAAAAAGAAAAGATGGCTAAATAGAAAGATTAAAAACTTTCTATTTTTTTTCTGCTCTTATTTGACTAATTGTCTTACCACCTATTGAGTAATTATCTGTACTTACTTCTTCTATAATTACAATTGCTGTTGAGGCTCCTCTTCCATTAAATGTTTGTGCAAATAGTTCTGTTATACCTTTTGATAATTTCTCTTTTTGTTCTTTTGTTGCTCCACCATCTTCTTCTGTCATTTTTATATTTATTACTGGCATTTTATCTCCTTTTTTTCTAACTCAGCTATAATATCACTAAAAGTGATTTTATGTCAAATATAAAATATTGATTGATGATATAAGGAAAAGTGATGGATTCTAATTTATTAAAAGTTTTTGTAGAAGTAGCAAAAGAAAAAAGTATTACTAAAGCAGCAATTAATTTAAACTTTGCTCAATCAAATATAACTTCAAGAATAAAACAACTTGAGAAATCTCTTGGTCTAATTTTATTTTATAGAGTTCCTAAAGGAGTTACTTTAACAAAAGAGGGTGAAAAACTTTATCCTTATGCATTAGAAATAGTAAAAAGAATTGAAATAGCTAATAGTGAAATGAAAAATATGAATCAACAAACACATTTGATTATTGGTTCAACAGAATCAAATGCTTCAGTTAGAATTATTCCTTTCTTATCCCAAATTCATAAAGATTTTCCAAATATTAGTTTAGAATTAATAACAGATACAACAAAAGAGATTACAAAAAAACTTTTAGAATATAAAGTAGATATTGCATTTGTAAGTGGTGAACCAAAAAATGAAGATTTTATGATTTTAAATAAAATTGATGAAATAATAACAGTTGTTGAATCAAAAGATAATTTATCTCCAAATGTTTTTTTATCTTTTAAAAATGGTTGTGCTTATAATGAATTTGGACAGAATTATTTAAAACAGTTTTTAGATGAGAATTATAAAGTTCTAGAATTTGGAAATTATGAAACAATATTGGGCTGTATTAAAATTGGTATGGGTAAGAGTATTTTACCACTTAGCATAATAAAAAAGTTAAATTATGAAAAAGATTTACATATAACAAAACTATCAAAAGATATTGCAAATCTTCCTACTTGTATGATTTGTAGAGTTGATAATCTTCCAAAAATAAAAAAGTATTTAGAAGATTATAAATTTTAATTTAATGTATTTTTAAATTTTGTTAATTCAGCTTTAATTGAAGGAACTCTCATAAAATGTTCACCAATTAAAAATGCATCAGCTCCAACTTTATGAAGTCTTTTTATAACTTCAGTATCGCTTACTCCTGATTCTGCAACTATAATTTTATCTTTTGGAATAAGAGGAATTAACTTATCACATAAAGCCATATCCATTTCGAAAGTACCAAGATTTCTATGATTAATTCCTATAATCGTTGCATTTGAATTTAGAGCTTTTGTTAAATCTTCATTATCATGAATTTCAACTAAAACTTCTAAATCTAAACTTCTTGCATATTCATATAACTCTTTTAACTCTTTTTCATTTAAAGCTTTTGCAATAAGTAAAATAAAATCTGCTCCATAAAGTAAAGCTTCAGCTATTTGATATTTATCCACAATAAAGTCTTTTCTTAAAAGAGGAGTTGAAACACTATTTTTAATAGTAGATAAATATTCTAAATTACCTTTAAAATAGTGAGGTTCTGTTAAAACTGAAATTGCATTTGCCCCATTTTGACTATATTCTAAAGCAATTTCTAGTGGGTTAAAATCTTCTTTTATAATTCCTTTACTTGGACTTGCTTTTTTTACTTCAGCAATAATTCTTATTGGCTCTTCTTTTGTACTTTTTAAAAATGTTTTTACATCTTTTGGTTTTGAGTTAATAGTTTTTAATTTTTTTTCTAATTCTTCAAAACTTAGTTTTTCTTTTCTTAAAATTAAATCTTCTTTTGTTTTTTCTATAATTTCATCTAAAATCATTTTTTGCACTCCTGTATTTTTTCCCAGTGAAGTTTTATTTCACTATCTTCTAATCCAACTTCATCAACGATTTGTTTCATCCAATAATAAGCTTCTTTACAATTTTTTGCTTTATATTCACCCCAAGCTAATGTATCAAGATAAGCAATATTTGTTGGCTCTTGTTCTAAGGCTTGTTTTACTAATTCAAGCCCTTTTTTAATATCTATATCATAATCTATTAAAATATAAGCATAATAATTTTGATAGATATGGTAGCTTGAAGATTTCATTACTAAATCAAATTTTGAAAGAACATCTTTTAAAACACTTTTTTTATCATTTGCTGTTTCAAATTCTATAATTGCTTGTTGTGCCAAGAAGTCAATATTACTACTATTTTTATATAGTTTTGTCAATAAATCATAGGCTTTTTGCATTTGGTTTGTTGATCTATAAAAATTTAATAAAAATTCATCTTCTTCTTTTTGTTCTTCCCAAAAAGATATTGCTATATTTTTATCTATGTATTTCCAAAATAGTGCTTTTGTTTTATTTAATAGTAATTCATTATCCGTTTTTTTGTAGTAAACAAACATCTCTTTTAGAAATTCAACTATTTTATTTTTTTCATTTAGATTTTCATAAAAAGCTAAAAGTTGAAGTGATAAGTTGAAATCATATTCACTTTTTGGAATATAATCTTTTACTCTTTTTATTGCATCTTCTTTTTCATTTAGTTGAAAAAATTCAATATTTGTTAAAGTAAGTATTATTCCACTTGAATCTTCAAATTTTAAAGCATTTTCGAAACTATCATGGGCATCTTTAAAATCTTTATTAGCCAAATAAATTGTTCCTAAAAGCTCATAATTCATTGCACTTTCATATTTTTTTGATAATTTCTTTGCATTTGAAATAGCTTCATCAATTTCATTTAATTTAAATAAAGAGTAAGAATATAATCTTAAAATTATTTCTTCTTCTTTTATATTTTCTATCATATATTTTGAAACTTTTTCTTTTACTAAATCATACTCATTCAATTGAGTTGTAATTGCTAAATATTTTACAAAATATTCATAGTTATTTGTATTTTCAAATAGTTTTAGATACATATCTCTTGCATTTACATACATTTTTTGTTCTTCTAATTCTAAAGCATACATAATATAGTAATTTTCAAAATCAAAATTTTTAGTTTGTACTTTTGCAAAATTTTTAGATTGCTCTTTGTTTTCTAAATTAGTATCTTTTATACTGCAACCAATAAATATAGTTGCTAAAAAAAAGCAAAAAATTATAATTTTTTTATAGCTGGGCACTCTTTGTATACCTCTTGTTCATTTTCTTTAAAATATTCCCAAAAAGGGAAAGTTCTACATTGTATCGGTCTTGCCTCATAAACTGAACACTGTTTTTTTTCTAAATTAAAAAAACAACATGCAAAGTTATTTGAAGCTAATTTTACCTCTTTTATACTATATTTATATCCAATTTTGTTTAAAAATCTATTTTTTAGAGTTTCGCTAGACAAATTTAGATGTAATGCCAATGTCTCTATTTCTTTTGAATTAATCCAAATATAGCCACTTTCACCGATACAACAGTTTCCATTACAACTATTACAACCACTTGGTGAAAATGCAAAATTATATCCATCTTTTTTTATTAAATCACTCAAAATTTACCTTTATACTATGTGTCGAAGATTTTTTGTAAATATTTTCAACATTTTTTGTAAATAAATTATCTTTTTCAAAAACAATCAAAGGATTAAATATTTTTGTTAAAGACTTTGAATCTTTTTTCGCATAAATTAAAACTAAAGTTGCATCTTTTGATACTTTTGGATGTACAAACTGTAAAGCTTCAAGATTAAATTTATATTCACTTAGTAGAAGTAAAATTTCATTCAATTGTTTACAGTCATAACAGAAAAAAAACTTTCCATCATTTTTTAAAATTTTAGAAGTTTTTTCAATAAGTATTTTTAAAGGTAAAGAGTCATTATATCTTGCTATTTTTAAAGATTCATTTTCACTTTTTATTACATCACTATGATAAAAAGGTGGATTTGATATACAAATATCAAATTTTTTATCAAAATCAAAATCTTTATAAGAACCTTTATACAAAGTTGCATTTATTTTATTTGTTTGTGCATTTTTTGATGAAAAAAATTGAAATGCAGTTTGAATTTCACATTGATTTAAATTTACTTTTTCATACTCTTTTGCAACTAATAGTCCTAAAATTCCGCTACCACTTCCAATATCTAAAACTTCACCCTTAACATTTTTATACTTTTTTAAATTTTCACAAATAAAATTGAACAAAAAATGTGTATCACTATTATAACAATATCCATTTACAGGTTGATATAAAACCAAAAAAATTCCTTAATTTAATTGACGCAATTATATCTAAGTTATTCAAATAAAACTTTTAATCTAAGTTAAATTTTTAATATAAATTTTTCTAATAAGTAATAATTTAAATTACCTTAAAAAGCCTTTTAAATTTCGAAAAATATGAAAAAAAAGTTCAAAATTTAACCCATTTTTTGATTGTTTATTGTATTATTCGCATTATTATTAAAAAAAATATTTAAGGATATATTATGTCTAATATAGAAGCTCCCGCTAATACTCCTGTTTGGGTTGATGAAAATAGATGTAAAGCATGTGATAAATGTGTTTCTGTTTGCCCAGCTGGAGTTTTAGCTATGAGACAAGAAGTTCACTCTACTTTAGGTTCAATGATAACTGTTGTTCATCCTGAATCTTGCATTGGGTGTAGTGACTGTGAATTAGCTTGTCCAGATTTTGCTATTTTTGTTGCCGATAGAAAAGAATTTAAATTTGCTAAGTTATCAGAAGAGGCAAAAACAAGAAGAGAAAAAATAATTGAAAATAAATATAGAATATTAGATGAAGATAAATAAGGAAAATTATGGCAAGAGAATTAATTACAACAGGAAATGAACTCGCAGCTAAAGCTGCAATTGATTCAAAATGTGAGTTTTTTGGAGGTTATCCAATTACTCCATCTAGTGAAATAATGCACGTTCTATCTTCAGCGCTTCCAGCTCGTGGAGGAGTTTCAATCCAAATGGAAGATGAAATTTCTGGAATTTGTACAGCTTTAGGTGCAGCAATGTCAGGAAAAAGAGCATTAACTGCATCAAGTGGACCTGGAATTTCACTAAAAGCTGAAAATTTAGGAGTAGGGTATATCTCTGAAGTTCCTTTAGTTGTTATAAATGTTATGAGAGGAGGTCCTTCAACTGGACTTCCTACAAGAGTTTCTCAAGGAGATATTTTACAAGCAAGAAATCCAACTCATGGTGATGTTAAATCTATAACTTTAGTTCCTGGAAATTTAAGTGAATGCTATACTGAGGTAGTAAGAGCATTTAACTTAGCAGATAGATTTATGCAACCAGTTTTTGTTTTATTGGATGAAACAATAGGACATATGAGTGGAAAAGCTGTTATTCCTGATTTGGAAGAAGTTGAAAATAATAGAGTTTATAGAAAAAGATTTGATGGTGATAAAAAAGATTATAAACCTTATGGAGTTGGAGAAGATGAACCAGCAGTATTAAATCCTATGTTTGAAGGTTATAGATATCATTTTACTGGACTTCATCATGGACCAACTGGACATCCGACAGAAGATGCACTTGTTTGTGATGCTTTAATGAAAAGGTTATTTAAAAAAGTTGATGCACACTTAGATGAATTAGAATTAAATGAAGAATACATGTTAGATGATGCAGATATTATGATTATTGCATATGGTTCAGTTTCACTTGGTGTTACTGAAGCAATTAATAGATTAAGAAAAGAAGGTATTAAAGTTGGAATGTTTAGACCAAAAACAATTTGGCCAAGTCCAGCTAAAAGAATAAAAGAGTTAATGAATAAATTTAAAAAAGTTTTAGTTGCAGAGTTAAATATGGGGCAATTTGCTTTAGAAGTTCAAAGAGTATCTCTAAGAGATGATTTTGATACTTTATTTAAAGCAAATGGAAGACCACTATCTCCACTAGAAATTATTGAAAAAGTGAAAGGAATGTAAGATGGCTTTTAACTATGATGAATATTTAAGAACTGATAAAATGCCAACTTTATGGTGTTGGGGTTGTGGTGATGGAGTTATTTTAAAAGCTGTAATTAGAGCTATTGAAAAAATGGGTTGGAATATGGATGATGTTTGTGTTGTTTCTGGAATTGGATGTTCTGGAAGATTTTCTTCATACATAAATTGTAATACTGTTCATACAACTCATGGAAGAACATTAGCTTATGCAACAGGAATAAAATTAGCAAACCCTGATAAAAAAGTAATTGTTGTTGGTGGAGATGGAGATGGACTTGCTATTGGAGGAAACCATACAATTCATGCAAGTAGAAGAAATATTGATTTGACATATATAGTTATAAATAATTTTATTTATGGATTAACAAATTCTCAAACAAGCCCAACAACTCCACAAGGAATGTGGACAGTTACTATGAGTAGAGGAAATATAGATCCTACATTTGATGCTTGTAAACTTGTTGAAGCAGCAGGTGCTTCATTTGTTGCAAGAGAAACTATGATTGATCCAAAAAAATTAGAAAAATCATTAGTAAAAGCTTTTGAACATAAAGGTTTTTCTTTTGTTGAAGTATTCTCAAATTGTCACATCAATTTAGGAAGAAAAAATAAAATGGCTACAGCTATGGCTAATTTAGAGTGGATTGATGAAATCTCTATTTCAAAAACTAAATTTGATATGCTTGATGAAAGTGAAAAAATTGGTAAATTCCCAACAGGAGTTTTAAAACAAGATACAGAAGCTATGGAATATTGTGAAGCTTATGAAAAAGTAAAAGAAGCACATAAAAACAAAACTATGGTTGAGTTATAAGGAGTATATTATGTCAGCAAATAATAGAACATTGATGAGATTTACAGGTGTTGGTGGGCAAGGAGTACTTCTTGCGGGAGCAATTTTTGCTGCTGCAAAAATCAATAATGGTGGTTATGGGTTAAAAACAGCAACTTATACATCTCAAGTAAGAGGTGGACCAACAGTTGTTGATATTACTTTACAAGATGATGAAATTTTGTATCCTTATGCAAATGATGGTGAAATTGATTTTATGTTATCTGTTGCTCAAATTTCTTATGATCAATTTAAAAAAGGTGTAAAAGATGGAGCAACAATTGTAATTGAACCAAATTTAGTAAAACCTACGCAAGAAGATAAAAAAAGATGGAATATTGTTGAAATTCCAATTATTACTATTGCAAAAGATGAAGTTGGAAATGTAATTACTCAATCAGTTTTAGCTTTATCAATAGCAAACTATTTTACAGGTGAAACAATTCCAAATGAAGTTTTAAGACAAACAATGCTTTCAAAAGTTCCAGAAAAATTGCATGAAACAAATAACAAAGCTTTTGATTTGGGTTTAAAATACGCTAAAGAAGCTGACGAAGCAAAGAAAAAATCTGCATAAAATTTTAAAAGATAGATAAGATTCTATCTTTTAATTTCATTTTTTATAATATTATCACTTTTAGAAAAATTTATTAAATCTTCCACTGTTTTTATTTTATTTGTATCTATATTTTTTAAACATTTTTCAAAAACTATTTGTGTTGTTAAAGCATCATAATATGCTCTATGATGGTTTTCTATATCGATATTTAAAAGTTCTTTTAGAGAACTCAAGCCATATTTTTCTGATTTAATTGTTCTTTTTGCCAAATCAATAGTACAAAGTTTTCTATTTAAAAGTTTTCCTAAACTATATTTTTCAAAAGAGTCTGAAATAAAGTTGTAATCAAACTTTATATCATGTGCTATAAAAACATCATCACCTAAAAACTCTTTGAAATCTTTTAAAACTTTTTCTATTCTAGGAGCAGTTTCTAACATAGAAGGAGTTATTTTTGTAACTTCTTGAATATATGGAGGAATCTCTTTTGCAAAAACTAAAGAGTTAAAGCTATCTAAAACTTCACCATTTTTGTATTTTACAGCTCCTAATTCTATAATTTGGAAACCTTTTTTTGGAGTACCACCATTTGTTTCTATATCAACAAAACAAAAAGTTTGTTCAGAAATTAAAGTTTGTGTAGTTTTTAAAAATACAAAATCATCTTTTATATCAAGAGGTAAACCATTTATTAGTAAAAGTTCAAACTCCAAATTACTATTATCATAGAATCTATCAGCTGAGATTTCAAGAAGATTTAAAAATTCATCATAAGCTATTGGCTCTTTTAATAATCTTTTTAAAATATCTAAAAAAGTAGTTTTTGGTTTTAGTATATATTTTTTTTTAAGAGATTTCATTTGCTTCTTTTACAAAATCAATCATTTTTTGTTTATCTTTTTTCCCTTTTTCAATCTCTACTGCACTACTTACATCTACGCCATAAAAACCAAAACCATTAAGTTCTTTTAAATTTTGAGCATCTAATCCACCAGCAAGAATAAATTTAGAACAATCTAAGTCTTTGAAAAATTCTAAAGCAACTCTTTTTCCTGCTCCTCCAAAAGCATCAACAAAAGCATCAATTAAATAGTATTGATTTTCTAAATTTTGTAAATCTTTTTTCTCTTTTACTCTTAAAACTTTTATATATTTTACTGTTAGTTTTGAATAATCTAAAGTATTTTCATCATCTATTATTTGAGCCAACTGCATTTTAGAGTTTTTACAAGTTTCATTTATAAATTCAAGGCTTTCATTTACAAAAAGACCAACTGTTTGCACAAATGGAGCAATTTCTTCTACTATTTCTTTTGCTTTTAAAGGTTCTATATATCTTGGAGATTTTTTATAAAATACAAATCCTAATGCATCTGCACCAGCATTTATTGCATTTATTGCATCACTTAGATTTGTAATTCCACAAATTTTTATTCTCATATTTTTAAGCTCTTTATAGCTTTTTCATAATCATCGCTTCCAAATACATAACTTCCTGCAACAACTATATCAACACCAGCATTTTTTAGTATTTCTATATTTTTATCATTTACTCCACCATCAACTTCTATCAAACAGTTAGGGTTTCTTTTATTTATAAGCTCTTTTAATTCTTTAGCTTTTTCAACTACGCTTGGGATAAATTTTTGTCCACCAAATCCTGGATTAACTGACATTAATAAAACCATATCTAAATCTTCAAGTAAATATTCAATCTCTTGCGGTCTTGAGTGTGGATTTAAAACTATTGCAGGTTTTATTCCATAACTTCTAATCTTTTGAATAAGTCTATGAGGATGTTTTTCACTTTCAATATGAAAAGATATATAAAGAGGTTTACATGGAGCAAATAAATCTACAAAAAATGTATTGTTTTCAACCATTAAGTGAATATCAAGAGGTTTAGAGGCTACTTTTGCAACTGGTTCAACAACAACTGGACCAATAGTCATATTTGGAACAAAATGTCCATCCATTACATCAACATGAACTAAATCACAACCAGCATCACAAATAGCTTTTATTTCATTTGCTAAATTTCCAAAATCAGCTGACAATATCGAAGGTGCAACAAGCATTTTTATAAACCTTTTTTTCTAAAAATTGGCAGATTATACCATTTAAACTCTTTTATAAAGTATAATGATGTAAAATTCAGTAAAAAATTATTATTGGTAAAATATCTATGAAAAAACTCCTGTTTTTAGCTCTTTGTTCTTTTGGTTTTGCAGTTGAAGTGGATAATATTTATGAAGAAGCACAAGCTTTAGAAAATCAAGGAAAATATAAAGAAGCTATGATTTTATATAAAAAGATAGCTAATTTAAAAGTTTCAAAAGAAGATAAATACGTAAATGATTTAAATGAAAAACAAAACTTAGAATTTGAAAGTTTTACAACTTTAAAAAGAGATTTTTACCAAAAAGAGATTGATAAAACAGAAGATAAAAATACAAATAAAAATATTGAGCAACTTGTTACAAAAGAGTTTGATATTCACCCATATAAAAAGAATTATTTACTGCCAGCAACTTATACTTTTAATAACATAGAAGATAGAGAAAATATAGAAACAACTTTTCAAGTAAGCTTTGAAAAACCAATTTATCATAATTTGTTTGGTTTTGATGAGACAATAAGTGCAGCTTATACTCAAAAATCTTTTTGGCAAGTAGCAAAAAGTTCTGCTCCTTTTAGAGAAACAAACTATGAACCAGAACTTTTTGTTCAAATTCCTTATGATAAAGAGAGTTCTTTAAAAGCTTATAAAATATCTGCTATGCACTCTTCAAATGGAAAAGATGGTGAAGAATCTCGTTCTTTAAATAGATTATATTTAGAAGGATATTTCCAATTTTCAGATATTTTTGTAATTCCTAGAGTTTGGTATAGAATTCCTGAAAGTAAAGATAAAGACGATAATCCAGATTTTGAAGATTATTATGGATATGGTGATTTAACTTTACTTTATGCATATAAACAACACACTTTTGAACTGCTTTTAAGAGATAATCTAAAATTCAATGAAAATAATAAAGGTGCAGTTGAATTTACTTGGACTTTTCCTCTTCCAGAGTTTTTACATGCTAAAAATGTTTATGGGATGTTTCAATATTTTTATGGATATGGAAATAGTTTAATTGATTATGATAGAGAAATAAATAATGTAGGATTGGGAATAGCTTTATCAAGATAAGCTATCTTATTATTTCATATTCTGAATATAATAATAAATAGCTTCTATTTCTTCTTCAACCAAAAAATATGTTGGCATAACATTTGCATAATATATTAATTTATCACAAACTTGTTCTTTAGGGAATTTTAAATTTTCATTCTTTTTTGAGTTTACTTTTTTTGAAAAAGTTTCATAATCAACATACTTTATATCTGGAGCAATTAAAGTACAATTAAACATCTGTTTATCATGTTCTTGTTTGAAATCTACAATTCTTCTTCCTCTTGCATCATCTCCATGACATTTACTACAACCAATTCCTCTTGGATTATTAAAAAGCATTTTTCCATATTCATATTTTGTAATAAATGAGTTATTTATGTCTAGTAATTCATCTTCACTAAAAGCATTTGAAAAAAGAAAAATAGATAAAAAAATTAAAATTCTCATTTTTTATAAACCTAATTCATTTTTATTTTTTAAAAACCAGTAAAGGCTAAAGATAAGTCCTGGAGTTTTTGCTTTTGATTCATCAAAAATAAACTCATCTATTGAATTTATAGGAAGAAAATATAACTCTATTTGTTCATCATTTACTCCACCACCATCATGAATTTTCATACTTTCATCTATTTTTGCAAAATAAAGGTGTTGTTTTGCTCCACTAATTCCAACATTTGTAAAAAAAGAGGTAACTTTTTGTATATCTTTTTTATTTACTTCATATCCGCACTCTTCATCTATTTCTTCTATAGCTATTTCTTCAAGAGATTTTTCTTTATCAACCAAACCAGCACATAACTCATAAGTAAAAGTTTGAGATTTATCATTTAAATAAACAGGAACACGAAACTGTTTTACAAGTAAGATAGCATTTTTTTGCGTATGATATAAAAGTATAGATACACTATCATGGCTTCTAACTGCTTCCCAAGTCTTTTTTTTGCCATTTAGATTAAATGTAACTTTTAAAGGTTTTATAAATTTTGTATCTTCTAATGTACTAATTTCTAAATTTTCTATTATATTTGTCATTAACTCTTCTTCTATCTAAAGTTATCAAAAACTAAAGGTGCTTTAAAATCTAAGCTTTTTAAGTGTTTCATTACAGCTTGTAAATCATCTATGTTTTTTCCAGTAACTCTTATTTCATCACCTTGATTCACCGCTGTTACTTTTAGTTTTAAGCTTTTAATTTCTGTTTGAATTTTTTTTGCTTCATCTTTTTCTATACTATCAACTATTTTATAACTATATTTTCTATTCGCTCCACTTGAATCTTCTTTTCTTATCTCTTCAAGAGAGTTTATAGAAATTCCTCTTTTATTCATTTTTGAAATTAAGATATCTAACATTGCATCTACTTTATTATCACTAGTTGAGATTAAAACTAAAGTTTTAGCTCCAATATTTAAGTCAATATCTTTTGTAATTCCCTTGAAATCATATCTATTATCTATCTCTTTTTGAGCTTGAATTACTGCATTTTTCATCTCTTGCATATCTAGTTTTGCTGAAATATCAAATTGGTGTTCTTTTACTGCCACGAATAATCCTTTATTTTTGTATAGATTTTAACATCATTTTGGTAAAAATTTAAAAATAAGGACTTTTGTATTTATAAACAAAGCCTAATTTTTCTATTTTTGAACCATCTATAATTCTATTTAAAAAAGTTTGATTTGAATTAAAAATTGGCATTTTAAATCCATGTTTTTTAGCATTAAAACTATAAATCTCTTTTTTTGTTGGATGTTCATTTGAACAAAGATTGAAAATACCAGATATATTGTTTTCTAAAACAAATTTTGTGGCTTTTATTACATCTTCTCTATGTACAAAATTAATAGGAGTTAATGGAAATTCAACCTCTTTATTTGCACTTCTTTTTCCAAAATATCTATTATCACCAACAAGACCTGAAACTCTAAAAATAATATCACTTTTTTCTTTTATTAAATTTTCTGCTTCAAAAACTATTTGAGAACTTGGATTATTGATTTCACTAATTTCAGTAAAAACTCCATTTATATTTGGATAAATTGAAGTTGAACTAATAAATATGATTTTTTTTATATTTGATATATTTTTAGAAGAGTAAATTTTTTCTAAAAATGATAAATAATTTTCAAACTTTGAAGGTGGGAAATTTATAAACAAAAAATCTGTATTTAGAAGTTCTTCTATATAATCAAAATTTTGTTCATTTAAAATATATGAAGAAAAACCTTCATCTTCATATATTTTTAGTTTTTCTTCACTTCTTGATGAAACTACTATTTTATACTCATTTTTTAAGCTTTTTGCTAATTCAAAGCCTAACCAACCTGCACCTAAAATAGTAAGTTTCATTTAATCTTTTAAAATACCATAAACTAAAATTAACCAAGCAATAATTAAAAGTGTTCCACCAATTGGTGTAATTGCTCCTAAAATTGGCATGTTTAAAATAGTTAATAAGTATAAAGAAAAAGAAAAAATACTCATTCCAATTAAAATTAAAATCATCGATATAAATATTTTTTTCTTTGAAGTTAATATATAAATAAATGTTGCTGCAAAAAGTCCTAAAGTGTTATAAAAATGGTATTGAACACCTGTATTATAAACTTTTAACATTTGCTCATCTAAAACTGATTTTAATCCATGAGCTCCAAAAGCACCTAAAGCTATAGCTAAAGCCATCATAAAAGCACAAATTGCTAAAAATAGTTTTGCTTGTTTATTTATTGTCATTTTTTTCCTTTTTATTTAACATCAACTTCCCAAAAAAAATCAATCCAAACATCTGCATTTTTTACATAATAATCAGGTTTTATAACAGCTGTTTTTTTATAAAAAATTGTTGCAAGTTTAAATTCTACTTTTGGAAACTTTTCTTTTAATATTTTTATTATTTCTTTCATAGTTTTCCCAGAATCCACTATATCATCAATTATTAAAACATTTTTTGCATCTGTTAAATCTGGTATATTAAAAATATTTGGAGCTGATATTTGTTTATCTTTGTCATAAGAGACACAATTTATACTAAATAAATTTCTAATATCTAAAGCTTGAGCCATTAAGTGAGAAAGTGTTAATCCTCCTCTTGCAACTGCCAATAAAACTTCTGGGTTAAAATCTCTACATTTGTTCACTAAAGTTTGTGTATCATCTTTAAATATTTCATAACTATAATATAATTTTTCCAATATTAGACCTTTAAAATTCGAATCAAGCGCTTATTTTATTAAAAATTTGATTAATTGTAACCAAAATGTAATTGTTGTATACTTCGTGCTTAATTTTTTTTATAAGGTTAGTTATGTCAGGTAAGAATCATAATCAAATTGATTTAAAAGAAGCAAAAAATATAATTATAGATAGTTTAAAATACCTTTTTGTTGTTGCAATTATTTGTACAATCATTCCTGTAATTTTAAGATTTGATATTAAATTCTTTGGGAATTTTAATCAAGAAAATTCATTAATAGAATATTTTCAATTAATCTTTTTATTTTCAACAATAGTTATTTTTGTTCGTTTATCAAAAAAACGACCCGATTTAAAATATGCTAGTATGTTAATAGCAGCTTTTTATCTTGTACTTTTTATTAGAGAAAATGATGATATTTTTGATCTTGTTTACCATGGTTTTTGGGCCCCTTGGGCAGGTTTTGTTGCTTTAATTGCAATAATTTATACATTTAAAGATTGGAAAAAAGGTGTTTTAGAATTAGCAACTTATTTAAAAATTCCAGATATGAAACTAATGATATTTTCAGTTATGTTTTTAGTTGTTTTTTCAAGATTATTTGGAATGGGAAGTTTTTGGAAACATGTTATGAAAGATAACTATGTATATGAAGTAAAAGCAATGATTGAAGAAGGAACAGAACTTTTAGCTTATGGTTTAATACTTTACTCAGCTTATTTAATTTACAAATATCTTGTAAAGGAAAAGATTTAGAACTATTTTTGATTATCCGTACACTTTTCGATGATTAACTCATCGAGTTTGTTCGGATTTTCTTTTACTTCTTGAAATACTTTTGCATCTTCACAAGGGGCAACAACTACTTTTTTCTCTTGTTTTTCAATACCTTTATTATAAATAATAATCCCAATAAACGTAAAAAATGCTAAAAAAGTTAGGTATACAGTTGGTTTCATAATTTACTCTTTAAATAAAGTAGAGCCAACTCTAATCATATTTGAACCACATGCAATTGCTAATTCAAAATCACTACTCATTCCCATAGAACAATATTTTGCTCCAAAAGGAACTAATTCATCAAAAATATTTTTTGTAATTTTAAATGACTCTTTTATCAGTTTTATATCAGTTGAATTTGCTCCAATACACATAACACCTTTTAGTATGATATTTGGACAAGTTTCTAAAATCTCTTTATAAATTTTTATAGCATCTTTTGCTTCAACTCCAGATTTTGTATCTTCATTTGCAGAGTTTATTTGAAGTAAACAAGATAGTTTTTTGTTTTTAGCTTCTAACTTTTTATTTAATTCTTGCGCTAAATCTAAAGAGTCTAAAGAGTGTATTAATGTTGGATTTAAATCTATTAGATTATTGATTTTATTTTTTTGTAAAGTTCCTACAAAATGCCATTCAATAGGAAGTTCATTCAATTCTTCACTTTTTTGTTTTAAATCTTGAACTTTGTTTTCTCCAAAAGCTCTTTGACCTGCTTCATAAAGAGTTTTTATATCTTGTGTTGTAGAGTATTTTGAGATACCAATGATTTTTACAATATGATGTTCTGAAATTTTTAATCTTGCACCTTCAACTTTTGTTATCAGATTATCTAGATTTTTTGTTGCTGTTTTTTTATCCATTTTTTACTCTTTTAATTATTTAAGAATATTCTATTAATATCATTATAAATTCCAAGAAGCATCAAACTTCCCAAAATCATCCATCCCATTATAGTCAAAAATACAAATACTCTATCACTTGGTTTTTTTCTTACTATCATTTCATATAAGTTAAACATAATATGTCCACCATCAAGTGCAGGTATAGGAAGAAGATTTAAAACACCAAGATTTACTGAAATTAAAGCTGTAATTGTAAGTAGTGCGATGATAGAACTTTCACTTGCATCTGAAATGACTTTTCCTATGCTAATAACACCACCTATTTCACTTGTAGGAACTATTCCTGAAATTAGTTTTTGAACACCTTGAAAAATTACAGTTGAAGCAAAGATAGTTTTTTCATAAGCAAAAACTAAAGATTGAGAAAAAGATAAATCTAAAGTTATAACTTTTCCATTTGGGCTAATTCCAATCATTCTTTTTTTGACATTTTCTCTAAACATATTTTGACTATCTGAAATCTCTGGATTTATAGTTTTTATTAGAACTTGATTATCTCTTTTTATAAAAAATTGTAAAGCACCTTGTGTTGTTGTAATAACTTTACCTATTTCTTCCCAAGATTTTACATCTATGTCATTTATTCTAATAATTTCATCATTAGCTTTTATACCAGCAATAAATGCAGGAGAATTTTCTTGAACACTACCAACTTGTGCAGCCCAAGTATTTGCTCCTGATAGAGCTATTATAAAGTACAAAATTGCAGCAAGAATAAAGTTAGCAAATGGACCTGCAAATAAAATTATAATTCTTTGCCAAGGTTTTTTTGCATTATATGAATCCTCTCCATCTTCAATTAAAGCTGGATTTGAGTCATCTTGTCCTTTCATTTTTACATATCCACCAAGTGGAATTAGAGCAATCTGCCAAGTTGTACCTTTCCAATATTTTGAATAGATTTGTTTTCCAAACCCAATAGAAAATGTATGCACTTTTACACCAAAAAACTTAGCAGCTAAAAAGTGACCAAGTTCATGAAAAAATACTAAAAATGATAAAACTAATAAAAAAGTAATAGTACCCAAAAAAAACCTTTAGAGTTTGAAATAATCTCTCGTATATTCGTAACCAGAGTAAATAGTTAAAATAACTGCTAACCATAAAATCTCTGTCGCAAATGGCCAATTCATAGTTAAAAATCCAATAGCAAACATCTGAACAACAGTTTTTATTTTTCCAGCCATTGTTGAGGCTACATTTTTACCTTCACTTACAGCAACGACTCTTAGTCCAGTTATAAAAAATTCTCTTGAAAGGATTAAAAATACAGCCCAAGCACTTGCTCTATCAATTACCATAAGTCCTAAAAAACCTGCAAGTACAAGCATTTTATCTGCAAGTGGATCCAATATTCCACCCAATTTTGTCATTTGGTTCCAACTTCTTGCAATAAAACCGTCAAAAAAGTCTGTAACAGAAGCTATTACAAAAACTAAACCTGCAAAATAATCGAACCAAGATGGATGCCAAGAAGAGAAAATAGGATTGTGTCTATCAATAAAAAACCATAGCATTAGCGGTGCTAATGCTATTCTAAAAAGTGCTAAAGCATTTGGAAGATTTAATGATTTTCTCATTATCTAAATGTTGTCCCACCATCAACAATTAATGTATGACCTGTAATCCAAGAAGCATCATTTGTACATAAGAAATAACAAGATTGTGCCAAATCTTCTGGTTGACCAATTCTATTTAATGGAGAATATTCAGCAGTTTTTGCTTTTACTTCTTCATAATTTGTAAATGCTTTAAGAGCATCAGTGTCAATTGGACCTCCTGAAACTGCATTTACTCTAATATTAAATTCACCTAATTCATTTGCAGCATATCTAACCATCGCTTCAACTGCAGCTTTATTTGTTCCATGACCTGCATAATTTTCAATATATACTAAATTTCCTGTAGAACTTAAACTAACTATCGCTCCCCCACCAATTTTTTGCATTCTTTTTGCTGCTTGTTGTGCTCCACATACAAAAGCATTTACTGTTGCAGTATAAATATTGTTTAATCCTCTTGGTTTTAATTTCATAAATTTACCATAACCACCAACAACTGCTCTTCCATAAATCATTGCATTTGAAATAAAGAAATCTACTCTATCAAAATCTTTATCTATTTCTTCAAATAGTTCAGAATATTTTTCAGGCTCTAAAATATTAAATGGATATGCACAACATTTTACACCAAATTTTTTCTCAACATCTTTACAGATTTCTTGAGCTACTTCACCATTTGAATTGTAAGTAAATGCTACATTTACACCATTACTTGCGAATTTATAAACACACTCTTTACCAATACCTTTTGTTCCACCTGAAATTACTAAAGTTTTCCCTTGCATGTTGTTATTCATTATTTTATTACCTCATATTTTATTAAAATTTTTTCTAATTTTTGCATTGTTTCTGCACTTGGATTAGTCAATGGTAGTCTAAATTCTAAACTATCTAATAATCCAGATAAATACATAGCAGCTTTAATTGGAATAGGGTTACTTTCACAGAATAAAGTTTTATTTAGTTCATAAAGATCATTATGAATACTTAATGAAGTTTTATAATCACCTTCTAGCACACTACTTACTAATTTTGATTTCAAGTTTGGTAAAAGATTTGAAGTAACAGAGATAATTCCTCTTGCACCACTTGCAAGCATAGGAAAATCAACGCTATCATCTCCTGAAACTACTACAAAATCTTTTCTTGCTGATATTAATGAAGTTGCTCTTTCTAAACTTCCTGTTGCTTCTTTTATTCCATAAATATTTTTTACATCATCAAACAGTCTTATTGCTGTTTCTGGAAGTAAATCAACTCCTGTACGACCTGGAACATTATATAACATCAAAGGAAGTTCAACAGAGTTTGCTATTGCTTTATAGTGTTGATATAATCCCTCTTGAGTTGGTTTATTATAATATGGAGCAATTGATAAAATTCCATCTGCTCCTACTTCTTGAGCAAATTTAGCAATATCGCAAGCTTCATGAGTTGCATTTGAACCAGCACCAGCAAGAACTTTTACACCACTGTTTTTACAAGTTGCAACAGCAACTTCAATACATTCTTTATGTTCTTTATGTGATAAAGTAGCACTTTCTCCTGTTGTTCCAACTGGTGAAACAGCATTTATTCCTTGAGCTATTTGTCTTTTTATTAAAGATTCATATTTTTGTAAATCAACTTTTCCATTTTTAAATGGTGTAATTAGTGCGGTCATAGAACCGGTAATAATATCCATACTTATCCTTTTTTACTAGTAGATTATTTTTCTTCTTTTAAAATAACTGTTGTTGAGTTTTTTTCAATTAAATATTTATTTGCAACATCAATTAAATCTTTTTTAGTCAATTTTTCTACATTTTTTTCATAATTTAAAAGAGGATTTATATTTCCTCTTACTAAATAAGAACCATATAAAGAAGCTACTTCGCTTGAACTTTCAAGTGAAAAAATAAAATCAGCTTTTGTGTTGATTTTTATTTTGTTTATATCTTTTTCTTCAAATTGTCCTTGTTTAATTTGCGCAATTGTATCTAAAATTTCTTTTTCTATTTTTAAAGCATCAACACCTTCATTTGCTACAGCCATAAACATAAATAATCCAGGGTCTTTTAAATCCATATTATAAGCATAAATAGTATTAACTAATCTTTTTTCATCAACTAATTTTTTTTGTAAAATTGAGCTTTTACCATTACTTAAAAGTTCACTTAATGCTGAAAGTGCAACTTGATCTTCATGTTCAAAATTTGGAATATGATAAGTGATTGCTATCATTTGTACAGCTGATTCTTTATGAATAGTTACTCTTTTTGCACCATCTTGTTCTGGTTCTGTTGTATGGATAGATGATGGGATTTCTTTACTGTTTTTGATATTTTTAAAATGTTTTTCAACTGATTTAAAAATTTCATCTTTATCTATATCTCCTGCAACTACAACTATTGCATTTTTTGGTTGATAATAAGTACTATGAAAATCTTTTATATCTTCAATTGTCCAATTTTTAATGTCATTCATAAATCCAATTGGAGTCCAATGATATGGATGATAAATATAAGCATTGTTAAATAATCTAAATTGCAAATATCCCATTGGATTATTGTCTGTTCTCCATCTTCTTTCTTCTGCAACTACATCTCTTTCTGGCTGGAATTCTTCATCTTTAAGTGTAAGATTTTCCATTAAATCTGCAAATAATTCTAAAGATTTATCCATATTTTTTGAACTTGATTTTATAAAGTAGTGAGTGTAATCAAAAGATGTAGAAGCATTGTTTACTCCTCCAAATCCTTTTACAATTTCATCAAATTCGCCAGCTTTTAAATTTTTTGTAGATTTGAAATTTAAATGTTCTAACATATGAGCAATTCCACTTTTACCCATTTTTTCATTTCTACTTCCAACTTTATAAAAAACATCAGTAGATACTACATCTGAACCATTTTTCATAGGGATTGCTACTATTTCAAGACCATTTTCTAAAGTTTTTGTATAATATTTTGGTAAGTTACTACCCATTGATTCTCCCGATATTATTATTAATAAAAAAAGTTGAACAAAAAATATTTTGAATAGATTTTTTATATAATTCATTATTTTAAATTAGCTCCAATAGCTTCTTGAATATTTTCAAAACCATCTTTATCAAGTAGTTCTAAAATCTCTTGGTTTATTTTTCTAACCATTTCAGGTCCTTCAAAAATAAGTCCTGAATATGCTTGAACTAAAGTTGCACCATTTTTTATTCTTTCATAAGCTTGAGCACCATTTGAAATACCACCAGCTGAAATTAAAATAGTTTTTCCAAATAATTCCCGTGCTATTTCTTTAAAAAGTTGTGAAGATTTTTGCGTTAAACAAGCTCCACTTAAACCACCAAAGTTTTGACAATTTGGTACTAAACTATAATCAATTGTTGTATTTGTTGCAATTATTCCACTTGCACCTGCTTCAACAGCAGTTTTACATAAATTTATTGCTGTTTGTACTTCCATATCAGGTGCAATTTTTAATAAAATTGGTTTTGTTGTTAAAGTTTTTGCCATAGTAAATAATTCTGTAATAAACTTTTCATTTTGTAAATCTCTTAAATTTGGAGTGTTTGGACTAGAAATATTTATTACTAAATAATCACTTATTTTATGGAATTTTTTAATTAAGTTTTTATAATCACTTAAAGCAAACTCTTCAGGAGTTATTTTATTTTTTCCAATATTTACACCAACTGGTATTTCAAAAGGATAAACTTTTTTTAGATTTTTTAAAACAGCATGTGCACCAAGATTGTTAAATCCCATAGCATTTTGAACAGATTTAGCTTCAGCATATCTAAACATTCTAGGTTTTGGATTTCCATCTTGAGGAAGCAAAGTCACAGTTCCAATCTCTGTAAAACCAAAACCTAAAGATTTCATAGATTTTATCATAGTTGCATTTTTGTCAAAACCTGCAGCTAATCCAACTGGATTTAAAAAATTTAAATCAAAAATCTTTTGGTTCAATCTTGGATTAAAAATATAATTTTCTTTTTCCATTTTATTTTTTAAAATAAAACATTTACCTAATGTTTTTAGCCCAAATTCTGCTATATGATGGGCAGTTTCTGGCTGAAATTTAAATAATACTTTTTTTATTGTTTCATAGCTAATCAAAGTTTATCCTTTTTCTAAAAAGTTGGACATTTTATCTAAATATCATCAAATATTAGCTGAATTAGATAACCGTTGGTATTCTGTGCAACTGTTTTTTAGTTCTTGTTCAGTTCCAATTGAAACTATTTCACCGCTTTTAAATACTGCAATTTTTGAAGCATTTTTTATCGTACTTAATCTATGCGCAATAATAAAAGTTATTTTATCTTTGCTAACTTCATGAATTACTTGACTTATTATAGATTCACTTTTATTGTCAAGTGCTGATGTTGCTTCATCTAAAATCAAAATTTTTGGATTTTTATATAAAGCTCTTGCTATTGCTATTCTTTGTCGCTGACCACCACTTAAATTTGTACCAAATTCATCTAAGATTGTATGAATTCCCTTTTTCATTTGCATTACAAAATCATATGCATGAGCTTGTTTTAAAACTTCAATAACTTTTATTTCATCAATTTCGTAACCATAAGCAATATTTGCAGCTATTGTGTCATTAAAAATATAAACTCTTTGTGTTACTATTGAAATATTTTCTCTTAAAGATTTTAAATCTAAATCTTTTACAGAATTATTATTTATTAAAATCTCACCATTTGTAGTATCATAAAATCTTACAATTAGGTTTATTAAAGAGGATTTTCCTCCTCCACTATCACCTACAAGAGCTATTGTTTCTCCTTTTTTTGCATCTAAATTTATGTTTTTTAGTGCTACAAAATCATCATATTTTAATTCAACATTTTTAAAATGAATCTCTTTCATATCTTCAATCTCTTTTATATCTCCAGAAATAATTGAGGGTCTTTTTGAAAACATATCGTTGATTCTTTCATTTGCAGCAATTGCATCTTGCATACCATTATAAAGATTAGAAATTTTTTTAATTGGGGTATAAAGCATAAAAAGAGCAGCTATGAATGAACTAAATTCACCAGTTGTAAGTTCTCCTGAAATTACTTTTGAACCACCAACAATAATAACTGCTGCAAAAGCAAAAGCACCAATAATTTCCATAAGAGGTGAAGTTAGCTGATTTGTTTTTACTGCTTTCATATTGTATTTGAAAAATAACATATTGTGAACAGAAAACTTTGTAACTTCAACTTTTTCAGTTGAATTTGCTTTTATTATTTCAATATTGTTAAAAGATTCATTTAAACTTGAAGTGATATCTGAGTTACTTTCTTGAGATTTAAAAGATAGTTTTTTCATTCTTTTTGCTAGTCGAGAAAGAGGATAAACAGCGAGTGGTAAAACAATTAAACCATAAAATGCAAGTTCAGGTGAATGATAAATAACAAGTCCTACAAGTCCAAATATCGTAAGAGTTTCTCTAATTATTTCTGCAAGATTATTTGAAATGGCTCTTTGAATTCTATTTATATCATTTACGATTCTGCTTACAAGTTCTCCACCATGAATTTTTTGAAAAAAATCCATATCTAAAGTTAGAATATGAGAAAAAAGTTTATCTCTTACAATTCTTGTAATATCTTGACCAATAAACGAAATAAAATAAGCTTGAATATAACCACCGAAACCTTTTGCTGTATAAAGAATTATGACAATAATAGGCATAATATAAAGCATTTGAGCATCTTTTTTTATAAAAATATCATCTAATAATGGTTGAATTGCATAAGCTGTCCCTGCAGTTGCAGATGCAACAAGAATAATCCCAATAAAAGAGTAAAAAAATTCTAATTTATAATTTTTATAATAAGGGATATATTGTTTAAAAAATTTTCGCATAGTTATCCTAACAAATTTTGTATATAAGGCTTAGATTATAACTTAATCTTACTAAATTTAATTTTTAAACATTTTTATAAAGTTATTAAATCCAAATGCTTTAATTGTAAGAAAAAATAAAATAAAACCACTTAAAGTACTTGCGAAAGCAAGACCTGCTGCTTCAAATGGTTTTATCAATAATAATGAAAAAACAATATTACAAGCTAAACTTTGCATTGATATTTTTGCTGTTAGTAATTGTTGTTCTTTTGCATACAACCAAAGAGAAAATATTTTTGCCAAACCAAAAGGAAGTAACCCTATTAAATACATAGTTAAAATTAGTGCCGTATTTACAGTATCTTGTTTAGAAAATGCACCTCTTTCAAAAAGAATTCTAATTATAAAGTTATCAAAAACAATCCCAATTATTGTAGCAATACTTAGAAGTACAAATAAAATTAGAGATGATTTTTTCATTAAACTTAGAGCTTTTTCTTCATTTTTATTTTTTATTGATTTTGCTATCATTGGAAATAAGGCTATTGAAGTTGCAATCGCAAAAATAGCAAGCGGAAGTTGGAAAATCCTATTTGCATAATATAAATAAGATATTGAACCACTTACTAAAAGTGAAGCTAACCAAGTATCAATAAATGCTGAAATATGCATAGTTGAAGAACCGAGTGTTGCTGAAAAAAAGTTTTTATAAAATTTTGTTTCTTCTTTTTTCTTATGTTTTTTAAAGTGAAATATTTTACATAAATTAGCTTTTTTTATTGAATACATATGAACTATTATTTGTAAAATTCCTCCAAAAATAACACCATAAGAAAGATAAAAAGTAATTTCATATTTATCCATATTTTTTGATATTAATAAAGCACATATCATTGCAAGATTTAATAAAGCAGTTGAATATGCACTTGTTGCAAAACGGTGTTTATATTGTAAAAGTGCAGCCATAAAAGTAACTGTAAAAATAATAGGTAAATAGTAAAAATTTATAGCAAAAAGTGGTGCAGCTAAATCAATAGTTTCTTGACTAAATCCAATAGCAAAAGCTTTTGCAACAAGATGTGAAAACATAGTAACAATTAAGGATAAGATTAGTAAAAAACAAATCAATTGTAAAAATATTATTGATGAAAATCTAATTTTATGTTTAGATTTTGCATAAGAAGGAATAAAAGCTTGCGTAAAAGCTCCATCAGCAAAAATACTTCTAAATAGATTTGGAAGTTTAAATGCTATAAAAAATATATCAGAATATACATTTGCTCCTAAAATTGAAGCAGTTAATAAATCTCTTACAAATCCTGTAACTCTTGAAACTAAAATACCTGAACTATTTGTGAAAATTGATTTTAATAACATTATTTTTCTACTTTATAATCTGATAATTGATGTAAAATGATTTGCATATTTCCCTTGTATGAACCTAATTGTGCATTTAAAATTGTGATTTTTTCATTATCTTTAGGCAAAATATTTTTATCTTTTGCAAAAAGTTTAATAAACTTGTTTTCATTGATATAAAGTTTTCCATTTTTTACCATTCCAGTTAAATTTGTAATAACTTCATTTTCATATTTGAAATCAAAAATATCTATATTTGAGGCATCTAAATATAAATCTTTATAATTTTTTATCTCTTTATTTTCTTTAGAAATAAAAAAATCTTTTATCTCTTTTAATCCAAAAAAATCATAAATTTGATTTATTTGAAGATTGTAAGAGTGTCCTAATTTTAAATCTTTTGCATTTTGATAGATATAAATTGCTCTATCATTTTCTTTTTTTATTATTGCTTTTTCATCATCTTTATAAATTACAATAACATCATTTAAAAAAATTGGTTCAATTAATTTCTCTTTTTTATATAAAGATGATATTGTACTTAAATTTTCTTCGACTTGTGGATTGTTTTTTGTTATATTTTCATTTATAGAAAATTTTGCAAAAATTGGAAGATGATCAGAAAAACCTTCTCCTTTATGAATTTTAATATTTCTATCTTGAGTCATTTTCCATCTTTTAACTTCACCATTTTCATATAAATAATTAGGTTTAAAAACTTCAAATGATTTTTTAATATAAGTAAGATTTTTATTATCAAAAAGTGATGATGAAAGGATTATATTATCAGGTGTGTTATTTTGATTTTTAAATTTTGTAGAAAATCTTTCACTTGTTTTTATATCTAACCAAAGATTATAGTGAACTTTTTTCTCTTCTTTTAAAATATCATCATAAGTTATAAAGTGATCGTCAATTGTAGTATTTAAAACATGATTTATTCCCGTAACTCCTGAAGTTAAATTTAGTTTTAAATCTTTTTTAAAAGTTTCAAATTCATTGTAATTAGAGTTAAAATCACCTAAAAGAATATAATCATAATCTTTTGGAAGTTTTAATAATCTATCTTGCAAAGTTTTTGCGTATTTTATTCTATAATTTTCTGCAGAAGCTTTTGATGGCCAATGATTATTAAATATTTTAAATTCAATATTTTCATAAATAAAAGTTGTTTCTAAAATTGGTCTAAAAAGTTTATTGGTAAATTTTACATCAATGCTTGAAGAGTTTTTTATCTCAATTTTTGATAAAAATCCTAAGCCAACAGCTGAATCTGGATATTTTATAAAAGAAAAGTATTTATATTTTGGTAGTTTTTTTTGTAAAAGTTGCATCAAGTCTTTGTTTTCAATCTCTTGTAAACCGATTATATCTGCATCTATATCATCAATAACTTTTATTAAATTATTTAATTTTATATTAAAATTTTTTTGATTCCATAAAGAGTTGTTATTTGGAATAAATTCATCATATTCACTTTTATCGTAAGTTAAATCAAAAAAGTTTTCTACATTATATGACGCGATTTTTAGGTTTGAACCATATAAAGAGATAGAAAAAATAAAAATGATTAAAAATTTTAACAAAATATTCTCCAAAATTTTTGAAATATTACCAAAGATAAAATTTTTAAGAGGTAAAAGTTAAAAAAATTTTGTATAATAAACGCTATTCAAAATATTTGAGAAGAAAAATATTATCTTATGAAAAAAATTATGGTATAATAACATTAAAAAAGATTAACATTTTTTAGGATATTATTCCAGCAAAGGAAAAAGATTATGACAAATTATACAAATTTATTAAAAGATTATGATTTAAAAGTTACTCCTCAAAGGGTAGCAATTGTTGAAGAACTTTACAAAAATGGACATATGAATATTGATGATTTATATAAAAAATTATTAGCTAAGTTTCCATCTATCTCTTTGGCTACTATTTATAAAAACATCAATGCAATGGTAGAGAAGGTTTTTCTTTCAGAAGTGAAAATTCCAGAAACAAAATCTGTTTATGAATTAGTAAAAGCAGAACATGCACATTTAGTTTGTTCTTGTTGTGGGCATATTGAAGATGTTATGCTTGATTCTTCTGATATTGCAGAGCAAGTTTCAAAAATCAGCTCATTTAAAGTAAATTCTACAAATATTGTAATAAGTGGTATTTGTACTAAATGTTTATAGAATAGTCTAGTTTATCTAGACTATTTTAAGAATTTCTAACTATTAAACTATCTGGTAGATTAAATTTTTTTATCAGCTCTTCTTCTTTAATTCTATGTTCACCATTATCAATTTCATGATCAAAACCTAAAAGATGCAATAGTCCATGTATAAAAAGTAAAGTAAACTCTTCATTAAAACTATGATTATATTCTTTTGCTTTTTCTTCTACAAAATCTGTTGAAATTACTATAGAACCAAGTAAAGGCATATTTGATATTTCTAAATCCATAGGAAAACTTAAAACATCTGTTGGTTTATCTATATTTCTATACTCTTTGTTTAATTCTTGAATTTCATCATTTTTAACTACAATTAGTTCAATATCTTTATTTGTAAGAGCTTTTGTTATATTTTCTAGAATTGAAATTTCTATTTCAAATTCTGTACCATTTTCTATATCAATCATAAATTATCCATAATAAAATTTGACAGAAATTATAACTAAAAATTAATAAGTTAAAGTGTAATATTAATTTACCTAAAACATTAAGGAGAGAAAAATGAGTTTAGAGATTGGAACAAAAGCTACAATTGATTATAAAGTTTTAAATAAAGATTTAGCTGCAAATTTACAAATATCAAAAGATGATGCATTTCCAGAAGTTTTTGCAACTGCAAGAATGGTTGCCTTAATGGAGTGTAGCGCTGCAAAAATGATGTTACCTTTATTAAAAGAAGGTGAGTTAAGTGTTGGTGTAGAAGTTAATATAAAACATTTAGCTCCTACTTTAGAAGGAGATACTGCTATTTCAACTGCGACTTTTATAGGAATGGAAGGAAAACTTTTTAAATTTGAAATAGAGGTTGTTGATAGTGGTGGAATTATAGGAAATGGAACTCACACAAGAGCAATAGTTTCTAATGAAAGATTAATGAATGGTGCAAAAAAAAGAGTAGAGAAATAGATTAAATGATAGAGTTAAAATAACTCTATCATTTTAGATACTTCATCAACTGCAAAAGTTTTAATATCTAATTTTAGATTTGTTTTTTGTGCAATTACAGCTTTTTTTATTCCTTGTGCTTGAGCTTCTTTTAGCCTAATATCAATAGAATAAACATCTTTTATTTCACCAGTTAGTGAAACTTCACCAATAAATACAGACTCTTTTGAAATTGGTCTATCTCTAAAACTTGAAATTATTGCAGCAATTACAGCTAAATCAGCACTACTTTCTTTTATTCTAATTCCTCCACTAATATTTATAAAAACATCATAATTATTTAGTGGTAAATCAATCTTTTTTTCAAGTAATGCTAAAAGCATTGTAAGCCTATTTGTATCAAATCCTGTTGCACTTCTTTTAGGATTTGGATAAGTACTTTCACAAACAAGTGCTTGAACTTCTAAAATTATTGCTCGACTTCCTTCCATTGATACTGTTAATGCTGAACCACTTTGTGATTTATTTTTATCGAAGAATTTTGAAGCTATATCTTTTGCACTTATAAGTCCTTCTGCTGTCATCTCAAATATACCAATTTCAGAAGTTGAACCAAATCGATTTTTAAAACCTCTTAACATTCGTAATTCTCTACTAGCTTCTCCTTCAAAATATAAAACTGTATCAACCATATGTTCCAAAACTCTAGGACCTGCAATACTTCCATCTTTTGTTATGTGTCCAATTATAAACATAGCAATATTTGACTCTTTTGCTTTACGCATTAGTTCAAAAGTGATTTCTCTTACTTGTGAAACACTTCCTGGTGCACTAGTTAAACTTGAAGAATAAATTGTTTGAATAGAGTCAATAATACAAACTTCATAATCTTCCCTTAATAGCTCATCCATAATCTCTTCAAGTTTAATTTCACTTAATAAAAATAGATTATCGCTATTTGCTTCAAGTCGATTTGCTCTTAGTTTTATCTGACCAGCACTTTCTTCTCCTGAAACATATAAAACTTTTTTATTACTTTTTGCAATACTTCCTGCAACTTTAAGCAAAAGTGTAGATTTCCCAACCCCTGGACTTCCTCCAATTAAAGTTAAACTTCCAGGAACTATTCCTCCTCCTAAAACTAAGTCAAATTCATAGTTAAAAGAAGAAAATCTTGAAACATCATCTTGTAAAATTTCTGTAATTGGTTTTGCTTTAGAAGTTGAATTTGAAACTTTTATAGTTTGTTTTAATACTTCTTGTTGTTCTTGGTTTAATTCAATAAAACTATCCCAAGAGTCACAATTTGGACATTTACCAAGCCATTTTGATGATTGTTCTCCACAATGTTGACACTCAAAAAGTGAAATTTTTTTCTTTGCCATCTAAAAAACCTTTAAAAATTTTGTTGATTTTATCTAAAATTCTTTTGTATCTTATGAAATATTTCAATATGTAATACTTTTTTGAGTATTATTATTTAAAAATTTAGGAAAAATAAAATGATAATTTATATTCATGGTTTTGCTAGTTGTGGATTTGGTTCAAAAGCACAAAAATTTAAAGAGTATTTTGAAGAAGAGATAATTACTATTTCTCTTCCTACAATTCCAAATTTAGCTATTGATACTTTAGAACAAATAATAGAATTTTCTTTAAATAAAGATGAAAATGTATATTTGATTGGTTCTTCTTTAGGTGGTTTTTATAGTTTATATTTGGCAAATAAATATGATTTAAAAGCAGTTTTAATAAATCCTGCTGTTAATCCTTGGAATACTTTGCATAGATATGAAGGAGTTGAATTTGTGACAAATTATTATGATAATTCTCGATTTGAATTTACTCAAAGTCATATAAATTCATTAAAAAATTATAAGGTTGAAGATCTAAAAAATCCACAAAATTTTATAACTTTATTACAAGAAGAAGATGAAGTTTTAGATTTTAATGAAGCAGCGATAAAATTAGAGGATACTGAACTTATTGTAGAAGAGGGCGGAAGCCACTCTTTTGATGGAATTGAAAGATATTTTAGAAAAATAAATAGTTTTTTTTATAATTAGAATTCTATTTTCATTCTGTAATATCTTGGGAAATGTCCTTTTATAGATTCTTCGATAGAAACAGGAAAAGATTTCTCTATTGAAGATTTTATAAGGTTAAAATAGTCTATATTTCCATCTACATAAGTTAGTTGTTCATATCTACCATCTTTTAAAAATGTAACTCTAATATTTACAAATTGACCACTTCTTAACGTTGATTTATCTACATTTTTTTCTATATTATCATAAACTTTTCTTTCGAAATCTTTGAAAAATTGATCAATATTTGCTTTATCATTTGTATCTTTATTTTCGTTTTCATTTGTTTGAACATTTTGTATTTCAGAATCAGAAGTTTTACTTTCAATTTTTCCAGCTTCTTCACTAATTATGACTTCACTATTTTTTAAAGTTTCAGTAGATTTTGGTGTCTCTGTTATAATTTCTGTTTTTGGTTCTTCTTTTTGTGTTGTAGAAGATATTATTTCTTTTGTAGCTTCTTGGTGGTTTATATTATCATTTGTAGGAATGGTTTCAAGTTTTCTTTCTTCTCTTATTTCATTATTTATCATTTCGTGTTTGTGAATAGTGTTTTCTTCAGTTTGTTGCACGTTTTGCTCAGGTGTAGAATCTTCTTTTGTTACAGAAACCATCTTTTCAACTTTATCTTCAATTTTTCCTTTTATTTCATTAATAATTGGTTTTGTTTCTTCAATTTTTTGTTGAACAGCACTATTTGTTAGTAGACTTTCACTTTTTTCATCATCCGAGAAAAAGAAAAAATATACAAAAAATATCACAGCTCCTATTATTAAAAGTAGAAATAAATCTTCAAAAAAGTTCTTTGTTTTTGTTCTCATTTAATTTTCCTTTTTTATTTTATTCTGAAATATAGATTTGATCAAGTAAACTATCTACGAAATTATCAGGTGAGAATTCAATTAAATCATCTTGCTTTTCTCCAATTCCTACATAAAAAATAGGAAGTTCTAACTGATTTGATATAGAAAATAAAGCTCCACCTTTTGCAGTTCCATCAAGTTTTGTAACTATTATACCATCAATTCCAACTATTTCGTGAAATGCACGAGCTTGTGCAATAGCGCTATTTCCTTGAGTTCCATCTAAAATAAGTAATTTTTGATGAGGCGCATCACTCATAGCTTTTGAACAAACTTTAACAATCTTTTTTAGTTCATTATTTAAATTTGTTTGTGTCTGCAATCTTCCTGCTGTATCAATAATAACATCATCAATATTTCTAGCAACTGCAGCACTAATCGTATCAAACGCAACTGCACTTGCATCATGTCCTTGTTGAGTTTTTATAATAGGAATATCTAGTTTATTTGCCCAAGTTGAAAGTTGTTCTATTGCTGCTGCTCTAAATGTATCACCAGCACCTAAAATTACAGATTTTCCTTCTTTTTTTAGTTTATTTGCTAATTTTGCAATAGTTGTAGTTTTACCTGCTCCATTTACACCAATTATTAATCTAACAAATGGTTTTGTATTTGCTAAATTAACTTCTGGAGCATGTTCAAAAAGCATTACAAGTCTATGTCGAAGTTGTTTTCTTGTAATCATATCAGGAAGTCCATTCATAGCTTTTTCTATGATTTCATATTCCATATCTGCTTCGATTAGTAACTCTTCAATTTCCTCAAAAGATATTTTCTCTTTCTTTTGAGGAACAACATTTTTTATGCTTGAAAAAGTTTTTTCTAAAGCTTTTGAAAAAAAAGATTTGTCTTCTTCTATTTTTTTCTCAACTTCTAAAGCTTCATCTTTTTTAAAAAAACTAAACATCGATATAAACTCCTACTTAGTTAATACTTTTTTAATATCAATTTCCATCATTTCACTAGGAACTAAACCTACATATTTTTGAAAAACATTTCCATCTTTGTCAACTAAAAACATTGTTGGAATAGATTTTATTCCACCTAAACTTTTTGCTAAATCAAAGTTTTCAGAAGCATTCGTAATAGGATAATTTATATTAAAAGTTGTAATAAATTTTTGTAGTTCTTCGTGTGTTTTCATGTCTTCAAGTAAGATAGATACAATTACAAAGTCATTTTTATAATCATTTTGAAGTTGTATTAAATTTGGAATTTCAGCCTTACAAGGTGGGCACCATGTTGCAAAAAAGTTTAATAAAACTATTTTATTTGGATAATCTTTGAAAACTATTTTATCATTTAATAAAGTGATATTAACTGTTTGTTTATCAGCTGTTTCTAGTTGAAATTCAGTTTTTCTATCTGGTTGTTCTGTTTGTCCTTTATTTTGACTATTATCTTTCGAATCACAACCTGTAAAAAATAAAATAGTTAAAATAGACAAAAATGCTAAAGTTTTAAACTTCATTTCAATTCCTTTAGGTAAAATTATTTATTAGGTAGAGATTTTACCTAAGTGAGGCTTAAATATGGAGAAGAATCACAAAAGTGATTTTAGAAAATCGTGTATAAAAAAAATAGAATCTATTTCTTTTTGTACAAAGTATTATAAAAACAAAATTATTGTAAAAAAAATTGATAAGTTTATAAAAAATAGTAAGGCGAAAAATATTTTATTATACATACCTTTGGGTATGGAAGTAGATGTTAGACCTTTAATAAATAACTTAAGAAAATATAAAAAGAATGTTTATGTACCATTTATGTACTTGGATAGTTTTAAAGCAGTGAAATATAGACTTCCTTTGCATAAAAAGAAATTTGGAATAAAAGAGCCAAATAATTCGTTTGCTAAACCTAAAAAAATTGATGTTGCCGTTGTTCCAGTTGTTGGAGTTGATGTGCTAAATAAAAGAATAGGTTATGGAAAAGGTATGTATGATAGATTTTTTGACAAATTGAATTATAAACCAACGATAATTTTTACACAATTAGTACTTTGTAAAAGTAATAGTATTTTAAGTGATAATTACGATATAAAAGCAGATTATATTATTACAAGTTAAGGTTTAAATAAAATGGAAGATTTGATAGTAGCAATAATTGTCGGAGCATTTAGTTCAGCAATTAGTATTTTTGTTGTGAGAAAATTAGATAGGGCAAAATTTGAGGTTTTTATTGAGCAAGCAAAAGCAAAAGCAAAAGTAATTGAACACGAAGCAGAAATGGCTTTAAAGGATGCACAATTAAAAGCAAAAATAGAATGCGATAGGGAATTTAAAAGTGCAAAAAGAGAGTATGAAACAATGCTCTCTAAAATAGAGAAAAAAGAAAAAGAGTTAAATGAACATTTAGAGTCAGAATTAAAGGCTATAAAACTTGAAAAAGAGCAAATAGTTGAAAAGAATAGAAAGATTACTACTTTAAAAGATGGACTTGAAGAACAAAAGAAAACTTATGAAGAAAAGACTTTAGAAGCTATAAAAATTCTTGAAAATGCCTGTGGATTAACTCAAAGTGAAGCAAAAGAGTTGATGCTAAAAAAAGTTAAAGAAGATTCAAGAGCTGAGATTTCATCAATATTTAGAAAAAGATATAAAATTGCAGAGCAAAATACAAAAAATGAAATAAACAATATGCTATCTCAAGCTGTTACAAGATATGCAGGAGAATTTGCAGCTGAAAGACTTATAAATAATATTCCTTTAAATGATGAAGAAACAAAAGGGAAAATTATAGGAAAAGAAGGAAGAAATATAAAAGCATTAGAGATGCTTTTAGGTGTTGATATTATCATTGATGATACACCAAATACAATAACTGTTTCATCATTTAACTTATATAGAAGAGCAGTTGCTACAAAAACAATAAGAGAACTACTTGAAGATGGAAGAATCCAACCTGCTAGAATAGAAGAAATTTATAAAAAAGTAAAATCAGAATTTGATAAAAATATCCAAAAAGAGGGTGAAGATGTTGTGATGGAATTAGGAATAAAAACTATGCATCCAGAACTTATCAAACTTGTAGGAAGACTAAGATATAGAGCATCTTATGGGCAAAATGCACTTGCTCATACTTTAGAAGTTGCTCATTTATCAGGACTTTTGGCTTCTCAAATGGGAGGAGATGCAATACTTGCTAGACGAGCAGGGCTTTTACATGATATAGGAAAAGCGTTAACTCATGAAGCTCCTGGAAGTCATGTTGATTTAGGTGCAGAAATATGTAAAAGATATGATGAATGTGATACAGTTATAAATGCAATTTATGCTCATCATGGACATGAAGAACCTATAAATGTAGAAAGTGCAGCTGTTTGTGCATCTGATGCACTTAGTGCTGCAAGACCAGGAGCAAGAAGAGAAGTACTTGAAAGTTTCTTAAAAAGAGTGGAAGAGGTAGAAAATATCTCTACAAGTAAACTTGGTGTTTTAAATGCTTATGCAATAAATGCAGGACGAGAAGTAAGAGTTATAGTAAAAGCGGAACTTGTAAATGATGATGAAGCAGTTTTATTAGCAACTGAAATAGCAAAAGAGATAGAAGAAAAAGTTCAATATCCTGGTGAAATAAAAGTAAATGTAATTAGAGAAACTAGAGCAGAAAGTTATGCAAGATAATCTCATAAAGGGGAAATAATGGGAAATAATAAACCAACTACAAAAATAATTGCTGGTGTTTATAAAGGAAAAGTTTTAGAATTACCATCTTTAGATGTTACTAGAAGTTCAAAATCTGCATTAAAAGAGTCAGTTTTTAATGTTTTACAGTTTGATATCATAGATAAAATATTTATTGAATCTTTTGCAGGAAGTGGTTCTATTGGACTTGAAGCAATCAGTAGAGGAGCTAAAAGATCTTATTTTATAGAACTTGATAAAAACTCTTACTCTATTTTAGTAAGAAACTGTAAATCTATTGATATAGAAAAGTGTCAAACTATTCAAGGAAATGCTTTTGTTCAAACTCCTTTGATTTTAGACTTTATGAAAAATTCAAAAGATGAAATCATCTTATATGTTGATCCACCATTTGATTATAGAGAAGGAATGGATGATATTTATGAAAAATCTTTTCATATGATAGAAAATATTGAAGCTGATAATATTTTTATGATTATAATTGAACATGTATCAAAACTAGAAGTTCCTCAAACTTTAGGAAAATTTTCTTTAGATAAAACAAGAAAATTTGGTAAAAGTTCACTCTCTTATTTTTCTTATACGAAGTAAAAAATATGTTTAAAATAGCTTTAGGAATTTTAATAGTAGTTGTTTTAACTATCTTTTTCCTTCCTATTTTTTATACTGTTTCTCCTTTTGAATTAAATCCAACTAAGATTTTACAAGCACCATCTTTTGAACATCTATTTGGTACAGATAGACTTGGACGAGATGTTTTAGCAAGAGTTCTTGAAGGTGGACAAACATCTTTAATTATTGGTTTTTTAGCTGCTTCTATTTCTTCTCTTGTTGGATTGTTTATTGGGATAACTGCAGGATTTTTAAAAGGAAATGTTGATAGAGCTATAACAATAATAATTGATTTGTTTTTGACATTTCCAACATTCTTTTTACTTTTAGCATTGGTATCGTATATTCAAGCTTCTTCAATTATTTTGATTATTGTAATATCAATAACTGGTTGGATGGGAATGTCAAGAATGATAAGAAGTGAGAGTTTTGCTATAAGTAATAAACCATATATCAAAATTCTGAAAATATCAAATATTTCAAACTTTAAAATAGTTTTTAAATACTTTGCTCCACTTCTTGCTCCTATTTTTCTTATATCTTTTACTTTTGGAGTTGGTGGAGCTATTTTAGCTGAATCTGGGTTGTCATTTTTAGGACTTGGTATAAATCCTCCAAATATGAGTTGGGGAAGTTTGCTTAGTGATGGAAAAGCTGTTATTGATATAGCTTGGTGGGTTAGCTTTTTCCCGGGTTTTATGATATTTGTAATAACTTTTTGTTTAATCCAAATAAGTGATTATCTACAAAACTTAGCAAATAGAAAAGAAATAATAAAAAGTTAAAAGGATTTTTTTATGAAAAAAACAAAGTTAATTCTTTTTTTGTGTTTTGTATTTTTATTTTCTGCTTGTAGTTCTAAACAATCTTTAAATTTTAATGAAGTTAATTCTATATCTTTAAATAATATTGTAGTTGCTGGTGTACCTCAAACTTATAACTCTCCTGTTTTAGTTGGGCTTGGAGTTGGTGGTATGGTTTCTCATCATGTTGGAGTTGGTTTAAGTACTACTTTTATACCTCAGTTTTCAAATAATGAAGATTTGAGAATGCAAGATGCTTTTTATAAAAACAACATCTCTTTAGCTTCTATGATAGAAAATGAGTTTAAGTTTCAAATGAAAAATGATGAAGTTTTTAAAAATAAATTTTCTAATTTTGGTAGTGATTATACTATCTACCTTTTTGTTCCAAAATATAGTTTAGAAACTGCAATTTTTTCTTCAAAAGCACAAATGAAACTAAAAATAGAACTAAAAATAGTAGATAAAAACAATAAAATTGTTTATGAAGATACAAAAGATAATATTTTATTTTCTGATAATTATGTTTTTAATGAAAGTGAGATTTTTTATTCAAAAGAGGCTTTAATAAAAGCCTCAAATATTGCTATTCGGCAAGTAGTTATGAGATTGATTTTACAGATGAAAAAAAATTAAATTTTATTTAGCAGTTTATCAAGTAAAGAAGTACTTAGAACTCTTTTGAAAAAGCCTAAAATATGAGTAGCTTTTGTTACATAATATCTTGGTTTTGGTTTTTTACTATTCATTATTTTTAAAACTACATTTCCTACACTTGAAGGAGGAAGATTAAAAAGTGATTTGTCTTCTTTTGATTCAAGTCTTTTTTTAAGTTCTAAATTATAAGTTTCTTCCCAAAAACTCCCTTTTGTTTTTATATTTTTATTGAAATTTTTTAGAGCATTTTCTCTAAATTTTGAAGTAACAGGACCAGTGTTTATAGTACTTATAAAAATATTTGAGCCCATAACTTCTTGTCTTAAAGTGTCATTTATTCCTTCAATAGCATATTTACTAGCATTATAAGCACCTCGAAATTTTAAAGCAATGATTCCTAAAACAGAGCTATGTTGTATAAGTTTTCCATATCCTTGCTTTCTAAATATTTTCATAGCTTGAATAGTTACTTCATGAAGTCCAAAAAAATTTGTATTAAACTGTTTTTTTAAAGTTTTTACACTCAAATCTTCAACGGCTCCTGGTTGTCCAAAACCAGCATTATTGAAAACACAATCAAGTTTTAAATCATTTTCTAAAATAGTTTTTAGTGCAAATTCTATCTCTTTTTTATTTCTAACATCAATTTTAAAAGTAATAAATCCTAAATCTTTTAGCATTTGTATATCTTTGTCTTTTCTTGCACTTGCATAAACTTTTATTCCATTATTTTTTAAAATAAGTGCAGTTTCAAGTCCAATTCCACTTGAACAACCTGTAATTAGTATATTTTGCATATTTTTAATCCATATTATTTTTTTGAAATGGTATTATAACCAAATATATTTTTGATAAATTTTAGGGATTTTATGACAAAAAAAGATAAAGAGATAAAAGAGCTTTTAGATATAGAAGTAAATAGTAGAAATAGTAGTTTTGAAATAAGTTATGATAAACCAGACCCTCTTTTGGTTGCAAGAAGATATGATGATGAGTTTATCATACTTTTATGTGCTTTGTTTGCTTATGGAAATGCAAAGTTGATAGTTAAGTTTTTGGATAGTTTGGACTTTTCACTTTTAAATGAAAGCGAAGAAAAAATAGAAAAAGAACTTAAAAATCACTATTATAGATTTCAAAATAGTGCTGATGTGATATCTATATTTAAAACTTTTAGACGAATGAAACAAGAAAATAGTTTACAAAACTTATTTTATGAAGCTTACAAAAAAGAGAACTCAATTTTAGAAGGTATTGATACTTTAATCCAAAAGATTTTTAAAGTAGCAAATCATAACTCTCAAGGTTTTACTTTTTTAGTTTCAAGTCCACTAAAAAGAGATAAACAAGGAATTATAAAAGAGAATGGAAATGCTCCATATAAAAGATGGAATATGTATCTTAGATGGATGATAAGAGATGATAATCTTGATTTAGGACTTTGGAAAAATATAGATAAAAAAGATTTGATACTTCCTCTTGATACTCACACTTTTAAAGTAAGTCAAAAGCTAGGATTATTGACACGAAAAAACTATGATTTAAAATCAGCCTTGATGATAACTGATAAACTAAAAGAATTTGATAATCTTGACCCAATTAAATACGATTTTGCGATATATAGGTTAGGACAAGAGAAAATTGTATAATACTTTTGATATAATAAAACGATACTAAATAGAAAAATAGAGATAATAAAAGATGAGTGAAGAACAAAAAAAGATATTAGAACAACAACTTTGGAATATTGCAAATGCTTTACGAGGGAAGATGGATGCAGATGAATTTAGAGATTATATATTAGGATTTATTTTTTATAAATATTTATCTGAAAAGATAGTAGATTATACAAATGAGATTTTAGAACCTGATAATATGACTTATTTTGATGTTTTAAATCATGAAGAAAAAGATGAAATTTTAGAAGATATAAAAAAAGCGTCTGTTGAAAAACTTGGATATTTTCTAAGACCTGATGAACTTTTTTCTTATATAGCAAAAAAAGGAAATGAAGACTCAAATAACTTTATTTTAGATGATTTAACAAAAATTTTAAGAAGTATTGAAACTTCAACTATGGGAACTGAAAGTGAAGATGATTTTATTCATCTATTTGAAGATTTAGATTTGACTAGCACGAAGTTAGGACGAACTGTTGAACAAAGAAATAGTTTAATATCTAAAGTTTTATCTCATTTAGACAAAGTAAATTTTGAACTAAAGAATCATGATAGAGATGTTTTAGGTGATGCTTATGAGTATCTAATAGGACAATTCGCAGCAGGTGCAGGAAAAAAAGCAGGAGAGTTTTATACACCACAAGAAGTTTCTAAAATCTTAGCAAAGATTGTAACAGTTGGAAAAGAGAGATTAAAATCAGTTTATGACCCAACTTGTGGAAGTGGTTCTTTGCTTTTAAGAGTAGCAAAAGAGGTAAAAGATGTATCAAACTTTTACGGACAAGAGTTAAATAGAACAACATATAACCTTGCAAGAATGAATATGATAATGCATGATATTCATTATAGAAAGTTTGACATAAAACAAGAAGATACTTTAGAAAATCCTCAACATATTGATATAAAGTTTGAAGCCATAGTTGCAAATCCTCCTTTTAGTGCAAATTGGAGTGCAAATAATCTATTTTTAAATGATGATAGATTTAGCCAATATGGAAAACTAGCTCCATCTTCAAAAGCTGATTTTGCCTTTGTAACTCATATGATACATCATCTTGATGATAATGGAACAATGGCAGTTGTACTTCCTCATGGTGTTTTGTTTAGAGGAGCAGCTGAAGGACATATAAGAGAGTATTTAATAGAAAATAGAAACTATCTTGATGCTGTTATAGGACTTCCTTCAAATATTTTTTATGGTACATCTATACCTACTTGTATTTTAGTATTTAAAAAGTGTAGAGTTCATAGTGATAATATACTTTTTATTGATGCTTCAAAAGATTTTGAAAAAGCAAAAAATCAAAACTTTTTAAGAGAGCAAGATATACAAAAGATTATAGATACTTATAAAAGTAGAAAACAAATAGAAAAGTATTCATATCTTGCTAATTTACAAGAGATAAAAGAAAATGACTATAACCTAAATATCCCACGATATGTTGATACATTTAATGAAGAAGAAATTATTGATTTAGACAAAGTTTGTAATGAACTAAAAGAACTTGAACAGAGTATGAAAAAAACAGATGAAACAATAGCCACTTTTTGTAAAGAACTTGGTATTGCTACACCATTTTAAAGAAGATTTGAAAATGAGTAAAAATATAAATGTACCAAAATTAAGATTTAAAGAGTTTATTGATGAATGGGAAGAGAAAGAATTAGAAAAAATTTTTAATATTTTTCAAGGATTTGCATTTTCAAGTAGTGATATAACTAATGAAGGGGTGAGATGGTTAAAAATTGCTGATGTAGGTATTCAAAGAATGAAATATGATACACCATGTTTTTTACCTAAAATTTTTAAAGAAAAGTATTCAAAGTTTTTATTGAATAAGAATGATTATGTATTGGCATTAACAAGACCAATATTAAATGGTATGTTAAAAATAGCAAAAATTGATGATATCTATAATGGTTCATTGTTAAACCAAAGAGTCGGAAAAATAATAACTAGAGAATCTTTAGATTTTATATATTATTTTTTACAGCAAACTAACCTTATTAATAAAATAGACAGTTTTATTTTAGGTAGCGAACCACCTAATTTATCTATTAATCAAATTAAATTTATAAAAGCATCAATACCTTTAAAAAAAGAACAAGAAAAAATAGCTTCATTTTTAACTTCTGTTGATACAAAAATAGAACAACTAATAAAAAAAGATGAACTTCTACAACAATACAAAAAAGGTATGATACAAAAAATATTTAATGAAGAGATTAGATTTAAAGCTGATGATGGAAATGAATTTCCAGAATGGGAAGAAAAAAAGTTGGGAGATATTGGAATATTTCAAACTAGTAGTATTGATAAGATAAGTAAAGATGATGAAAAAAGTGTATTTTTGATAAATTATATGGATGTTTATAAGCATAAAAATATTAATAATAGAACTATAAAAAATTTTCAAATTGTAACTGCAACAGATAGCCAAATTTCAAGTTGTAATCTTCAAAAAGGAGATATTTTATTTACACCATCTTCTGAAACGTCAAATGATATTGGGCATTCAGTTGTTATCTTTGAAGATTTAGATAATGCAGTTTATAGCTATCACTTAATGAGATTTAGACCTAAAATAAGAATAGATATTTTGTATTCTCATTATTTTTGTAATATACCTAGTGTATTAAATCAGTTAGCTAAATTTTCAACAGGAATCACAAGGTTTACTATTTCCGTGAAATCTTTTTCTCTCATAAAAATAAATTTTCCTTGCTTAGAAGAACAAAATAAAATAGCAAACTTTTTATCTTCAATAGATGATAAAATAGAAGAAAATCAAAAAATATTACAAAAAACAAAAGAGTTTAAAAAATCTCTTTTACAACATATGTTTGTATAAGGATTGGAAAATGGAAAAATTATATTTTAATATTTTTCAAGTTATTGAAGAAACAAAAACTACAGGAGATAGATTTGTATATCCAACATATGAAACATTTAAAGAAATGGAAGATAATTTTAATATTTTAATTGATGGTATTTATTATGAAGTAATTGTTGAGAAAACGAATGATTATGTATGGTTTTCTTTTGATTTTGGTAAACCAAATCCTCGTGATAATAAATTAACTGATATTGTAACAGGAGAAAAAAGAGAAAATGATAGAGAACTTACAGAAGCAGAATTAATACAACAATTTTTTTGTTTATATTGTTTCAAAAGAAATTTATTATATATTTCAAATTCTAAGAAAAAGAATACTTTAAGTATAGTTTTTAAAGAAAAAATAAATCAAAAATTTAGCTTTAAAACAATACAAAAGACAAAAGATGAATTTATATCTATTTTAGAAGGAGTAAATGAAATTACTTTTACAGAAACAAAGCATCTTTTTAGTTTTGATAGTAAAAAAAGAGAAGCTTTGAAAGATTTAACAGGGATAGATTCACCAAATGAATTTACAATATCTGCAAAATATACAAAGTCAAATCAATTAGTAGACTTTATTAAAGGTCTATTTGTGGAAAAAGAGAACAATACATTAAAGGATTTAATTATTAGAGGTAATGACGAAGATAATTTTGAAATAATTTTTAATAATGATAGTTTTAGTCGAAAAATTGAAATACAAATTAATAAAGATGAAAATGGAAAATACTTAAATGATGAAGTAAAAAATAATTTATTAAAGGAATTATAAATGAAAGGATTAGATTTTAAAATATTTTTAATAGTTATTGTCATAGCTTTCTTATTAGGATATATAGTTTTCGATAAAAAATATGATGAGTATTCTAATATTATTACTTTTTTATCAATAATGATAGGTTTTAAAATTACTTCTCTTTCCATAATATTTAATTCTGCATTAAAAAAATCATTATATGATAGAAAAAATAAAGACTATGGAACAGAATTACATAGATTAAAAGATTTCTATAAACATTCTATATATTTTGAAGTAGCTTCTATTACAATATTATTTTTAGTTACATCTGAATATAAATATATTTTCGTTATGCCAATTATTATTGGAACTATTTATTGTTTTTATAAAACAACTAATGAATTATTAAAAATATTTATTCATCCAACAAATGAAAAGTAATTTCATAAATAAAAAATATTAAATTGTAGGTAAAATATGAACACACAAAGTGAAGCATTTCTAAAAGATAATTTATCGTCATCAGATATAATTATTTATGAAGCCATTGACGGAAAAACAAAAATAGAAACAAGAGTTTCAAATGAAAATATTTGGTTAAGCCAAGCACAGATTTGTAAACTTTATGGAAAAGCAAAATCGACTATTAGTGAACATATAAAAGCTATTTTTGAAGATGAAGAATTGGATAAAAATTCAACTGTTCGGAATTTCCGAACAGTTCAGATTGAAGGAGACAGGGAGGTTACAAGAGATATAGAACACTATAACCTTGATATGATAATAGCTCTTGGTTTTAAAGTTCGTTCAAATATTGGTACAAAATTTAGAGTTTGGGCAAACTCTAAACTAAAAGAGTATATAGAAAAAGGTTTCGTTCTTGATGATGATAGATTTAAAAGTGGTACACAAATGCAATATTTTGATGAACTACAAAAAAGACTTAGAGATATTAGAATCTCTGAAAGATTTTTTTATCAGAAAATAAAAGATATTTATATGACAAGTGTAGATTATGATCCAAAAGATGAAAAGACAGTGGAGTTTTTTAAAATAGTTCAAAATAAACTTCTTTGGGCGGTTTCAAATCAAACAGCAGCTGAACTTATTTTCAATAGAATTGATATTTCAAAGCACCTTTTAGGAATGAGTTCTTTTGATAAAGATAGTAAATATATCACAAAAAAAGATGTAAGTATTGCAAAAAATTATCTTTGTGAAGATGAGATAAAACTTTTAGGTCTTTTAGTAGAACAATATTTAGCATTTGCTGAAACTATGGCTAGTCAAAGAATTCCTATGCATATGAAAGATTGGATAGCTAGACTTGATATAATACTATCTTTAAATGGAAGAGAGCTTTTACAAAATGCAGGTAAAATAAGTCATGAAATAGCAAAGCAAAAGAGTGAAATAGAGTATCTAAAATATAAGGAAAATAAAAAGGAATTAGAAAGAATTGAAAGCTTTAAGGAATTAGAAGCTGATATAAAGAATTTAGGAAAATAAATATGAGCAAGCAAAGTGAGGCATTATTAGAAGAGAGTTTAATCAAACAATTAGAGAGTTTGGATTATAAAAAAGTTTATATAAAAGATGAAAAAGAGCTTTTAGAAAATCTAAAAAAACAACTTGAAATTCACAATAAAACAACTTTAAGTCAAACAGAATTTCAAAGAGTTTTGAATCATCTAAATAAAGGTGATATTTTTGAAAAGGCTACTATTTTAAGAGATAAATATGCACTTTTAAAAGATGGCAATAAAACAACTATCTATATAGAGTTTTTAGATAGCATAAACTGGTGTCAAAACATCTTTCAAGTTACTTCTCAAGTAACAATAGAAGGAAAATATAAAAATAGATATGATGTAACACTTCTAATAAACGGTTTACCACTTGTACAAATAGAGTTAAAAAGAAGAGGATTAGAGCTAAAAGAAGCTTTTAATCAAATAAACAGATACCAAAGACACTCATATAGTTTTAATAGTGCTTTATTCTCATATATTCAAATTTTTGTAATTTCAAATGGAGTAAATACAAAATACTACTCAAACAACAAAAAACAGTCATTTAAACAAACATTTTTTTGGGCAGATGAAGACAACAAAAATATCACAGATTTAAGTGCTTTTACAAAAGTTTTTTTAGAAAAGTGTCATATATCTAAAATGATATGTAGATATATAGTTTTAGCACAAGCTAAAAAAATACTTATGGTTTTAAGACCATATCAATTTTGGGCAGTTGAAGCTATCATAAATAGAGTAAAAAATACAAATAAAAATGGCTATATTTGGCATACAACAGGAAGTGGAAAAACTCTAACATCATTTAAAGCTTCTCAAATTCTTACAAATCTTAGTGAAGTTGAAAAAGTAGTATTTGTAGTAGATAGAAAAGATTTGGATTCTCAAACTACAAAAGAGTTCAATAGCTTTAGTTCAGGAAGTGTAGATGGTACGGATAATACAAAAATTCTCGTAAATCAATTTTTAGATAAGTACAAAGATAAAAAAGGTGAGTTGAGAAATAGTAAACTTATAATCACAACTATCCAAAAACTAAATAGTGCTATTTCTAAAAAAAGATATTTAGATGAGATGATGATAATCAAAGATAAAAAGATAGTATTTATTTTTGATGAGTGCCATAGAAGTCAATTTGGAGAAACTCACAAAAATATTGTTAAATTTTTTACAAATGCACAACTTATAGGTTTTACAGGAACACCAATATTTGAAGAAAATGCATTAGGAAATAAATTTGGTAAAAAAACAACAGCAGAACTTTTTGGAGAAAAACTTCATAAATACATAATAACAAATGCAATAAAAGATGAAAATGTTTTAAAATTTTGTGTTGAATATGTAGGAAGATATAAGAAAAAAGATAGTGCAAATGAGATAGATATTGAAGTTGAAGGTATAGATACAAAAGAACTTTTAGAAAGTGATAGAAGAATTGAAAAAATAGTTGATTATATTTTGGCAAATCACGATAGAAAAACTCATTCAAAAGAGTTTAATTCTATGATGTGTGTTAGTAGCGTTGAGGTTTTATGTAAGTATTATGAAGCTTTTAAAGCAAAAAGCCATAATCTTAAAATTGCAACCATTTTTTCATATAGTACAAATGAAGATGACAAAGATGCAAATGGAGTTTATAGTGTAGATGAGAGTGATTTTACAGTAATTGAATCAAATATAAACCAACACTCAAGAGATAAGTTAGAAGAATATATAAGTGATTATAATAAGCTTTTTGATACAAACTATACAACAAAAGATACAAAAAGTTTTTATAACTATTATGATGATATTTCAAGAAGAACAAAGAAAAAAGAGATAGATATTTTACTTGTTGTAAATATGTTCTTAACTGGATTTGATGCTCCTACATTAAATACTTTATATGTAGATAAAAATCTGAAATATCATGGATTAATCCAAGCTTTTAGTAGAACAAATAGGATTTTAAATGAAAAAAAATCACAAGGAAATATAATTTGTTTTAGAAACTTGAAAAATAATACAGATGAAGCAATAGCTCTCTTTTCAAATCAAGATAATGAAGATAAAGTTTTAATGGAACCATATGAATATTATATGGAAAAATGTAATGAAATATTTATGAAACTTTTACAAATAGCTCCAAGTGTGAGTAGTATAGATAAGATTATAGATGAAAATATCCAGCTTGAATTTATAAAAACTTTTAGAGAACTAATAAGAGTTAAAAATATTTTAGAAGGATTTGCTGATTTTAAATGGTTTGATTTAACTATTAGTGAACAACAATTTGAAGATTATAAATCAAAATATCTTGATTTATATGACAAAATCAGAAGTGAAAAAAATGCAAAAGATGGAAAAGTATCTATTTTGAAAGATGTAGATTTTGAATTAGAACTTATTCATAAAGATGAGATAAATGTTTCGTATATTTTAAAATTACTAGCTAAATATACTCAAACTAAAACTAAAGATAAAACAGTACAAAAAGAAAATATTAATAATCTAATAAATTCAAATCCAAAATTAAGAAGTAAAAAAGAACTAATTGAAGAGTTTATAAATACTACTTTGGATGGAATTGAGATTGAAAATATAGAAGAAGAATTTTTTAAATTTATAGATAGTAAAAAAGATATTGCTTTTAATGAGTTATGTTTAGAAGAGAAACTTGATATAGATAAAACAAAAGAATTAGTTGAAAACTATCTTTATGATGGAAGAAAACCTATGAGTGATGATATTGTGAATATCCTTGAAACAAAACCAAAGTTATTAGAAAGAAAAATAGTAATACCTAAAGTTTTAAATAAAATAGTAGAGTTTGTAGAAAAATTTTATAATTTTGTTTAATTACAGTTTGTTACTTTCAAGTTATGTTTGTATGATATAGTCTTTTTAAGATAAATAGTAGGAGGAAATTATTTATGAAAAAGATTGTAACTGTTGCATTATTTGGTGCATTAGCTGTAAGTTCATTATTTGCAGATGAGGTTGTTAAATTTGATAAAAATCTTATCAAAGAAAGAAACGATATTGGATACAAATACGAAGGACCAAAAATAGAGTGGAAAGTTCCAGATGAAAGTACTATTCCAAATAATCAATTTGGTGATTTAATCAAATATGGAAAAGAGTTAGTAGTTCATACTTACAAGTATATAGGACCTGAAGTTGAAAATAAAAAAATGAGATACGCAGGAAATAACCTTGCATGTCAAAGCTGTCACTTAGATGCAGGAACAAAAACATATTCAGCTGGATTTGTTGGAGTATTTGCGTCTTTTCCACAATATAGACCAAGAGAAAATACTATTGGAACTTTAGCAGAGAGAATAAATGGTTGTATGCAAAGAAGTATGAATGGAAAACCACTTCCACTTGATAGTAAAGAGATGAAAGCTATGGAAGCTTATATGTATTGGTTAAGCCAAGGTGTTCCTATTGGTGCTAAAGTTGAAGGTCAAAGTTTAGCTCCTGTTGATAGAAAAATGACACAAACTCAAGCGGCTGATCCTATTAAAGGAAAAGTTGTGTATGATATGCAATGTGCAGCTTGTCATGGTGTAAATGGTGAAGGTATCAAAAATGAAGGTAAAGCTAATGGATATATGTATCCACCACTTTGGGGAAAAGATAGCTATAACAAAGGTGCAGGAATGTTCAGAGTTCTAAAAGCAGCAGATTTTATTAAAGCAAATATGCCTTTAGGTGCTACACATGAAAATCCTCTTTTAACAGATGAAGAAGCATATAATGTTGCAGCTTATATAAATCTAGAAGAACATGATAGACCAGAAAAAGCGAATAGAAATAAAGACTTCCCAGATGAGGTTGTAAAAGCTCCTGATGTTTATAGACAAGGACAAGATCCAATTGAAGGCAAATTTGGACCATATGGAAAACTTATTAAAAAATAAAAAAGAGTATCTAAAAGGATACTCTTTTGAATAAAACATATAAAAACTTCATTTTTCTTTTTGTTGTAGTTATATCTACACTTCTTTATTTTTTAAACAAATATAATAATATTATAGAACAAAATGAAATAGATATTTTCGTTTCAAACCAAGTTGAACTTGTACAACAAGAACTTACAAATCAAAAAAATCAAGCTTTATCATTAGCAATTTTATTTTCAAAAAATCAAAATATAATAGATAATTTAGAACAAGATAAACCAAAAGAGTTAAAAAAAGAGATTTTAAAACTATTAGAAATTATAAAAACATATAGCAATCAAAATAATCTACAAGTACAAATACACACAAAAGATTTAAAAGTATTTGTACGAAGTTGGGAAGATAAAGATAGTGGATTGAGTTTAGAGAGTTTTAGAAAAGGATTAGTAAAAGTAAAAGAGACAAAAGAACCGTATGTTTCAAATGAATTGGGTAAAAGATTTAACATAAAAGCTATTGCTCCTATATTTAATAAAAGTGGTGAATATATAGGAACTATTGAAGTTATTATGGATTATAGTGATTTAAAAAATAGACTAAAATATATGGGAATAGATATTATAGCTTTACTTGAAAAAGAGTATTTACAAATAGCAAAATCACATCAAAATAGTGCATTTTTATATGATTATGTTGTAATAGAAGATGAATATGATAGAAGCTTTTTTGATTTTCTTTTATCAAATAAAGAGTATTTATCAAATAAAAAGTTCTATTATGAAAATAAAAATAAAATAATCACACAAATACCTTTAGGTGATGTAGATAAACAAAGTATTGGTTTGTTGATGATTCGATTTGATAAAGATAAACAAAAATTTAGTTATTTGCCAAGATATGAATATAAAGGTGATATAAATATAAAATCAGATATAAAGAATAAAGAAGAGATAGAAAAAAAAGAGATAATTATAAGATGATAAAAATTTTGTTATTAGAAGATGATTATTTATATAAAGTATCAATAAAAGAGTTTTTAGAAGAGTTAGACTTTTATGTTGATGATTTTGAAAATGGTGATGATGCTTTAAATGCTATTTTTGAAAACTATTATGATTTACTTCTTTTAGATATTAGAGTTCCTGGAATGGATGGTTTTTCTTTGGTTGAATATGTAAGAAAAGAGAAAATCGATGTTCCTATTATTATTTTGACTTCTTTAACAGATATTAAAGATTTAAGTCATGGTTATGAACTTGGATGTAATGACTATATTAGAAAACCTTTTGATATGATAGAGTTAAAATTTAGAATAGAACAGTTGATAAAAAACTGTTTCAAAACAAATGATGATTTGATAATTTTGCCATTTGATTTTAAATTTGATATGAAAAAATTTATTTTATATTCAAATGATCAAATAGTTGATTTAACTTTAAAAGAGAGCCAGCTTGTGAGTTTACTTATTCAAAATAGAGGTTTTTTTGTATCAATTGAAACTTTGCATGAAGTAGTTTGGGAAAGTAAAGATATCTCATATTCTGATATTAGAATGTGTATAAAAAGAGTTAGAGAAAAAACTCATAAAGATTTTATAAAAACAAAAAGATTTGTAGGATATAAGATTGATAAATAACAAATATGAGATAAAGTATATAATAATACAGCTATTTTTGACTCTATTTATCGCTTTTATTCCTATATATTTCTATCTTGATGCCTCTTTTGAAAATCAAACAATTAAAGATAAAATAGATTTGAAAAACTATGCAAATTTAGTTGTGACAAAAATTGAAAATTTTAAAAAAGAGAATAATGAACTATTTTTTTATCCTCGTTCAAATATTTTTACATCAGCAATAATTGGTGAAAAAAATGAAGTGATTTTCTCTTTATTAAAAAATGAAATTCATTTTGAAAGTGAGTTTTTCAAAACAAAAGATGAGTTTTGTTATAAAGAGTATTTGAATGAAAATATTTTAAAAGCAAAAAACTTGATAGTTTGTAAAGATATAGATAACTCTCAAGTTATTTATAATGCGATAATTTTGCTTCTAACTATTAGTTTTTTTCTATTTTTATCATCATTTTTTATTATAAAACAAAGTATTGAACCATATAGAAGACTAAATCAATATTTAGATGATTTTTTAAAAGATGCAATGCATGAACTAAAAACTCCAATAGGTGTTGCAAGAATAAATACAGATATGCTTCAAATGAGACTTAAAAATGATAAAAATATTTTAAGAATAAAATCAGCACTAAAAAATATGACAGTTATTTATGAAGATTTAGAATATTATATGCAACAAAATGCTGTAAAAGATGAAAAAAGAGCTATAAATCTATCAATATTTTTAGAAAAACGAGTTGAATTTTTCAATGACTTAGCTACTTCAAAAAATATTAGTTTTACTAAATTTATAGAAAAAAATATCAAAATAAATTTCAATGAAATAGAACTTTATAGAATAATAGATAACAACCTTTCAAATGCTATAAAATACTCAAAAGAAAACTCTAATATAACTGTAATTTTAGAAACAGTGAATGAAGATTTGAAGTTAACATTTAAAGATGAAGGTGTTGGTATAAAAGATACTTCTAGTATTTTTAAAAGATATTATAGAGGTGATAAAATAACTGGTGGTTTTGGAATAGGGCTTAGTATTGTAAAAAATATTTGTGACAAAAATGATATAAAAATAGAAGTTATTTCAAAAGTAGAAGAGGGAACTACTTTTGTTTATAGTTTTTTGAAAAATTAATTTTTTTAAATCTCCATACCATTTTCAAGTAGTATTTTATTTCTTCCTGATTCTTTTGCTTTGTATAATAGTGTATCAGCTTTTTGTAATGCATTTTCATAAGTTGGATAGCTATTTCTTATCGCAACTCCTGCTGAAAAAGTGATTCTAATTTTTTTATCTTGATATAAAAAACTATTTTCAGTAACTATTGTTTTGATTCTTTTTAAAAATTGTAAAAGCTCTCTATTCAAATTGAAATGAATAATAGCAATAAACTCTTCTCCTCCATAACGACCAACTAAATCATGTTCTCTTACCGTTTTATTTAAAATCTTTCCAAATGTAGATAATACCACATCACCACATTCATGTCCATAAGTATCGTTTAAAATCTTGAAGTGATCTAAATCGAAAAATATCACAGCATATTGAGTATTTATTCTATTATATGAACTTTCTATTCTTTTAATCTCATCACTAAAAGCTCGTCTAGTTAAAACACCAGTTAAATGATCTGTCATATTTTCAGTTTTTGTTTTTGTAAGTTCATCTTCTAAGCTTTTAACTTTTTCTTCTAAAGCTTGAATTTGACTTTTTCCTGATTCAAGTTTATTTGTAACGGAACTCATCTCTTTTTCTATCATTGAAGCTGCATTTACAAGTTCATTTTGTAATTTTGATAAAGCATCAATTCCATCTTTAGCTACATTTATAGACTCTATTTTTTCTCTGATATTTAAAATGTTTTTTGTTCCAGATCCATTACTTGAAATAGCTTCATTAAAATATTCTTCCATCATTAAAACAAGTTTTGAAATATCAGAAGTTTTTTGAACAACAACTAATTTGTCTTTTTCAAATCTTTTTAAAATCAGTTTTTCTATATGAATTTGAACAGCTTTATTGAATAAAAGGTTTGGATTTTTTTCAATTTCTACAAATAATTTTTCTATTTCATCATCTACTTCAACACTAATAGAAGGAAGTAAGGCTTGTTTTAATATAGATGCTAAAACTTCAATATTTTGCGGATGGACTCTTTTTAGTAGAAGAATAATTAGTTTTTCTAAACTATCAATCTTTTTTTCTGCTACTTCTTTTATTTCTATTTCATTTAATTGACTCAAAAATCTCTTCACTATTTCATTCCTAAAAATATTTTATGCTAAAAGCTTTTTAACCATTTCATTTATTCTTTTTCCATCAGCAACACCAGCAAATTTTTTAGATGCAACTCCCATAACTTTTCCCATATCTTTTATTGTTGTTGCTCCAACTTCACTGATTACTTCTTTCATTCCAGATTCTAACTCTTCATCACTTAGTTGTTTTGGTAAATAAATCATAAATACATCAACTTGTTCTTGCTCTTTTTGTACTAAATCATCTCTTGAAGCAGCGCTATATTGTGCTATTGCTTCTTCTCTTTGTTTTATTCCTCTTTGAATCAGTTTGATTACTTCAGCATCATCCAAAACTCTTCTTTCGTCAACTTCAATTTGTTTTATCATTGTATTTATTGCTCTTATAGAGTCTCTTTTAACAACATTTTTTTCTCTCATTGCTGTTTTTAAATCTTCATTTAATTGTTCTTTTAAACTCATTTAAACTCCCTTATTAAATTATTTTTTATTATATCTTTTTATGAATTAAAGCTCTCAATTAGCTCTTCTAGTTCTAAAAACCTTTCAACCTTTTGTTCATATAGTTCTTTAGTCTCTTCTAACTCTTTTGAAATAGCAACAATTCCTTTTTGTTCATAACATTTTGGATTTGCTAAGCAGTTATTTATTTCTTCTAATTTTGTCTCTAATTCTTCCAATTCTTTTGGTAATAAATCATATTCTCTTTGATCTTTGTATGATAGTTTTGTCTGTTTTTTAGCTTGTTGAGGAACTTGAACAGATGTTTTTTCTTTTTCTATTTCAAACTCTAAAGAATCAAGTTCTTTTAGCTCTTTTTCAATCTCTAAGTATTCACTATAAGGTTGAAAACTCTCCATAATATGACCATTCCCTTGAAATACAAAGAGTTTTTTTGCTATTTTATCTACAAAATATCTATCATGTGATACAAATATCAAAGCACCTTGAAAGTTTTGTAAATACTCTTCTAATATATTTATTGTAGGAATATCTAAGTCATTTGTTGGTTCATCAAGTATCAAACAATCAACTTTTTTTGTAAAAAGCAGGGCAAGAGCAACTCTATTTTTTTCTCCACCACTTAAAACTCCAACTTTTTTATCAAGGTATTCTCTAGGAAATAAAAAGTTTTTCAAATATCCAAAAACATGCATATTTCTTCCATCATCGAGGATTACTCTATCTCCACCATTTGGACAGAATGTTTCTAATAAATTTTTATTATCATCTAAACTATCTCTTTGTTGGTCAAAATATCCTATGTTAAAATCACCTTTTTTAAAAGTTCCTTTATCAATTTTTAGTTTTTCCATAAAAATTTTTAATAAAGTTGATTTTCCACTTCCATTTGGTCCAACTATTGCAATAGTATCTTTTTGTAAAATTCTAGTTGTAAAGTCTTGGATTAACTCTTTTTCACCTAATGATTTATAAACATTGTCCAATTCATAAAGCATTTTTTTTCTATTTTGTTGTTTTTCTTCACCATTAAAAGATTTTTGTTCTCTTTGTAATTCAAGGCTCATTTTTCTAATAGCTGCAGGATTTGATCTTGCTTTTTGTTTTAAATCAAAATATTCAGATTTTCTTCTTTCGTTTCTTTTTCTTCTGGCTGTTACTCCGTGTTGCATCCAGTGAGCTTCACGTTTTACCATTCGTAAAAGATTTTCATGTTCTTTTTGCATATTTTCTAAAATTTGAGCTTTTTGCTCTAAATATGAAGAGTATCCACCATTGAACTTTCTTAATGTTCCTCCATCAACTTCAACAACGCTTGTTGCGATATTGTCAATAAAATATCTATCGTGAGAGATGAAAAGTAAAGTGAAATTGTTTTTTAATAAAAGTTGTTCTAAAAATTCAACCATATAAACATCAAGGTGGTTTGTAGGTTCATCTAAAAGTAAAACATCAGGTTTTTTCAAAATAAGCCCTGCAAGACTAACTCGACGTTGTTCTCCACCACTAAGCAAGTTTACATCTTTAAGTTCATATTGTTTTAACTGAAATTCAATTAAAACTCTTTCAATCATATTATCTAAATCCCAAGCATTATGAAACTCTAAAAAAGAAGCCAATTCACTTTGTTTTCTTAATAACTCGTCATCTTCATAGTTCGTCATAAGTTCATTTGTGATTTTTTCGTATTCTACTTTTGCAGTTTTTAGTTCAGTTAGTTGATTTTCAATTGCTTCTCTTACTGTTAAGTTTGCTTTGAATTTTGGTTGCTGGTCAAGCATCTCGATTTTTATTGATTTATCGATAGCCATTTCACCACTATCAGGTTCAACTGTTCTCATAATTATTTTAAAAAGTGTAGATTTTCCTTGACCATTTTGCCCAATAACTGCAATTCTTTGTCCACTATTTAAAGTGAAATTTACATCTTTTAAAATAACTTTAGTATCGTATTGTTTTGAAATATTCTGAATGTCGATTAGTGCCATATATAAAAAACCTTTATTTTGAAGTGTGGATTTTATCAAAAAAAGTGTTAGAAATGGCTTTTTAAGGTAGATGATTTTCAATCATAAAATAAAAAATAATTATAAGTTTAATTTAATTTTAAGAAATGTATAATTTAAAAAAATAAAAGGAGTTTTTATGGAAGTTTCAAATAGTACAAGTCAAGCTCTAAATACATTTAAACAAAATTCAAATGCTGGTGTAAGTAGTTCGACAACTGCAAACCAATCAGAAACTAAAGAAAAATCTTTAGAAGAAATAGTAAATGATTCTGCAACAAAAGTTGCTATATCAATGAATGCTCAATATATTTTATTTGAAATGAACGCTTCAAATGTTTCAAAAACAAATAGTCTTGCTCAATTTGGTTTAACGGGCTTAACAAGTGATCAAAATGATGTTTTAAGTTTTTTAAATGGTGGAACAAGTGATGGTTTAACGCTTAGTGATTTAGGTTATCAAGGAAAACCAATTTTACAATTGTCTCAAGATGAAGCAACAGAGCTTGTAAGTGAAGATGGATTTTTTGGAGTAACTCAAACTTCTGATAGAGTTGCAGGTTTTGTACTTAGTTTTGCAGGTGATGATTTGGAACTTTTACAAAAAGGAAGAGAAGGAATAGTAAAAGGTTTTGAAGAAGCTGAAAAACTATTTGGAGGACAACTTCCTGAGATTTCATATAAAACTCAAGAAAGAACTTTAGCTTTAATTGATGAAAAAATTAAGTCATTAAAAGGAGAAGAATAATCTTCTTCCTTTTTTATTAAGCTTTTACATCGTGAACAACAGCTATTTTTCCTGCCCATTTTTCGAAAATATCACAAGCAACTTTTGTTCCATCTCCACTTGCGCAAGCAAACATTGTAGGAACACCACTAGCAAGTCCAGCAACATATAGATTTTCAGAAATAATATTGTTTTTATTTGCTAAATAGATTAAGTTTGGTTTTGGAACAAAGTTATTATCTTTTACTTCAACACCCGCACACTCGATTTCAAATTTATGTAAACCTGTTGCAAGTACAACAATATTTGCTTCGAAAGTTCCAGCTTCACTTGTGATTGAAAAAGTATCACCATTTTTTGATATTTTTGAAACAGTTGTATTTTTTAGTTCACAATCTTTATAATTTGTAAGTTGTTTTTTCATTTTCTCTAATAAATCAACTCCATTTATTCCAAATTCAACACCTGCAACATTACAATATCTTCCAACATTTAAGTCACTTTTGTTGTTATCTAAAATTAGGTATTTTTTATCTTTTGCCCAATCAAATTTGTCATTTGCGCTAGCAAGTGTTAATGCACAACCAAATCCAGCAGCTCCTGCTCCAACTATAATTACATCATATTTCATATCAAATCCTTTATAAAATTTTGAGTTGTTAGTATATTACTTGTCTAATAATAAGCTTCTTAAATTTTATGATAATAGTTTTCAAAATGTATTCATCCATAATTTTACATATTTTGCTAAATCTTGAGGATATTCCAAAGGTATAATATGGCTTGTACTTTCAAGTGAGATTATTTTTATTTTATCTTCTAAAAGATTTATTTTTTCTAGAGCTTTTTTATTTAAAAGTCGGTCATTTTTACTATAAAATATCCAAATAGGAAAATCTAAATTTATTAGTTTTTCAAAGATATCTTTTCTATTAAGTGTAGATGTTAATTGAGTTATAAAAGTCTCTTTTCCTAATTCATCAAACATATCAATTATCGTTTTTATCAAATCTTCATCATTTTGATTTTTTTCTTCAACTAAAGATAAAGCTTTTTTGTAACTTAGTTTTAATTTACCTTTTTGTACTTTTTTTAAGTGCTCTTTTCTTTTTTCACACTCATCAATTGGAGTTGAACTTGCAGTTGCAGCAACCATAAAAAGTCTTTTTATTTTTTGTGGATATGTTATTGCAAAATATGAAGCAATATAACCACCTAAAGAAAATCCCAAAAGATTTATTTTTTCTTCATTTTTAAATTTTTCAAAAAGAATTTTATTTATTTCATCAAAATCTGTACTTTGAGGTATAGAAATATGAATGATCTCATATTTATCATCAAGCAATGGTAAAACTCTTTTCCAAAGTCTATTATCAGTCATAAGTCCAGGAATAAAATATATTTTTTCTTTCACAATAAGGCCTAAATATAAAGTTTAAATTTTTAAGATTGTACAAAAAATAGACTTAACTAATATTTCTTTATCTAAATAAAATAAGTTTTACTTATTTATAATAAATTAAGAATAGTTATATAATAATTTGCAAAAATTTATTAATAGGAGAATAAAATGAATATATATGAGAAAATAAGAGCATTTTGCAGACCATTTAGAATTATTATTGGATTAGTTTTAATAGCTATTGGATATTTTACAGGAATTGTGTGGTTTTATTTAGGGATTATTCCACTAGTTATAGGATTAGTTGGTTTTTGTCCAGTTTGTATTATCAGTAAGAAATGTGCACCAAAAGTGAAATCTTAAAAAGAAAAGAGGATAAATCCTCTTTTTTACTCTACGAAGTTTATAGTAATCATCCCATAAAAGTTATTGTCTTTATAGAATTCTACTCTATATTGTTTATTATTTGTATCTATTGAAAAGCTGTCAACCATATCAGATTTTTTTAGTAATATATCATCTTCACTGTCAACGCCAGTTTTACTAAATCCAATAACATTTATCCTAAAAAAGTCATTTCTTACTATTTTAAAACTATTTTTTACATCTACTATTTCACCAAGTTTTGTATTTATAACTTTTCCATCTACTTCAACTTTTATAGTATCTTTATACTCTTTTACGTCAAAAATTTGAGGAAAAAGATTTGTTACATTTATGTTTCCAATATATAGTTCATATTTATTATCAACTATTTTTGTAGCACCTAAAGAATTTTCAAATTTAAATTCATTGTTTTCTTGTTTTAAAGGTACAAATCTTAATATTTTTCTACTGTCACTTAAGTCAAAAGCGATATTTTCATTTATTTTTACTTCACCAAAATCAAAAAGTCTTTTTTTAACTTCTTCATAATTATTTATATCAAAATCTCTTTGAAATTCGATTTCCATGATTTTCATAAACTCTTCTATTGATTTTAATTGATAAATAACTTTTTCTGTTAAATCAGTGATATTTTTGCTTGTTTCTATTGCAAATGCTGGTTTATTATTTGTTACAGCAAAATATGTAAGTGAAAGTTGCATTTGCTCATCTTTGAATTTTGTTTGAGTGTTTTTTACGCCAAAAGAGTGGAATTCTTGAAATAATTTATCACTATTTAGATTGTTTTTTACTTGAGTTGCAATTTTGTCTAAGTCACCAAATTTATCAAGTCCATTTATCTTATCTTGATCTATTATAGTAGCTTGTCCCCAAGCTTTTGGATTGAATATTGCATTTTCATGAGTTTCTCTATAAAAACCATGTCCATCGTGTAGATTTAAAATCAAATCAACTTTTTTATCTAATATAATCTTTTTTACTCTTTCAATTATGAAATAATCAGGATCATCTTTTTCAATAACACTAAATTTTCTATTCATATCATTATAAATTCCTCTTTGATTTGCAATGATACTATCTCCATTTATATTTGGTATAACCCAAACACTTCCTTTTGTGATTTTATAATACTTCTCAAAAAATGCAGGTGCAAAATATGCTCCTGGTTCATCTCCATGAATTCCACCAATTATAAGCAAAGTGTGGCTTGGTGTTTGAGCTTCTTTTTTGTAGATGCTGAAATCTCTATTTGTTACAGCAAAAAGGTTGATTACTAAAAGTAAAATAACAACAATAAACTTCATATTTCTCCTAAGTTTCTAATACAAATTATCAAAAATGGCTTGTATAATATCAAAACGCTATTTAGATGTGGTTTAATTATGATTGGTATTTTTCACCAGCTACTACTGTAAATGTCATCTCAACTAATAATTGTGGATTTACAAGTTCTGCTTTTACACATGCACGACTTGGTGCACAATCTTGTGGAAACCATTCATCCCAAATCTCATTTAAGTCTTCAAAGTTTGCAAAATCTGTTATATAAATAGTAACAGCTAAAACTCTTGATTTATCACTATCTATTAAACCTAAACTAGCTTCCGCTTGCTCAAATATTTGTTTTACTTGACCTTTTATATCTGCACTTGTATCACTATCTGCAATTTCTGTAAAAGTTCCTATTCCATTAAAAACTGTTATATCTGACCATCTTTTACATGGGTTTATTCTATGAATTTTCATTGTTTTATTCCTAATTTATAATTGATGTTATTGTAATTAAAAAAGATAAAATTGTTTTTAAATCTATTTTTATTCTCCATTTAAAACTGACATAACAGTTGCTCTACTTGTTTTTAGTTCATTTGTGATTTTTGATATATTTAATTCACCATTTTCATTATAATAATTTTCATCATCTAACATTTTTAATATCAAATCTTTTTTTTCAAGTATCTCTTGAGATGTTTGTCTTGTTTGAAACTTGAAATCCTCTTCATCCATAGTTTTAATGGCTTCCAAATCTCTTTTTATGGTAGGAACTGTAACTTTTAACTTTTCGGCTAAATCTATTGGATTTTCAATACCTCTTAAAATCAAATCTCTTATGGCTATTCTTCTTGTTTTTATTTTGCGTCTTCGATGATAAGAGATTTTCATTTACTTCCTTTATAAAGTCTGTTTTTCTATAAACTTTTGCAAACCGGAAGTTTTCATTGGAAAATCTTTTGAAAACTTGATAAGTTCTTTATCTAAAGTAGAAACACCTGCTTTTGTTTGAACTAAAGAGATAGTAAAAATATCATCTTTTATAGAAAATTTCACATGATTAAAATAAACCTTTGCTTCACTAAAAATCTTATCTAAACTCAAAGTATCTTTTCTAAAAAATGGAAAAGCTTGTTTTGCTTCTCCTAAAACTTCACAAATCAGATAATATCCTAAAGTATCAGCTGTTATATTTTTATCATAAATTTTATTTTCTTTTTTAAAAAACTCATCAATTAGTCTCACAAAAAAATCAGATGACATAACTCCAATATCTTTTAATAGTTCACTATTAATGTACTCATATATCAAAGGTGAATTTTCTTTTATGAAGGCTTTTAGTTCATTTTCTTGCATTTATGTTTCCTATAAAATAATAACTTAGGCAGATTATAATAAGTTTTGTTAAAATTTTGATAAATAAAAAAATTTATGGAAAATATTATGATTAATGAAAACAATAAAAAAAATATAGAAACTTTTGATGAACTTACTAATTTAAGTGATTACTCTTTTATAGAAAATCTAAACAGCGACCCTGATGCAAAACACAATGGAGATAACAAATTTCCAAGAGAGGTTTTTAGTGGACATTATGTTCCTGTAAGTCCAACTGCTATCAAAGAGCCAATATATATTTCTCATAGCATTAACTTTTTTAAAGAGTTAGGCTTTAGTGAAAACTTATTAAAATCAGATGATTTTATCAAACTCTTTTCAGGAGATATGTCAAATATCTCAAAACCTATGCAAAATATAGGTTGGGCAACAGGATATGCGCTTTCTATTTATGGAACAGAATATTATGCTCAATGCCCTTTTCAAACGGGAAATGGTTATGGAGATGGTAGAGCAATCTCTGTTTTAGAAGCAGTAATAAATGGTAAAAGATGGGAGTTTCAACTAAAAGGTGCAGGAAGAACGCCATATTGTAGAGGTGCAGATGGAAGAGCAGTTTTAAGATCAAGTGTAAGAGAGTTTTTGGCTCAAGAACACATAAAGGCACTTGGAATTCCTACTTCAAGGTCTTTGACTCTATTTACTTCTAAAAAAGAGCAGGTAACTAGACCTTGGTTCAATGAGAATTCTTACTCAAAAGACCCTGAAGTTATGATAGAAGAAGATGTTGCGATTACAACAAGGGTTGCCTCTTCTTTTTTAAGAGTTGGGCAAATAGAACTTTTTGGAAGACGTGCAAGAAAAAATGAACATAAAAATGCTTTAAAAGAGTTAGAAATGATTGTTTTACATTTGATTGATAGAGAATATAGTGAAGTAATCAATAAAGATTTGAGTTTAGAAGAAAAGATAATACTACTAGCAAATGAGTTTCAAAATCGTCTTACTTCTTTAGTAGCAAATTGGATAAGAGTTGGATATTGTCAAGGAAATTTCAACAGTGATAACTGTGCAGTTGGTGGTTTTACACTTGATTATGGTCCATTTGGATTTATAGAGATGTTTGAGCCAAAATATCAATCTTGGACTGGTGGAGGAATGCACTTTTCATTTTTCAATCAACCCCTTGCAGCTTTTAAAAACTTCAAATCATTTTGTAGTGCTTTAAAACCACTACTTAGTTCAAATAAAGAAACTTTAGAAGAACTTGAAAAAATCGAAAATAACTTTAGCAAAGTTATGCAAGAAAAGATGCAAAATATGTGGACTAAAAAACTTGGACTTGATAAGTTTGATGTTGAACTGTTTGAAGAACTAATAAATCTTATGATAGATACAAAAGTTGACTACACAATATTTTTTAGAGAATTATCAAATATTCCCCATAATTTGAGTACTCTTGAAAAAAGTTTTTATGAAAATTTGAAAGATGAAAATATCAAACTAAGATGGAATAGTTGGCTAGAAAAGTGGAAATCACAAATAAATGTAAATGATGAAGAATCAAAACAAAAACTATCAAATCAAATGAAACTAACCAATCCAAAATATACTTTAAGAGAATGGCATCTAGTTTGGGCTTATCAAGAAGCACAAAATGGAAACTATGAACCAGTAAATGAACTACAAGAGATAATGACAAAACCTTATGAAGAACAAACAAAAGAGATAGAAGAGAAATACTATACTAAAAAACCAAGAGATTTTTTTGGAATAGCTGGAATATCTTATGTGAGTTGTTCGTCATAAGTTATATTTTAAATAACTTTTGGGAGTATAAAATAAACTGTGTGAACAACCTTTAGCCTATTCTCTTATTTTGTGTATTTTTCCATAATTTCACTGAAAAGTATACAAAGTTGAGAATAAATTTCACTTTAATTCCTCAAACTAGTTCTTTCCTATTCTATTTAAATTGTAAGATATAATTATAATCATTAGTCTGTATTGCAAATACTTTTGCTAGAAAAGTATCATGTTGAAACTTTCCATTATTATCAAATATTGTTATTCCATCTGATAGTTTTACTTTATGCTCTTTAATAAGCTTTTTATATCCAGTAAATAATTGTATTTCAATCTCTGAATTCTGATATATTTTTTTCAATTCATAATTAAAATAATCATTAATTTCTATATTGTGTAATAAATAATTACCATTATTTAAATTAGAATAAATAGAGTTTTTAAATTTATCTGTATAAAAGAATGGTATGACATCTTTTAAAGACAAACTTTTTGATAAATAAAAAGTTTTTTCTTCACCAGGTTCAATAAATATTGAACTGGATTCTTTTGGATCAGTATCAAGTATTCTTTCTCCTTTAGCATATGATTTTGCTTCTAGCTTCTTATTACTATTGATATTTAATGTATAAGATGTTATATGAATCTTGGTATTTCCAAAGTTTTTTGCTGTTATGGCAATATTGGTATTTCCATAAAAATCAAACTCTTTATTTAAAAAGTGCATGCTTGGTATTAGTTTCATATTTATAATTTGTATATTATTGTCATCAGAACCAAAAATCTCAGAATATTTTTGGTCTGAAAATAAATAAACTGCAATAACTCCAGACAAAAGAGTAAAAAGAGCGATTATAAATGCTGTTATCTTTTTTATATACATTGATATCCTTATTTGACACAATATCAAGCAAAAAGATAATGCTCTATTTTATTCCCACTCAATAGTTGCTGGTGGTTTTGATGAGATATCATAAACTACTCTATTGATTCCATCAACTTCATTGATAATTCTTCTTGAGATAGTTTCAAGTATTTCATGTGGAATATGTGCAAAAGTTGCTGTCATACCATCTGTTGCATCTACTATTCTTACACAAACTGTATTATCATAAGTTCTATTATCACCCATAACTCCAACAGATTTTACATTTAATAATACTGTAAATGCTTGCCAAGTTTTATCATAATATCCAGTTGAATGTAATACATCAAGCATGATAACATCAGCTTTTCTTAAAAGTTCCAAATCAGGTTTATTTACTTCACCCATGATTCTAATAGCAAGACCAGGACCAGGGAATGGATGTCTGCTTATCATACTTTTTGGAAGACCAAGTTCTAATCCTAAAGCTCTAACTTCATCTTTGAAGATTTCTCTTAGAGGTTCAATTAGTTCAAATTTCATCCAATCAGGAAGACCACCAACATTATGGTGAGACTTGATAGTTTTACTTGGACCTTTTACAGAAACTGATTCGATAACATCTGTATATAAAGTTCCTTGTGCTAAAAACTCAATTCCAGAGTGTTTTTTTGCTTCTACATCAAATACTTCGATAAATGTTTCACCAATGATTTTTCTTTTTTTCTCTGGATCTGTAACTCCAGCTAGTTTTGATAAGAAAGTTTCACTTGCATCAACAGTGATCAAATTTACACCTCTACTTTTGAACATAGTTTCAACTTGTTCTCTTTCATTTGCTCTTAAAAGTCCATTGTCTACAAATACAGGAATTACTTGCTCTCCAATAGCTTCTGCTAATAAAGTTGCTACAACTGAGCTATCAACTCCACCTGAAACTGCACATAATACTTTTTTATTTCCAACTTTATCTTGGATTTGTTTTATTTGTTCTTTTGCAAAACTTCCCATATTCCAAGTAGATTCACAACCACAAATATGTTTAGCAAAGTTTTTAAGAAGTTTGCTTCCTTCTTGTGAGTGATAAACTTCTGGGTGAAATTGGAATGCATAAATATTTCTATTTATATCAGCAATAGCTGCAAATGGAGAATTTTCACTTGTTGCGATTTTTTCAAATCCAGCAGGGATATTTTCAACTCTATCTCCGTGGCTCATCCAAACAATTTGACCATCTTGTGTATCTTTGAAAATTGGATTTTCAACTTCAAATTGTAATTTAGCTTTTCCATATTCGTGATGACTTGCTGGAATTACACTTCCACCAAAGTGTTGAGAGATTAGTTGCATTCCATAACAAATACCTAAAATTGGAAGACCCAATTCAAATATTGTAGTATCTGGATGATAAGCATCAACAGCATAAACAGATGCTGGTCCACCTGATAGAATAATTCCTTTTGGAGTTCTAGCTACTATATCTCCAATAGGTTCATTATAAGGAACTATTTCAGAGTAAACACCTGCTTCTCTAAGTTTTCTAGCAATGATTTGAGTATATTGACTACCGAAATCTAAGACTACTATTGGTACATGTTTCATATGATATTTTCCTTTTTTGTGTTTAACTCTTAATTTTTAATCGTAAATTTTATCTAAACTCGTTTTAATCTTCTTTTATAAAGTGAGCGCCAAGCGATTTTTTTCTATTCAAAGCAGCTTTTAAAATAGATTTTGCTGTTAAAAGTCTAAGATATAATAGCCGTCCAACATCTTTTTTTAGATACTCTTCAATTTTTTCTAAAGATTTTTTAAGTTCACTAGGAATTCTTACAATTCCTGCATTTACCCACATGATTTTTCTTAAATCATCTTTTATATCTTTGTCTATTTCTTTATTTCTAACAAAGTTTATGATAGGTTTATCATAATTTGAAGGATCGATTTTAAAGTTTTCTTTCATTGAAGTTTCAACAGCAATTTCAGAAAAAACTAAACCTTCTAAAAGTGAATTTGAAGCTAATCTATTTGCTCCATGAACTCCTGTACAAGCAAGTTCACCTATTGCATAAAGATTTTTCATTCCTTTTATTTTTCCTTGCATTGTTACTTTAACTCCACCCATAGAGTAGTGAAAAGCTGGACTTATAGGAACTCTTTCAAAAGGAAGTTCATAACCTAAATCTTTTAAGTTTGCATAAATATTTGGAAATCTTTGTTTAAATGCCTTTTTCTCAAAAGTTTCAAAAGATAAAAATATTTTTAATCCAGTTTTTTTATGATAATCAAAAATAGAACGGCTAACTACATCTCTAGGAGCTAGTTCTCCATCTTTATGATAATCAAATAAAAACCTATATCCGTTTTCATCTACAATATGCGCGCCTTCACCTCTTAAAGCTTCACTTAAAAGAGGTTTTCTTGCAAAAGATGTTCCTTTTACAACTGTTGGGTGAAATTGCATCATCTCCATATCTTTTAAAGGAAGATTTTTTTCAGAAATAATTCCTTGTACTTCACCTGCATTTGCTGTTGAATTTGTATGATATTTATAGATAGAACCAACTCCACCACTTGCAAGTATTGTTGTATGTGCGAAAGCAACTTTTTGTTCAGTTTCACTTACAAAATATTGAACACCATAACAAATGTCATCTTTTATTAGTAAATCACAAACAACAGCTTGAGTTACAATTTCATGTTGGCAATGTTCAAGCAAAAAGATATGAATCATTCTTCCAGTTGCATCACCATCTGCGTGTAAAATACGATTTCTACTATGAGCAGCTTCTTTTGTATAAGCTAGTTTTCCTTCTTTATTTAAATCAAACTTCATTCCATCATGGATTAAATTTTTGATTGTAGAAATAGATTTATGACTTAAAAGCTCAACAGCTTCTTTGTCATTGTAGTTTACACCAGCTTCTAAAGTATCTTTTATGTGAGTTGGAATATCACTTTCATCAACTGCACTTGCTATTCCACCTTGTGCCCAAAAAGTATTACAATTCCAAGTAGACATTTTACAAAGAATTAAAACTCTTTTATCTTTAGGAATTAGTCTAGCTGCATTTAGTCCTGCAACTCCAGTTCCAACTATTATATAATCGTAAATCATTTGTTTGTTTGTTCTTGTTTATCAGAAGAAACATAAATTGGGTCAGCTTTATAACCACAACCACTAAATGATAATATAAAACTCGCTATAATTAGCGTATGAAAAAAATTAGTGAAATACTTAGTCATCTTAAAAATTATCCTGAATTCAAGAAGTTTAATACATATTCTTTAATTGTAAAGTTTATTGATGTGCTTCCTTTAAAACTAAAAAAAGGTGTAAAGTTTGCTTATATTAAAAATCAAACTTTATATTTCGTATTAACTCATCCTGTTTATAAAATGGAGTTTGAGTATAACAAAGCAGATATAAAATCATTATTAAAAAATTTTAAAATTGCAAATGTTGAAGAGATAGCTTTTTTTGTGACGAATGTAGTAGAAAAAAAAGAAAAAGAGCTTGAACAAAAACCTTTTTATGAAGAGAAAAGTTATGGGATTTTTGAAAATAAAGCAAAAGATGAAAAGATTTTTAAAAAATTTGAAAATATTAGAGATATTATAAAAAATTCTTAAACTCTTTTTCTATTTGTTTGTAGTTTGGACAATACTTTTCTACTAAATTCCAAAAGTTTTTTGAGTGATTTTTATGTTTTATATGAGAAAGCTCGTGAATTACGACATATTGCATAATTTCAAGTGGAAATTTCATAAGTAAAATATTGAAATTTAGACCATTTTTGAAGTTACATGAACCCCAAGTTCTTTTATTTTTTCTATAACTAATTGAAGTTGGATATAAATCCATTTTTTTAGAAAATGTTTCAACTATATTTGGCAAAATTTTTTCTATCTCATTTTTATAAAATTTATCTAAATTTTTTATATTAAAATCTTGTAATTTTTTTATTTCACCTAAATATAAAAATTCATCTTCTAAAAGTGCATTTTTTGAAACTTTTTTTATAGCATTTTCAAGCCAATTTTTTCTTTTTTCTACTAAAATTTTTGCATCATATAGCGAAAAATAGATGTTTGATTTTATTTCTATTAAATCTTCTTTTAAAACTCTGATATAACAATGTTTTACATTTTTTTTATTTACAAGTTTGACTGTTACTTGTTTTTCGTTTAGTTCTATTTGAAAACTCAAGTTTATCCTTAAGGAATGATTAGATAAAATCCAGCACTATTATATACAAAATATAATGATAATTTGATTTGAGGAAAAATAATGAAAATTGCAAACAGAATGGAGCAACTATCTCCATCACTTACTTTGGCAATTACAGCCTTAGGAAGAGAGCTAAAAGCTCAAGGTAAAGATATACTAAGTTTTAGTGCAGGTGAACCTGACTTTGATACGCCACAAATTGTAAAAGATGCAGCAATAAAAGCTATTAATGAAGGACAAACTAAATACACGGCAGTAGAAGGTATTATCAAAACTAAGCAAGCAATTATTAACAAATTAAAAAAAGACCACAATTTAGATTATAAGTTAGAGGGAATTGTAATAAGTAATGGAGCAAAACACTCGTTATTTAATCTTTGTCAAGTATTAATTGATAATGGTGATGAAGTGATTATTCCAAGCCCTTATTGGGTTACATATCCTGAACAAGTAAAATATTCTGGTGGAGTTCCTGTATTTATTGAAACAGATGAAACAACAAACTTTAAAATTACACCAGAGCAATTAAAAAAAGCTATTACGCCAAAAACAAAAATTTTGATGTTAAATACTCCTTCAAACCCAACAGGTTCGATTTATTCTAAAGAAGAATTAACAGCTATTGGAAAAGTTTTAGAAGGAACAGATATTATCGTTTTCTCTGATGAAATGTATGAAAAAATCATCTTCAATGGGAAAAAATTTACTGCCGCAGCTGAAGTTAGTGCTGATATGTACAATAGAACAGTTACAATAAATGGTTTAAGTAAAGCTGTTGCGATGACTGGATGGAGATTTGGTTATGTTGCAACACCAAATGTTGCATTAGCAAAAGCTATGACAAAACTTCAAGGTCAAGTAACATCAAATATTAATACTATGACTCAATATGCTGCTATTCCAGCACTTGAAGGTGAAGCAGATAAAGACATAGAAATGATGAGAGCTGAATTTGAAAAAAGAAAAGATTATATTGTAAAAGCAATAAATGAAATAGATGGTTTATCTTGTTATGAACCTGATGGAGCATTTTATGTTTTCATAAATATCAAAAAAATAAGCAATGATTCGATGAAATTTTGTGCAGATTTATTAGAGCAAAAAGGTGTTGCACTGGTTCCTGGACTTGCATTTGGTATGGAAGGTTATGCTAGACTTTCATTTGCTACAAGTTTAGATGTAATTAAAGAAGGTGTAAAAAGAATTAAAGAATTTACTCAAAAGTAAATGATGTCTCCACAAAAAAAGGCTACTGCTGTTTCATCTAGTGTTGCAGCAGTTCTTACTCTACTCAAACTTATACTTGGAATTGCAAGTGGATCTGTTGCTGTTTTAGCTTCAGCAATAGATTCTGTTTTAGATATGTTTGTATCTATTTTTAACTATTTTGCAATTTCAAAGTCTGAAAAACCTGCTGATGAACGATTTAATTATGGAAGAGGAAAAATTGAAGCTTTAGCTTCTGTAATTGAAGGAACGATTATTTCTATTTCAGGATTGTTTCTTCTTTATCAAGCATTTCTAAAAGCATATACAGGGGAAACTTCTTCTTATTTAGGTATTTCTATTTTAGTGATGATTATCTCTTTATCTATTACAATTATTTTAGTTTTATATCTAAATTATATTGCAAAAAAGACAAATAGTATGGTTATAAAAGCAGATGCATTGCATTATAAAACTGATGTTTTTAGTACTTTAGCAGTTTTAATTTCTCTTTTACTTGTTTATTTTACAGGTTATGAAATTATTGATGCACTTATTGGTGCAGGAATTGCTATATACATAATCTTTTCTGCTTATAAATTAATCTATGATGGAGTTATGGTTTTACTTGACAGTGCAGTTGATGAAAAAGTTGTACAAGAAATAATAACAATAATAAAAGAAAATAAAAAAGTTCATAGTTTCCATTTATTAAAAACAAGAGAAGCTGCAAATCAAACTTTTGTTGAAGTGCATTTAGTTTTTGATAGTTTAATTTCTTTATTAGAGGCTCATAAAGTTAGTGATTCAATAGAATCAAAAATAAGAAAGCTAGATAAAAAAAGAGATTGGAATATTACTATTCATCTTGATCCTTATGATGATTTAAAAGTAGATAAATTTATTATTAATAACTAAAAAATAAATTATTTTTGTTATAATCTTATATTATGAACGACTTAAGGAAATGAAATAGATGAATTATATAAAAATATTAGGCTCAAGTGGAAGTAAATCAAAGAACTTAGGAACAACATCATTCCAAATATCAAAAGATATTATTATTGATACAGGAAATGTTATTAATATTTTAGGTGATAAATCTTCACTAATAAATCATATATTTTTAACTCATTCACATTCTGACCACATAGTCGATTTACCTTTTTTATTAGATAGTTTTTTTGAAAACAGAAAAGAAACTCTTACTATTTATGCTTCAAAAGAAACGATTGAAGTTTTAAAAGAACATACTTTTAATGATAAAGTTTGGCCTGATTTTTCTAAAATAAATTTAATTGGAAGTGAAAAGAAATCCTTAGCTTTCAAGGAAATAAAAGAAAATGAAGAAACTATTATTGATAACTATAGAATAAAAGCTATAAATGCAATACATATTGAAGGTTCATTTGGATTTGTTATTACAAAAGATGAAAAAGAGGCTTATATTATAAGTGGTGACACATATATAAATGAAAAAATAGTTGAGGAGATAAATTTAAATCAAAAAATAAAATTGTTGATTATTGAGTGTTCTTTTCCAAATAGAATGGAAAAACTTGCATTTGATAGTAAACATTTAACGCCAAATACATTAAAAGAGATGTTAAATAAAATAAATAGAGATATTCAAATATTTATTTACCATATTAAACATTTATATTTAGAAGAGATAAAAACTCAATTAAATGAAATAAAAGTTTTTAAAAATGGTGGAAAAATTTTAGAAGATGGAGATATTATTCATATAAATAGTGGGAAAATAGATTATGAATTATTGGACCATACAATATTTGAAAGAATTATGAATATAAATTTAGAATTATCAAGTGAATTGGATAAAGATAAATTATACGAAATGATTTTAACTTTAACTAGAGAACTAACTCATAGTGATGGAGGAACTTTATATATAAAATCTGATGATAAAAAATATTTAGATTTTAAAATAGTTCAAAATGATAGTTTGAACATTTATTTGGGAGGAAAAGAGAAAATTTCTTGGAACTCTTTACCTTTATACTTGGAAGATGGAGAAGAAAATAAATCTATGGTTGCTGTTGTTTCTGCTTTAGAAAATAGAATTATTAATATTCCAGATGTTTATGAGTGCGAAAACTATAACTTTGAAGGTACAAAAAACTTTGATAAGTCAACGGGGTATCGATCAAAATCGATGTTAGTTATTCCTTTAATAAACCATGAAAAAGATGTAATAGGAGTAATACAACTAATAAATAAAAATATAAATCAAACAGAAACAATTTCGTATAATGAATATGATGAAAAAATAATAAAAGCATTATCTTCTCAAGCTGCGATGGCTTTAACAAATAGTCAATTAATACTTAGTTTAGAAAAGTTTTTAGAATCTTTTGTTTCTACAATAGCAAGTGCAATAGATGCAAAATCAAAACATACTTTAAATCATATTACTAAAATGGCAAAATTAGCACCATTAATTGCACAATCAATCTCTTTAGATGAAACTGTTTATAACAATGTAAAATATTCAAAAAACAATTTAAAAGAGATAGAATTAGCAGCAAAACTTCATGATATTGGTAAAATTTCAATGCCAGAATGGATTATTGATAAAGCTACAAAACTACAACATGTGGTTGATGGAATAGAAATAATCAAAGAGAGAATAGAAATTTTAAAAAGAGATTTTGAAATAGAATATCTAAAAAATATTATTACAAAAGAAGAATATGAAGTTAAGATTTCTAATTTAGAAGATGATTTTAGATTTATTGAAAAATCTAATATTGGTTCAGAATTTATGAAAAAAGAAGATTTGGAAAAAATTGAAAAAATATCTTCATACAAATATTTAAAAAATGGTGAATTAATTTCTTTAATAAATGAAAGAGAAAAATATAATCTATCAATTCAAAAAGGTACTTTGACAAATGAAGAGAAAGATAAGATGAACTCTCATGCACAACTTTCTTATGATATGTTATCAGTCTTGCCTTTCCCTAAAAAATATGAAAATGTAATGCATATTGCTGTAAATCATCATGAAAAATTAAATGGAAAAGGTTATCCAAGAGGATTAAGTGAAGAAGAGCTGGTTTTAGAAGATAGAATTATGATTTTAGCTGATATTTTTGAAGCTTTGACATCAAATGATAGACCATATAAAGAGACTAAAAAACTTTCAGAAGTATTTAGAATTTTGGATTTTATGGTAAAAGATGGAGAAATTGATGGAAAATTATTAGCTTTTTTTAAAGATAGTGAAGCTTTAAAAACTTATATAGATGAAGAGTTATTAAAAGAGCAAATAGATGATTTTAAATAAAAAAATAAAAAAGTTTTCAATATATTTTACTTTATCTTTATCTTTATCACTGTTTCTTTCAGCTTTTTATATATTTTTCCCTGCCTTGCCTGATTCTTTAGATAATAGATTAAGAGATTATTTATTTACAATTAGAGGAGAACTTCCTAATAATGAAAATATAGTTATAGTTGATATCGATGAAGATTCGATTAAAAATTTAGGACAATGGCCTTGGAGTAGGGATAAACTAGCCAAAATCTTAGAAAATTTAACTTTAGCTAATGTTGGAATAGTTGGATTTGATATTGTTTTTGCAGAAGAAGATAGAACTTCTCCACATAAAATTTTACAAGATTTAAAAATTGTAAAAAAAGATGCTTCTAATTATGATTTGGAGTTTGCAAATGCAGTTGAGAATTCGCCAGTTATCTTAGGTTATCAGTTTGATTTAGTAAAAAAAGATAATTCAAATGTTAAAGTTCCTCAAATTCCAGCAATATTTATAGAAAAAGACAAACCTCAAGATAAAAACTATTTAATAGAAGCTTATAATACTATTTTAAATATACCTCAAATTCAAAATAAAGGTTACTCAAGCGGTTTTTTCAATAATATTCCAGATGATACAGGAATTATAAGAAGTGTTCCATTGATTATTTCATATGATGAAAATATTTATCCTTCTTTAGCTTTGGAAGTTATTAGAGTTATAAACAATGTACAAAAAGTTGTAGTTCAATATGATGAAAATGGAATATCAAATATTGTTTTGGATGATATTTCAATCCCAACTGATAGATATGGAAGAATGTTAATAAACTTTAGAGGTGCTGAAAGAAGTTTTAAATATATTAGTGCAGTTGATGTTTATAATAATAGTTTTGATAAAAATGATATAGATGGAAAAATTGTGCTTATAGGAACTAGTGCAGCTGGACTTTTTGATTTAAGAGCAACCCCATTTGATTCTATTTTTCCTGGAGTTGAAGTTCATGCAAATATAATAGATAATATTTTAATGCAAGATTTTATTTATAAAGCATCATGGCTTGATGGTACAAATATTTTAATAATATTTATTTTATCTTTTATAGTAGTAATGTTTACAACTTATACTGCTTTTTGGGCAAATCCTGTAATTTTTGTCTCTTTTACTATAAGTTATCTTTTTTTAGTTTATAACTTATTATTTGACTATGGAATTGTTTTAAATATACTTTTTCCTATAGCTACAGTTTTAATTGCATCTATTATGACTACTTTATTTGATTATTTTTATAATATAAAAAAAGAAGAGGCTATAAAAGCAAAATTTGCCTCAAAAGTTTCAAAAAATGTTATGGATGATATTTTAAAAAATATTGATAAAAATGAGTTTAGTGCAAAAAGTAAAGAAGTAACAATATTTTTTAGTGATATTAGAGGATTTACAAATATTTCGGAAAAACTTGATGCAAAAGAGTTAATAAGTTTTTTAAATAGATATATGCAACCTATGAGTGAAATTATTATCAAATATCAAGGAACTATTGATAAATTTATTGGTGATGCCATTATGGCTTATTGGAATGCTCCAATTGATATAAAAAATCATTGTGATTTAGCTTTAAAAGCAAGTCTTGAACAACTTGAAGTATTAGAAAAGTTAAATGTTGAACTTCAAAAAGAGAATTTACCAAAAATAGATATAGGAATAGGTCTAAATACAGGAACTGTTATCGTTGGTGAAATGGGAAGTAGTTTAAGAAGTGATTATACAGTTATAGGAGATACAATAAATCTTGGTTCAAGAGTTGAATCTTTATGTAAATATTATGATTCTAAGTTAAATATTTCAAACTTTACGAAAGATAAATTACAAGAAAAATATATATTTAGATTTTTAGATTTGGTAAAAGTAAAAGGAAAAAATGAACCAGTTGAAATCTGGCAAGTTTTAGGAAAAGGTGAAGCAAAAGAAAGTTTAAAAGAAGAGTTAGACTTATATCATAAAGCAATAGAGTTTTACAAAAATAGTGATTTTATAAATGCATTAGAAATATTTGAAAGTTTAGAAAACAATGAAAATAAAACAAATAAAAATATTTATAAGATTTATATAACTAGATGTAAAGAGTTTATAAAAACACCACCAAAGAATTTTGATGGTGTTTATGAGCATACAACAAAAGCTTAGAAAGAGTAGTAAATATTTGATTTTACTACATATTTATCATATTCATAGATATTTTGATTAGAGTCATTATTTATATATCTAAAAGTTGCTCCTAAAGAGAGATTTTTATTTATAGATTGAATAACTCCTAAATCATAAATAACTTTGTCATTTTTTCTTTTGTTTCCATATAAAAACTCTTCATTTTCTTTATAAATATCTTTATATAGTTCAATGCCATTTGTTAAGATTGTACTTTTTGTAAGTGGATACATATTTTCATATCTTAAACTTGCAAAGTCATAATCCACATTATAGTGGCTTCCTTTATCTTTATTATCTGTTCCAAATGTAAAACTAAATGTATTTATTCCAAAATCTTGTGTTAAGAATGCAAGACTATTTTGTAATTCATAATATGTTGAATCTCTAAATTCATATTGCGTTTGTTTAAAATCTTTTTTGATTAATTTTAGTTTAGTTTTATACATCAAATTTGCATCAATTTGATAGTCAAATGATGGAGTTAGAATATAATTATTCAAATAAGTGCTATTGTCTAACCAAACATAATTATAATCAAATGCTAAAGATAGTTTCGATTTTTGCGTATAGTAAGACAATCCAGTTCCAAAAACAGTAAGACTTAAATCATTATCATATTCGTTGTTATATTTTTGAATATAACCAACAAATCTATTATCAATAGTTAAATCATCTTTTAGTTTGTATGTATGATTTAAAGCAAGAATATACTCTGTAACGTGATCACTTTTTTTATCTTCTATACTTAAAGGAATATTTCCCCAATATGCATAATCATCACTTGAATTATTATCTACATTTGAGTCAAATCCATATCCAAAACCTAAAGTTGTTTTTATAAAATTTTTTTGAGATTTTTTGTCAAGTGAATTTAAAGTAAATTCGATATTTTTTCTAACATTTTGGGGTAAATCAGGCTCTTTTAAAACCTCTTCATATAAAGCTTTTGCTTCATCGTATTGTTTTAGTTGAAAATATGTTTGAGCAAGTTCTAGTTTTACTCTATTGTTATTTGGATTCTCTTTTAACATACTTTTGTATAAATTTAAAGCTTCACTAAATTTACCTATTTCATAAGCGCTTCTTGCAAGCATAAAAGTTGTATCAGATGATAATTTATTTTCTTTTGTATATTGTTGAAGAAGGATATAACTATCTTGAAATAATCTATTTTGATAACTCTCAATAGCCTTTTGAAAATGCTCATTTGAGTAATTCTCATTTGCTAAAACTGAAGTTAAAGAAACAGTACTTAAAATGAAAGATGATAATAATTTTTTATTCATAGTTTTACCTTGTTGCTGAGAATGTTCCACTTAGTGATGAAACACCTGGATCTTGCATATTTATAGTACCACTTACACTACTAATGTTTTGACCATAAAATTTCCCATTTATGTAGCTATCACTATAATCTGAAGCCGAAAATCCATCTTTATCTATAGTGCTAGTGAAAAAAGTACCGCTATAATTTCTTAATTGGTTCGTACTAAAAGTATAATTTCCATCTATATAATTACTACCTCCTCCCAAATAAATATTAAGAAAAATAGAGTTACTTACAATAGTTTCCCCTGGATTTAAGTTTGTCGAAGAGATTGTTCCTGAAAAAGATAGTTGAGTAGAATTTGCTGCATCTATTAAACTTTGAACATAAGAAGGATCAGTTACACTGAGTACACTATTATTAGTTGCATCTTGAATCGAATTATTTAAAGCTGCATTATTCTTTTCATCTAGCAAAGCTTGTAAATCTTCATTCCAATCTCCCCAAGAGTTTTGATTATCAACATTTTCTTGATTATTTAAACCTGGATTTTCTAAGGCTAAAGGAGAACTTGGATTGTTATTGAAGTTATTAGTATTAGAATTATTATTTTGATTATTTACATTTAATCTTTCATCTATATCATTTAAAGTATCATTTTGAAGAGGTAAAGCAACAGATGGTCTTTGATTTGCAAATATATTTATATAATTTCCAGCAGGAACATCTACTGAAATACCATTTGAAAGAACAACGATTCTTCCTTGTGTACAAACTATTCTATTTTCATCACCATAAAATTCAGTTCCTCTAATACCAATTGAAGCAGATTTTGTTTTTAGTTTAAATTTATCTGGATTAACTTTTCCAATTTGTCCAGTTATTGTATGGAAAGCTCCTTTTAAGACATTTAATTCTGTTTTAGCTTCTTTTGAGTTAAATATATACTCTTCTATATTTAAACTAGACTCTTTTCCTATAGTAACAATAGTGTTGTCAATAAAAGTAATTTTTATTTTTGAGTTTACTTGAGTAGAAATAATATCTTTATTCTCTACTTTATCACCCATATTTGCATTAAGAGTTTGTCCATTCCTTAGAATAGTAGCTTTCCCTTCAACTAAAGAAACTGTTCCTACATTTGCAAATAAAAAAGAAGCAAATAAAAGCAGTAATGTAAATATTTTTAGCATGATTTTCCCTTGTGCTTTTTATAATAATAATAATAAAAGATATTTATAATAATATCAAAATAATTTTTTTATAATCTTAAAATATTATTAAATAGGTAAAAAATTATTTTTCTTATTAAATTGTAATCGACTTTAGGCTATAATCCGCCGATTTTAAAAAAAACAATAGGGAGGTTGCATAACTTATGGGTCCAATTACTCTTACAGATGATACGATATTATCTACAAATATAGTTATTGCAGTTGTATTACTAGTTTTATTTCTTACTTTTAAGAAATCTCAACATACAGATGTTTTTCCAATATCAGTTACAAATGAGTTAAAAGGTTTAGGAATATTAACAGTTGTATTTGCACACTTTGCATATATGAAAGTTACAAATGCTGACTTTTTATTTCCATTGTCAATTATAGCTGGAGTTGGAGTTGATCTATTCTTATTTATGTCAGGATATGGACTAAGTGTTGGAATGCTTAAAAGACCTATGAAAACTCTTGATTTTTATAAAAAAAGAGTAATAAAAATCTTTATTCCATTTTGGGTAGCTTTAATCATCATTTTTGCAGCAGATGCAATATTTTTAAAAGAGTATTATATGGCTACATCTTTAACTACAACAGGTGAAGGTGGTTCAATTGCTCTTTATATATTTAGATCAATGTTAGGATTTTTCCCAACTGCATTAGGTTTTGGAGATGTTAACTCACCATTTTGGTATATTACATGGATGATAATGTTTTATTTATTATTTCCAATCGTATTTTTCAAAGAGAAACCATGGTTGACAGCTCTTATATTAGCTGTTATTGCAACAATTATTGGAACATTTAATCCTGGAGATTTAGGAGATAATTGGCTTCATAGATTACACACTTTAGCGTTTCCTATGGGAATAATCGCTGCTTGGTTACTTCAAGTAAAAGAGGGTGAAGAAAACAAGTTTGTTACTTTTATAAAAGAGTTTAGACTAAAAAAAGTTGGATTAGTAAGATATTTAATCATTGCTTTAATGTTTGTAGTTGTTTATTATGTATCACTACATACAACAGCAAATTCTTGGCCAACACTAAGTGCAATTTTTGTAAAAGGTTTCTATGTTGAACAATTAATGTCTTTAGTTATTATGATGGCATTTATTGTGATTTTTGTACTTAAAAAAGTTGATAATAAATTTTTAGCAATTTATGGAGTTTATTCTTACGAAGTATATTTAATCCACTGGCCTTTAATTGGAAGATATGATTTCTTCTTTGACTATTTACCATCTTGGGCTGCTGTTATTTGTTGGTTAGTTGCATTTATTTTAGTAAGTATGTTATTAAATAAAATTGTTAAACCAATCAGCGCTTGGGTTGATAAAATAGCAAAATAATCTTTTAAAAGTAAGCTTTTAAGCTTACTTTTTTTATAACATATGAAAATAGAAAACTTAAAAAAACTTATACAAAATAATCTCGAAAATAAAACATTTGAAATCAAAAGAGTTTTTCACGGACGTGGCAATTTTTACGAAGATTTTAATTATTTAACAGTTGATAGTTTAAATGAGATTTTATTTGCTACCTTTTTTGAAGAAAGTAGCGATGAAAATGAAATCATAAAAGCTTTAAAAGATATTGCAAATGCTTATAACTATAAAACATTTATTGTGCAAAAAAAATATAAAAAAGATGAATTAAATGAAGCTATTATTGGAGAAATTCCTCCTTTTTATATCGTGGTTGAGAATGGTTTAAAATATAAAATTAACTTTTTTAACAAAAATATCGGAATTTTTTTAGATATGAAAATAGGGCGTGAATATATAAGTTCTATTTGTAATGATAAAAATATTCTAAATCTTTTTTCTTATACTTGTGCCTTTTGTGTCGTTGCAATAAATGCAAAAGCAAAACAAGTTGTAAATGTAGATATGGCAAAAGGTGCTTTAACAACTGGAAGAGAAAATCATCATCTAAATAACCTTGATACTAAAAAAGTAAAATTTATGCCTTATGATATTTTAAAATCATGGAATAGAATAAAAAAAGAAGGACCTTATGATATTATCATAATTGATCCTCCATCTTTTCAAAAAGGAAGTTTTGCAGCAACAAAAGATTATGAAAAAATCATAAAAAAACTTCCTGAACTTGCAAGCGAAAACTGTATAGTTTTATCGTGTTTAAATGCTCCTGAACTTGATAGTGATTTTATAAAACAGAAATTTGAAGAGTTTGCTCCTACTTTTAAATTTGAAAAAAGACTAGAAAATTTAAAAGAATTTATCACAAATAATGAAGAAAAATCATTAAAGAATCTTATATTTAAAAAACAGAACTCTAATTAATTTTTAGTTAAAATCTTAGCTTTATTTTAGGGAGACAAAATGATAGAAAAAAATCGTTGGCTTATGGCATTAAGTGCTGTAGGAGTACATATTTGTATAGGTTCAGTATATGCTTGGAGTGTTTATGTAAAACCAATCCAAACTCAAATGCAATGGGATTTAACAGATGTTACTATTGCATTTAGTATTGCTATTTTCTTTTTAGGACTTAGTGCTGCACTTATGGGAAAATTTGTTGAAAAAAATGGTCCAAGAGTTTCAGCAATCATCGCAGCTTCACTTTTTGGTTTAGGAACTATGGGTTCTGGACTTGCAATAATGATGGAATCAAAGATGCTTTTATACTTTTTTTATGGAGTATTGGGTGGTTGTGGTTTAGGAATAGGATATATTTCACCAGTTTCAACACTTGTAAAATGGTTTCCAGATAAAAGAGGTATGGCAACTGGACTTGCTATTATGGGATTTGGATTTGCTTCTGCTGTTTGGGGACCAGCAATCAAAATCTTAATTGAAGCAGTTGGAATAGCTGGAACATTTTTTATTTTAGGTGCTATTTATTTTGTGGTTATGTTTTCATCGGCACTTTATTTAGAAAAACCACATGATGAGTATTTACCTAAAAAATTTGAGCAAAAAATCAAAGAGGGTAAGAAAAAACTAAAAGAGGATTTAGAAAATCTATCTTTAGCACAAGCTATTAAAACACCAAGATTTTATGGTCTTTGGGTGATGCTATTTATAAATATTACTTGTGGTATTGCTATTATTGGAGTTGCATCTCCTTTATTACAAGAAGTTTTAGGAATATCTGCTATTGCAGCAGCTGCAGCTGTTGGTTTAATGGGAATTTTTAATGGAGCAGGAAGACTTGTTTGGGCAGCAATAAGTGATTATATCACTCGTCCTGTTGTTTATGTAATATTTTTTGCTACTCAAATAGTAGCTTTTTATATGTTGCCATCGATTACTGAAATCGTAGTATTTCAAGTTGTTTTATATTTCATAATGACTTGTTATGGTGGAGGATTTGCTTCAATTCCTGCATATATTGGAGATATTTTTGGTACAAAAGAGCTTGGTGCAATTCATGGTTATATTTTAACAGCTTGGGCGGCAGCTGGACTTGTTGGACCACTTATTATTTCAATAGTAAAAGATAGAACTGGAAGTTATTCTGAAACACTTTATGTTTTTGCAGGATTTTTTATAATTGCATTTATTGTTTCAATAGCAATGATTATAAATATTAAGTCAATAAAAAGAAAAAAAGCAAATAAACACTAAAAGTTGTTCCAAAAGTATATAAGAATTGTCAATTTTTATATTTATATAAAAGCCTTATAAATATAATCTGAAGCAATTTTTATATAAGGATAACACTATGAAAAAGACAATATTTTCTTTTTTTGTTGCTGCTGCTATTGCAAATGCACACTTTTTAACAACAATTTCAAGTACAGATAATGTAAATGATAAAAAAGAGGCAAATATCAAAATAGATGCTATGTTTATTCATCCATTTGAACAAACTGGTATGACTATGGAAAAACCAGTTGGTATTTATTTAGAATCAACAAAAAATGCTTTACCTTTAACTCAAACAAAAAAGTTTGATCATAAAGCTTGGGCTACAAATTATGAGATTAAAAAACCAGGTGTTTATAAATTTTTTGTTGAACCACAACCATATTTTGAACCAGCAGAAGAAAAATATATTTCTCATGTTCCAAAAATAATAGTTAGTGCTTTTGGAGTTGAAGATGGTTGGGATGAGCCATTAGGTTTAAAATATGAGATTATTCCTATGGTAAAACCTTTTGCTTTATATTCTGGAAATCTTTTTCAAGGAAAAGTTTTACATGATGGAAAACCAGCATCAAATGTAGAAGTGGAAGTTGAATTATATAATGAATTTGGACTAAAAGCTCCAAGTGATGCTCATATAACACAAGTTGTAAAAACTGATGACAATGGAGTTTTTTCATTTGTTATGAATCACAAAGGTTGGTGGGGATTTGCAGCACTAATTGAAGAAGGTGAAAAAGATTTTGAAGGTAAAAAATATCCAATTGAAAATGGTGCATTACTTTGGATAAAAGCATACTAAAATGCATATAAGCGATGGAATAATCAGTATTGAAGTAGCAACTGTTAGTGCAGTTGCTACTTTAGCTTTTTGCGTTTACTCATTTAAAAACTTAACAAATGAAAAAATAGCTTTAGTTGCTTCAATGAGTGCTTTGTTTTTTGTAACTTCATTTATTCACATTCCTTTTGGAGTTACTCAAATACATCTTATGCTTATAGGTTTTATTGGTATTTTTTTAGGAAGTTTAGCTTTTATTAGTATTGCTATTGCTTTGATACTTCAAGCTTTACTTTTAGGTTTTGGAGGAATTAGCTCTCTTGGAGCAAATATTTTAGTTATGGCACTTCCAGCGTATTTAGTATATTTGATATTTAAACTAGAAATTTTAAAAAAATTAAATGAAAAAGTTAAATTCTTTTTAGTTGGATTTTTAGGAGTTTTTATCTCAAGTTTACTTTTATTTACTGTTTTAGTTTTTTCAAAAGATGAATATCTAGCTGTTGCTTATTCTATAATTGCAGTAAATATTCCTACTATGATTTTAGAAGGAATAGTAACTATGTTTTTACTACTTTATATCAAAAAAAGTATGCCAAAACTTTTAAAGGAAACAAGTTTATGAAGAAGTTTTTATTAATATCAATCATTCCTATTTTTCTATTTGCACATAAAATAAATCTATTTTTAGATTATGAAAATGGAAATCTATTTATCAATTCATATTTTGCAAATGCAAAAGGTTGTATAAACTGTAAGTTTGAGATAAAAGATAAAGATGGAAATCTTATATTTTCTGATGTTTTAAATGAAAATGGCGAGTACAATTACAAAACAAATATCGAAGAACTTACTGTTTTAGTTGATGCAGGAGCAGGGCATATAGTTTCAAAAGAGGTAAAAGAGACTATAAAAGATGAAAAAGTTGAAGTTAATAGCAATGATGAAATAAATAAACTTCAAGAAGAGAATAGACAACTAAAAAATCATATCAAAGTTTTAGAAGAACAACTAAACTATTTTGAGATTTTTAAAGTTATTTTTGGGCTTATTTTAATAGCATTAATTTTTATTTTTCTAAAAAGAGTTAAACGTTGAGATTTAATCCTGCTATTTCACTTATTTGTGCTTTTATTTTTACTTTAGGTGCAAGTTTTTCTAACTTTAATATATATTTTTTATTACCTATAATTTTTTTAGTAGCTGTTAATTTTTCTAACTCTTTAGAAGTTTTAAAAAAGCTACTATTTTTAAATCTATTTATTTTTACAATTTTTATTTTTGTTTGGTTTCAAGCTGATTTTTATGAAGCTATAAATATCTATTTACGAACAAATATCATCATATTTTTTAACTTATTGCTGTTTTTTGACTCAAAAGGTTTGGATATTATAAGAGGATTCTTTTTACTTAAATTTCCAAAAAAATTCATAAGTGCATTTTATTTTACTTGGAAGATGATAATAGAACTTCAAAATGAGTTCAAAAATATCAAAATATCTTTGGTTTCAAGAAATTTTAGTAATAAAACTAGCCTTTTTACCTATCAAACTTATGGTAATATTTTGGGCTTACTTTTTATAAAATCTATGCAAAAAGCACAAAATCTAAAAGATAGTTTTGATTTAAGAGGTTTTAATGGAGAGATTTATCTAAATAGTGATTTTTCTTTGTCAAAATATGACTATGTTTTACTATTTATTACAATATTTACTTTAATTTTAAAGGTTTTTTTATGAGTTGTTCAATCACACTTAAAAATGTTTCATATAAAAATGAAAATACTATTTTATTTGAAAATATAAATCTAAATGTAGGACACGAAGAAAAAATAGCAATCATAGGCTCAAATGGAGTTGGCAAAAGTACACTTTTAAAAATCATCGCAGGAATTGAAAGCTGTTTTGATGGAACTTTAGAACTTTTTCACAATCCTATAAAATCAAAAAATGACTATAAAAAGTTTCGTTTTGAAGTTGGATATTTACCTCAAGATATTAGTAGCTTTTTTTTATGTCCAACTGTTATTGAAGATGTGATGTTTAGCTTAAGAACTTTAGGAACTTGCAAAGATGAAGCAAGAACAAAAGCTTTAGAAATATTAAAAGAGTTAGATATTTTACACTTAGAAAATAGGGTTATTTACGAGTTAAGTGGAGGTGAACAAAAGATAGTTGCACTTGCTGGAATACTTATAAAAAATCCAAAAATCTTGCTTTTAGATGAACCTACAAATGCTTTAGATGAACAAACTCAAAATAAAATAATAGATATTTTAAACTCACAAAAAAAATCTATGATTATCATCTCTCATCATAAATCTTTTATAGAAAAACTTGCTCCTACTATTTATAAACTTGAAAATGAGTTGTTACACAAAATTTAATAAAAATAAACTACTCTTAATTATAATCAAAGTATTATTTTTTCATACTCAAAAATTAAAATTATAAGGGAATTATGAAAAAATTATATATTATAAAATGTGGTTCAACTTTTGAATCTATAAAAAGTGAGTTTTATGATTTTGAAGATTGGATTATAAATAAGTTTGAAAATAAAAATATAGATGTATCAGTTATTGATGCTCAAAAAAGTGCTATTTTACCAACTCTTACTAAAACAGATGCAGTTATTTTAACAGGTTCTCATAGTATGGTTACAGATGAAGAAACTTGGAGTTTAGAACTTGAAAAATGGTTAGAAGATGTGGTAAATAAAGAAATCCCACTTTTAGCTATTTGTTATGGACACCAACTTCTAGCAAAAAGTTTAGGAGGAGTTTCTGGTTATCATAAAGCTGGTATGGAGATTGGAACAGTTGAGATAAACTTAGATGAAAATGCTAAAAATGACACTATTTTTTCAAAACTTGAAAATAGTTTCAAAGCTCATACTATACATTCTCAAACAGTTTTAGAACTTCCAAAAGGTGCTATTAGATTGGCTTCAAATAGCCATGATAAAAATCATAGTTTTAAAGTTGGAAGTTGTGCTTGGGGAGTTCAGTTTCATCCTGAATTTGATAAAAATGTTATGAGTTTATATATAAAAGAAGTTTCTAAAAAAAAGGATATCAATAGTGAAAAACTTTTAAATCAAGTAGATGATACTTATATTGCAACTTCTATATTAAAAGAGTTTGAAAAACTATTTTTATGATAAAACTCTTCTAATTAGTTTTTAATATATATCCATAATTTACGATATTTTCAATATTCAAATTAGGAACTTTATTTTTAAGTCTAGAAACTATATCTCTTATAGTTGATGATGATACATTTGTTGAATGCCAAATATATTCTCTCATAACATCATAAGAGACATTTTGATTTAAGTTATGGCAAAAAAAGTCTAATAAAACTAGCTCTTTTTTTGTCAAATCAAAAACTTTACCATTTCTTGTGAGTGTTTTTGTATCAAAGTTATAAGAATAATCTTCATTTATTCGTACTATACTTGATTTGTCATCTATGCTTTTATTAGTTTTTTCATTAAATCGACTTAAGATTTTTATAGCTACATTTATTGTAGCTTCAACTTCTTGAGAACTAAAAGGTTTAACTAAATATCCAAAAACATTACTCTCTTTTGCTTCATTTATGGTATCTGCATCTGCGTAAGCAGTAGTGTAAACTATCGGTATAAAAGAGTTTTTATTTATCAATTTAGCTAGTTTTATACCATCTAAATTACCTTCTATATTTATATCCATTAAAATTAAATCAATTTTATTATTTTTTACACTTTCTAAACAACCTTGCGAATTTTTAGCTTCAAAAATATTTTTAAAATTTAGTGAAATAAGAATATTTTTTAAATATTCAGAAGCTATGATTTCATCTTCTACAATCAATATATTATAATTCTCAAATTTCATAATTTCCTCTTATTTCAAATGATAACATAAAAATATTTCCTTCATTAAAGTAGTTTTCATATTTGCAATTAGCCAATTTAGAAGCAAAGTCTTTCACAAGCTTCAATCCCAAACCTTCTTCTACTTCTTGAAGATTAAAACCTGCACCATTATCTTTTATCTCAAGAACATATTTGTTATTTTGTTTTTTTAAAGACAAAGAAATAACTATATCTTCCGAGTTCTTATGATGTTTTATACTATTGTTTATTATTTCATTTATTATGATACTCAAAGAGATTATTTCGTCAAGTTCTAGGTGTAAATCTTCGATAATAGAACTGATATTTATTTTACTATTTGTGTAGGAGTGACTTATATTTTGGATAATGTCTTTTAAATAGTCTTTTACTTTTATTTTTTTCAAATCTTTTGAAGTATATAAAAGATATTCGTGAATTTTTGACATAGATTTTATACGATTCATTAGTTCTGAAAATATATCTGTATTTTTGTGTTTTTGACTTTCAAAATGCAAAATACCAATAATCATATGAAAGTTATTTTTTACTCTATGTAAAATCTCTTTTAGTAAAAGTTCTCTTTCCTTTAAAAGATTTGAAAGTTTGTTATTTGTAAGTGTTAGTTCATCTGTTCTTTTTATAACTTCATTTTTTAAGATATTTTCTTGATTGATTTTGATATTTATAAGTTCTTCTTGCGATTGTATTTCTTTATTTTTCATATCGTTATATCTACTTATTATCATAATAGAAAAGATTATATTTTCCAAAGTTGTAGCAAAAACTAAACCATATCTAGTTAGATTTGTATATCCAAGTTTTCCTTGTATCATAAGTAAAAATAGCATTGCTAAACAAAAATATAAAAGTAGAGCCAAAGTATAGTAAACACTTTTTTTGTGTCCTTTAAAATAAAGATATATAGATAAAGGTAAAAAAACAACGATTATTAGTAATGACATTATATTTAAGATTTGATTCCAAGGTTGATAATCAAAAATAAGTATAAAACCTATTAAAAAATATGGAATAGAAAACAGTCTTAAATATTTATGATATTTACTTAAGTATTTTTTAGTATTTAGATATTCAAGCGAAAAAAGGATCAAAAAACCTTCTAAAAATGCCGCAGATGATTGAAGAACATAGATATACTCTTCAAGATTTACAAAAGATAACAAACCACTCATTTTGATTAGATATATAATATTGAAAAATGTATATCCTGAATAATAGTAATAAATCTTTTCTCTTAAAGATATCCATAATCCTAGACTAAAAATAAGTATTATAGATGTTGTGCCAAATATAAGTAAATAAATATTATTCATATCAAGAAAGCTGTTTATTTTAAAATAGTTCTCTTTTAAAATTGAAACTTTTCCAAAATATGAATATTTTCCATTTAATAAAATAAAAATCTCATATTTACTATTTTTTTCAAGATTTAGTTTAAATGATAGTTTGTTGTATCTAACTTCTCTTTTTTCAAGTGGTAAAAATAAACCATTATTTATTTCTATCAATTTTCCGTCTTTTTTATAATATAAATTTGCTTTTTCATAAAAAGTTTCATTTAATGTCAAAATAAAATCTTCATTATCACTTTGATTAAATAAGTTTATTTTTAGCCAAACATTTTGTTTTGAATAGCCCAAAGAAAAACTATTTTTAGAGACATTTTCAAACTCTTTTTTTTCTAAATCATTGATGGTTAGAAGTTCCGTTTTATCGAAGAAATACTCTATTTTAAAATTGTCATAAACAGCTGTTTGATTATCTAAGTTAAGTGTTAAATCTTTTGCATACAAAAAAGACAAGAATATAAAAAAAATAATAAAAAATTTACGCATAAAAACTCCAAAATGTGATTATATCATAAAAATATATTTCAAATCCGTCAGCATTCCGACAACTTTTTTTTATAATTGTTGGAAATAAAAAACAAGGAGAAAATAATGAAAAAGAATAGAGTTTCATTTTTAGTTAGTAGTTTACTTTTAAGTGGTGCATTTAGTTTTGCAAATGCAGCTGGTCCAGAGTATTTTACAAGTTCAGATCAATTTGATGTTTGGGTTTATGGTGATCAAAATGGTTTATTCGCAGCTCTCTATGACCTTCCAGCAGTATCATTTTCAGGTGAAGCAATCAATGTATTGGTTGATTCTAATGCTGATAATTTAAAATATGTGGGAAATACTCTTTGGATTCTATCTGCTGATAGTATTATGGTTAATAATTTAACAATAAAAGATAATTCAGCACTTTTAGATTTTGAATATTCTCTTTATAATGGTACTAGAGATGAATTGTCTTTAACAGCAATTCAAGCACAAACAATATCACAATCAGTAAATACACTATCAAGTGATAATAAAAATGCAGGGAATGCAGCAAGAGTTCTACAAAAACTATATGATACAAATAGTGATGTACAAGGTGCATTAAATAAATTAGGAACAGATAAAGATGTAGCAAGAGCAGTAGATAGTACAACACCACAAACAACAACTTCAAGCTTTACAGCAGCAACACAAATCTCAAATAATGTAAGTAATATAATCACACAAAGACAAAATGTAAACCTAAATGGAACAGGATTGAACTCAGGTGATGATATGATAAATGAGAAGAATGTATGGATAAAAACATATGGATCTTATGGAGAGCAAAATAATAAAGATAATATCAATGGATTTGATATAAAAACATATGGATTGGGATTTGGAGTAGATGGTGAGTACGCAACAAACCAAAAGATAGGATTAGGATTTTTCTATACAAATGCAGATGTAGATGTAAATAATGTATCTCAAAAATCAGATATAGATGTGTATAGCTTAATTGTATATGGGAATGTACCAGTAATAGATGATAAAACAAACTTCTTGTATCAAGTAGGATACTCTTGGCAAAAGACAGATACAAATAGAGATATCGAATTTGTAAACCAAACAGCAAAAGCAGATTATACTTCAAAAATAGCATCAGTAGACTTGAAATTAGTAAGAGATTTTAGAGTAAATGAAGAAATTTTATTGCAACCATATGTTTCGACGTTGTATAGACACTTTGAAACACCAAGTTATACAGAGACAGGAGCAGATGCTCTTAACCTAAATGTAAATAAATTTAGTTCGAGTGAATTTGTAGTAGGATTGGGAACAATGGGATATTATAAAATAGATGAAGAGTCAAGATTAACAGGAAGTGTAGGATTAGGATATGACTTGAGAGATGATAATAATATCGTAAGTTCTTCTTATCAAGGAGCAAGTGGATTGTCGTTTGATACAGAAGGAATAGATAATGGAAGATGGAGTTATGATGTAGGAGTAGGGTATGAGAATGATTTGAGTAAATTGTCAAATGTAAGCTTGAATTATAACCTACAAGGACAAGGTGAAGACTATTTGAACCATGTAGTTTCACTAAAATATACATATAAATTCTAAAATAAAAAAGAGAGTTTTACTACATAGCTTTGTAGTAAAATCTTTTCTTATAAAATAATCTTTCTAGCTAAAATATACAAAATATATAAAAAAACTATTGGCAATAAAATAGTTTGGAATATAAAAACTATAATCAAATCTATCATATATTCACTTGAGTTATCAACTGCATTTTTATACTCATCAACTTTCTTTTCATAAAAGCTTAAATCAAATTTTTCAGTTATTTTTCCAAAAAATGAACTCTCTTCTTTTTGTTCTATTGCATTTTGGTTGATTTTACTTACATCATCTGTTACTTTTAAAATATTGTCATTTAAAACTTCTATGTTGTATTGTGGTTTTACAAAATAGTTATAGGTAAAGTCATTTACATAACTAATCATAGGAATAGAAAATCTCAAAAAGATAAAAATAAATGTAATTTTGAAAAAAAGAGTTCTTAGTTTATCATCATTTGTAAATCGTTTGAAAAGCCAAATATTAAAGATGATAATAAAAGTAAATAATATGTAGTTAAATATCTCATTTGTTACAAAATTTAGTAAGATTTTTTGAATACCAAGTGAAACTAAACTAGCGAGCATTATAAGAGAAAATTGCTCTACTAAGTCATTTATTGGGTCAAGTATTTGCCCAATAGCTACAACCACAAAAGGCAGATTTATTTGCGTTCCTTGAGCTAGAGAAATCACACCATTTAAAGCTTTTGCACTTCCAAATACAATAACAGCTTGTTTAAATGATTCATCGACCATCTTTTTTGCACTTTCATCAATAGTAAAAGAACTAGCAAGAAATAAAACAATCAAAGAAAAAAGTAGTAAAATAAGCTTGTTTATGTTATTTAAAATAAATGTTTTCATAAAATAGATTATACAAGATAAAAGGAAAAAATATGCAAACGGTTGTGATATTGATGTATGTTGTTTTTTTTATTTTAGCTTTGTTTTTGAGTTTTGCAAGTGTGAAGTATTTTATTACTATGTGGAAATTTAAAAATAGAAAAAAAGATGGAAGTGAAGATGATGATTTTAAAAGGTTTGATTAGAACTTAATAATATTTCAATTTGTTATTTCAATCTCTCCAAAATCTTTAAATTTTCTATTTCAAATTTTGAAAAAGCAAACCATTTTTTACCTAAATCTTTAATACTTGCTCCTAGATGATAAACTTCTTTTTTATCAATAATTAAAAATCTATCATGGGAGTTTCTGAACTCAAAAAGTTCCGTATTTTTGTATTGAGTTTGATATTTTTGGAAATCTAGTTTAATTTGTTTTGTGATATTTGATGTATAGATTTTTATTTTAATATTTGGATATTTTGAAAAAAGAGTAAAAACTGTGTCATCTACATAATTATCTATCAAAATTACTTCTTCAACTGCATTTTTTAGCAAATCATTTACAAAAACATAAGCATCAAATATTTGCCCATCGTAGAATATCCCTTGTTTAGGTTTGAGAGATTTATCTTCTAATGCATTTAATATTTGGTTTATTTTAGTATCTGTTTTTAGTTCATAGGAAATTTGTCTTTTTTCTAAAAAATCAATTTTATAAAATAAAGCATTATCTGAATTAATCATCTTTCTCATTTCCACAAATGCTCTTATGATTTTGACACTTATATCAATTGCTATATCACTTTTTAAAACAGCACTTAACATAGAAACACCTTGTTCTGTAAAAGCATAAGGTGGTCTTCTTAGTCCCATCTTATCAGAATTGGAAGTCACAAATTGTGACCTCCAATTTTCAAATTCTTCTTTTGAGAGTTGAAACATAAAATCATTTGGAAATCTTGCTTCATTTCTTTTTACTGCTTGATTTAAAACTTTTGTTTCCACTCCATAAAGTTCTGCTAAATCTCTATCTAAAATTACTTGTTGGTTTCTTATTGTATGAATTTTATCTTTTATATTGTTTTCATTTATTATAAGTTCTTGCATTTTTTAGCCTTTTGAATTTATGCAAGAATTATATAAATTTTTTAAAGTAATAATTAAAAATATTACAATTTGTTATTTTTTTAATATTTTTGTTTAGCACGAAACAAGTTTCAGTCAAGAGTTGAAAAAAAGCAAAAAGTTGCTTCTTTTATTTTTATTCTTGTATCTATTATCATTTTATTTTTTCTCATTTACTTCTTCTAATACCAACTTTTGCTTTCTTTGATTTGCTTTAAAAAGATTTATTTTTTTCTTTTGCTTTTTTTCAATTTCTAAAATTATAGGTTTTATACTAGCTTCATATTGAAATTTTAAACCAAAAATTATAGATTCTATTTGTAATGCTATTATATTTTTTTCAATAGCTTCACTAACATCAAAAGTATAATGTATCTTTTGTTTATCACCATAATGTAATAATCTTACTTCCTGCTCGTATTCCCAATCTTCCGATTTAATAGTCCAATAATCTAAAATACCATTAAATATATCTTTTTCAACTAAATTAGTATTTTGATATTTAACCTTAGATTTTCCAACATAATTTGGCAAATATAAAAATTTATATCCAACACATATTCCACTATGCTCTTGTGTATAATGCGACCACATCAATTTATTATCATTAATTTGTGACAAAGAACATAGTTTAAAATCACTTTTATTTAATTTCAAATTTTTAAACTGTTTCTCTAAAGATTCTGATGCAACATCAAAAGGGTCATTAAGTTGTTCGGGAGTTGGAAAATATAAATAATTCTCCGATAAACTTGATAAGGCATTTAAAGAGAAACTTTGATATTTATATAAAGTTTGTTCAAAAAATATTGTGTAAATGTCTTTTTGAAAAGAGTTATAAAATAAATAGTCTTTAATACTTTTATCAAAATAACTCTTTTTTTCTCCTTTTGATTTTTTGATTTTCACCAATAATAATTCAGATTCACCATCAAGATTTACAAAATATTTATTTGCTAATTCTATAGATTTTTCAAGAGATTTGACGGCTTTTTTATACTTTTTGTCTGTTTTTTTTGATTTTTGATATTCTAACTTTCCAAGTTCTAAAAAATATTTAGGATTATCGGGTTCTATTTTAATTTTATTTTTATAAATATCAATTCTTTCTTTTATTGCTTTTGTATTTATAAAAGCAGAGAGATAATAAAGCTTTCTATCATCACTAAGTTTAATATTTTGTTTTTTAGATTCCTTATAAATCATTCTTATTTTTTTGATATATAACTTACGAATTTTATCAAGGTATGATTTAGCTTCTTTTCTAAACTCATTTTTATATTCTATGTTAAGCTTTTTTATATATTTTTTCATCTCGTTAAAAGTTGATAAAATAGAATAACTTAATCCAAATATATCATCTGCTTCAAAATCTTTTTCATCAATTATTCTCTGGTATGATTTTTCAATGTAATCCAATGTTAGTTCATAATTATTTTGTATATACAAAAAATAAATATCTTTTTTCAAGTCATCGTGATGATTTTGTAATTTATGAGTTAAACTGCTAAGATGATTTATGCTATTTGTATATTGTTTTTCAATATTTAATATCTTAGCTTCAAAAAAAGTTTTTTCTATCTCATGTAGACTAGATTTTTCTTTTTTTAGTATATCTTTTATTTCATCATAAGCGTGAAGTTCAAATAATTTATTAATACCATTTTTCCAATAGCCTGAACGAAAATTGTTGTAATAATTTTTATAACACTGAATTGCTTTTCTTTTGTTATCTATTCTTTCATAACATTCACCAAGTATAAAAAAATCATTACTACTCTTATCTTTTTTGTTCTCATTATATTCTATTGCTTCCTCGTACTTTTGTAATTCAAAACAAACTTTTCCATAAGTTATAATATGTAAATATTTATTTTTTCTTTCTTTATATTTATTGAAATAACAATATAAACCCTCATAGTCTTTTTTTTCTTTTTTATAAAATAACTCACTTTGTTCTGTAGTAAGATTGTATTTTTCCCTAAGTTTTTGAATATCATCTAAATATTCATCTTTGTACCGAAGATTATCTATAAATTTTTGTACAATTTGAGTATCTAATATATTTTTCATCAAAAAATCAAAGCACTTTTTATTTTCTTTATCAATAAAAAGCAAATAAAATTGTGCATCAAGATTTTTAGGGTTTTCTTGTAATACGTGATTTAATAAATCTTTCTCTTTTTCATATTTTCTAAACCATATAAAACGGTTAAATATTGTAAAATTTTCTTTTAAAAATAAATATAATTGAAGATAACTTTGTGATTTATCATTTCCATTTTTTTGTATTATTTTTTCAAAATATTTATTTTTAGATTTTTCTATTTCATCAAATGAAGCATTCTGTTTATTTCTACTAATCCAGTACATCAAATCATATAAATAATAGTAAAAAAATAGTATTTCTTCTTTATTTGGAAAATTATTTTCTAATTGTTTAATATTTTTCAATGCTTCATAAAAGTTTGTTTTATATAAATTATCTAGTATTGCTTTTTTTAATTCTTCCATAGCAACTAATTTCCCTCAACAATCTTAATCTCATCTTCTGTTAAATCATAAAGTTTATAAACCATTTGGTCGATTTCTTTATCTGTTTTATTGATTTGATTTTGGATTTCTAGGACTTCTTTTTTATCATTTTCAAAAAGGGCTTTCCAAGCGTTTTTGAAATTTCTTTCTTCTAGTTTATCGGCGAATTTTATTTTTTTTGATTTTGTGTATTCTTTTATAAAATCATCAAACTCTAATTCTTCAAATTTTTGTAGTTTGGTTGTAAGTTTTTCAAGTTTTAATTCATCATAAAAGTTTTGTTTTGTTTCTTGCAATTTTTTATTTAATTCAAGCATTAAGTTAGCTTTTTGGATAAATGGCTTTTGATTATTTATATCAATTTTTGGAATATTGAAATTTTTAAAATCATTAAGACTAAATGCAGGAAAATCATCTCTTTGTAAAGATGTATTAAAGTTAATTTGAACAAAACTAAATAATGTACTATTTAAAATAGAAAGTATATATAAATATTTATAATCTGAATTTAGATTATAAATAGCATATAAATTCTTTTTAAATGCGACTTCCTCATTTAAATATGTAATATTCATTCTAAATTGTCTGCTCATAAGTTGTCTTGCCAATAATTTTTCAGCTTTGTATAATTCTATTGGTTTATTTTCTCGTAAATTATTATAATTTACATAAGAAATTAAATTAGATTTTTCAATGGTGTATCTAAAAACTTGTTCTTCAAACCATCTTAAATCATATTCATCAGATTTAATAAATTTTTCATCTTCTTTTGGTGGTAAACAACCTCTATTTATAAAAGAAATTTCACCTAATTTAACATTTTTTTCTGAAAATAATACCTTTTCTCCTATTTTCAATAATTGATTATTTAAAAAAACTTTACCATATCTTATCCATTCTTTATTTGGAAAAGAAAATAAATTTTCAATAGAAATTTCATTTTGATAATTTCTAATATCATATTTATAACATTTTGTATAATCTGTATTTTTATTTTTTGAAACTAATACAATAGAAGTATCAATATAAGCTTCAAAAATATCATAAGGTAATTGAATGATTTCATCTAAACTAAATTCGTTAATTATATGATTTCTAAAATCTAAATAATTATCTCCTGAAAACCAAGTATTAGGAATTATAAAACCTAAATATCTTTCTTCTTTTAATAATTTTAATGATTTTTCAACAAATGCTATATAAGTATTATAATTTCCTTTTACAAAATTATAATCTTTTAGTAATTCAGGATTTAAAACCACATAAGGTGGATTTCCAATAACTACATCAAAACTATTTTCTTCAAATGGCATTTCTAAAAGAGAATTTGCACAAATAATCTTATCATTTAAATTAGTTAAAGCTCTTCCTCTTTGAGCAGTTCTAAGCCATAATGAGAGTTTTGCTATTTCAACAGCATCTTCATTTATGTCCACTCCATAAAGATTATGTTCAAGTACGCTTTCTTCAACTGTATAAGATGAGAATAAATCTCCCATAAGTGCTAAATCATTTTGTAGTTGTTTATGTTCTTTTATCAGATACTCTAACGCTTGATTTAAAAATGCTCCACTTCCACACGCTGGGTCAAGGATTTTTAGATTAAAAAGCCAATCTTTATATATTTCAAGATTATCTTTTATTTGTTGTTCTACTTTTGTAAGTTTTTTTGGATTTGTTGGTGCTGTTACATTTGATAAGTTTAACTCTTCTCTTTTTTGTGTACACATCTTGCCTAAAGTATTATCAACAATATATTTTGTGATATATTCAGGAGTATAAAAAACTCCATCTTTTTTTCTTTTTGATTTTGTTTTGTCAAAATCTGTATTGTTTATATTTGCTTGTATCTCTTCTAAATCTGTTAAAGATTGTTCAAATATATGTCCTAAAATATTTACTGATACTTCACTAGCAAAATCATAATCACTTAATTTTTGTGCTTCCATATTAAGAACATTATCATCTATTTTTAAACTATCGAGTAATTCATCTTTTGAAAATAAACCACCATTGTATTTTGGAATATTTAATCTTTCATTTCCTTGATTTATAGCATCAAAATAGATTTTATAGTATTCATACATAGGATTACCAAAAACATCTTGACTGTGTCGTTCTCTGATTTGTTTTATAGTATTTGGAGTTAAAAGTCCTCTATCTTCTGCAAAAAGTATGAAGATTATTCTATCACACAGTTTTTGAGTAAGTCGCAGAAGCGTTGATTTATCTATGTTTTCATTGTTTGTTATAATATTTTCGAAAAGATGATTTCTAAAATGTGAGAAATCTTTATAAAGTTCTTTTGAAATATTTTGCTCAAAACTTGCTGTTTTTTCTTTGATTTTTAGAGGAATATCATTTTTAATACTTTCAAAAGAAATTAGAAGATGAAGCTTTTTAAACTCTTCATAATCAAGATTAAAAAGAGAAAATTTCTCATAAGCTGTTTTTTTATCTATGTAAAATCTTAGTTCATCAAAATTTGAGATAATAATATATTTTGAGTTTGAGTGTGATGCATGATAATTAAAAGCTTGGGCTTCAATCTTATCAAGATTTTTTGTATCTTGTGCTTTTAGTTCGATAACACCAACTATTTTTTCATCTACATAAATAACACCATCGGCTTTTTTGCCATCTGTTTCATTTTTCTTTTCACGCTCTAAATTAAAATTAGACGGATTAGTCATATCAAGTGTATAACCCAAACAACTTTCAAAAACATCTTTTAAAAATCCATCTTGGTATTTTTCTTCTTTTACTGTTTTTATATAATCAACTTTTGATAAAAATTCTTGAAATTTTGCCCATCGTAGAGCCACCAAACTTTCATCTTGTTTGATACTATTTATTACTGATTTTTGAAACATAGACATAAAAATAAAACCTTTACTCGTTTTTAATTGTTTTATTTATTCTATCAAAATGCAATAAAAAAATAACTTGATAATAAGATTTTTGATGTTATGAAAAATAAGTTTTTTTAGATATAATCGAAAAGACTTAAATATAGATTTTAGAAGAGAAAACTTGAAATTAGAAATTACAGATAAAATAAAACAACTAGAAATAGAAGATATAAAAGAAAATCTTTTTCATTACTCTTATGATAATAAAAGTTTAAAAGCTTTAGTAAAAAACAACACTTCAAAAGATGATATTTCATATATAACTGCATATAGCAGTTTTATTGGAGAGATTTATGAAAATATCATTTATGAGTTATTACTAAAGTATGTTTTAACTCAAGATGAAATTACAAGGTTTGTATTAAAAGGACCATATCAAGCTAAAGAAAATCACTTTATAAAAAGTGGACTTTTAATAGATAGTAGTTCACAAATAGTATATAAATCAGCATATAAAGATATAAGCGAATTTGACGCACTATTTTTTACAAAAGATAGTTTATATTTTGTAGAGATGAGCACATCGAAAAAAACAGCAAGTTTAAATAAAAGATTAGTTAAAAAGTATGCTTTACTTAAGATGATTTTTCCAACTTTAAATATCAAAGCTTTGATAGTTGTAACACAAGGTTCAGTTGGACTTAAAAATTTTCCATCTTATGCGACTATTTGGGTTACAAAAGATTTGGAAGATAAAGAACTAATAGAAAAAATCATTTTCGCAAAAAAAGTAAAAAACGATGTTCAAACTTTAGAAGTTCCAAAAAATGATAAATATATTGAAGCTTATAAAATAAAATATAAAAAATTCCCATATTTTCCTACTTTAGAATGGATATTAAATACTTCAAGACAAAATCCAAGATTTGTGGTTGATTTGAGATTTTTTTCATCAGCAAAGATGTCTTTATATTTTGATATATACACAAAATTATATATTGGATATACAACAAGTGAAGAGTTCAAAGTTTTATATGAAGAGTTTGATTTAGAAGCAAGGTCAAATAGGATTATTGTAACTTTAGAAAAAGTAAATCAAACACAAATTGATATAGTTTATTATGTAAAAGAGACAAATGATAAATTGAAAAGAGTAAGACTTCAAGAAAATGAAGTTTCTATAAAAGACAAAGAACTTGATGGATTTACAAATGCAGAAGTTAGATTTTTTATGAAAATTTTAGAAGAAAAACACCATTTAACAGTTGATAATATAAAACATATCTTAAAATATATTTCGCTTATTAAATAAAATATTATATTTATTTTAAGATAAAGGAGTTATTTTGGAAAACTTAAAAAATGATACAAATTTTGCAAAAGCATTTTATTTTTTTGCTTTTATGTTTTTGGTGATTTACTCTTTTAACAGTTTAAGTAGTATTTTAACTCCTATTGCAATAGCGTTTTTTATTTGGTTTTTGATAAATGCTTTAGCAAATGAGATAAAAAAAGTTCCTTTTATAAAACAAAAGATATTAAATATAATTGCAATTCCTTTGTCTTTATTTATAATCATCTATTTTATGATTAAAGTTGGAGCATTTATAACTTCAAGTATGATGGAGTTGAGTTCTATTGTTTCTCAACTTGATTCAAAAATAAATATAGTTATTGAAAAAGTATCTATAATGACTTCTATTGATTTAAAAAATCCATTAGAAAAGTTTTTTCAAGAGTTTAATTTATCAAGTGCTTTAAACAAAATTTTTATAGCTTTTAGTTCAATTTTTAGTAATTTAGTACAAATATTTTTATATGTGTTATTTTTACTTATTGACCAACAGTTTTTTAATCAAAAACTAAATGCACTTTTTAATAAAGAAGAAAATAGACAAAAAGCAGAACATATTTTAACTTCTGTTTCAAAAGGTGTTAGAACTTATATTTTGATAACAACAATAGTAAGTTTAGTAACAGGATTTTTAACTTTTATAATTTGTCAATATTTTTCTTTGCAAGGTGCTGTTTTATGGGGATTTATTGCTTTTATTTTAAATTTCATTCCAACTATTGGAAGTATAATTGCAGTTTTAATACCTACAATATTTGCTTTAATTCAATTTACAGATTATTCTGATATAGTGGGATTATTTACGGCTTTAGTTATTATCCAATTTGTAGTAGGGAACATAATTTATCCAAAGCTTATGGGAAATAAATTAAACATATCTCAATTTGTAGTGATTTTATCTTTAGTTATTTGGGGAGCGATGTGGGGAACAATTGGTATGTTCTTAGCTGTTCCAATAATGATGATTCTATTGATTATTCTTTCTCAATTTGAAAGTACAAAAACTTTGGCTATTTTATTATCAGAAGATGGAAAAATATTCGATAAAAAAGAAGATAATTTAAAAAAGTTATTATAAAATACAGGAAAATAAAATAATGGTAGTTAGACTTTTTGCATTAGTAGTTTTATTTTTTGCAGCAATTTATCAATTAAACCAATTTATGCATTCAGATAAATATAAAAATATAAATGAAGATGCAAAATTATCAGCTAAACTTCAAAATGGTGATATTATCTTTAGAAAAAAAGATGATGATGTTATCGATAAATCTTTTAGTATTGATAATTTGGGTTATTCTCAAGTTGGAATAGTTGTAACAAGTGGTGATGATGCAGTTGTTTTTTATCTAAAAAGTGGTGAAAAACAAAGCTTTCTTAAGGCTCAAAAAGTCGAAGATTTTGTAAAATCTTCAGATAAAATAGCTGTTTATAAATATTTTACAGATATTGATAAAAATGTTTTATTGGCTATTCTTGAATTTTATAAAAATAACCATGATAAGCTTTATAATACAGAATTTATTAATGAAGTTTTTTTTAAACTACATGGTGAAAATTTATATACAGATTTACAAAATATAGATAACAAAAAAATTATTACAGTAGATAGTATAATCAAAAATAGTAAATTGAAAAAAAGATATGAGATAGATTTTAAGGAAAAAATATGAAAAACTTTATAAAAATAATTTTTTTAAGCTTAGTGAGTTTAACTTTTTTTAGTGGTTGTTTTGAAGAAACAGCAGCTGATGCAACTGAAAACTTTTTTTATTCTGTAAAAGAGGGAAATGTAGAAGATTATCACAAGTATTCAACAGAATCAACTCAAGATATTATGAATATATCTTTTGCAAAATGTACTAAAGATTTATCAGATTGTATGAAAGATAGTTTTCAAAAATTTTCAAAGTTTAAAGTTGTTGATAGTTTAGAAGTTGATCCAACAACAACAGTTGTAACAGTTGAAGAGTACACAAAAGATGGAAAAATTATAAGAGAAAAAATTCATGTAAGTAAAATAGAAGAACAATGGAAAGTAAACTTAAATCTAAAGTCTTTTTATAGCAGATAAAAAGAGATTCTCTTTTTATTGCTCCTGCCATAAAAGTGCAAGTTTCGTATTATAAATATCACTTCTTTTTGGTTTTATAAATATCTCTTCAATAGAAAAGTTTGAGATTTGATTTGCTGAGTTGATTTTCTCAATTTCATTTTCAAGAACACTTTTTAAATTATCTCTTTGTTCTTGAAGTTGTAATATTTCATTTTCAACTTGTTTTACATCATTTCTTTCTTTTAGTATTTTTGAAGCACCTTTTGCACTAGTTGCAACTTTCCCAATGTTTGTTTTATTTATAACTGATTTCCCAAAAAAAGCTCCTAAAAGAGAAGTTCCTATCGAAATAATTGTATCTGTTGTAGTAGATGTTGCTTGAAGTTCCTCTTTTTGCAATTTTTCATAAAGTTTTGAAAGTTTAGTTTCTAAAGAATCATTTTCTTTTACAAATTTTATTTTTAGTTTTTCAACTTCTAAGTCTATTTTTTCATTTAGTCTATCTTGAAGTCTAATTTTGAAGTCATTTAAACTTTCACTTTGTTTTGAAGTTATTTTCAAAAATTCATTTTTATACAAAGCAATTTTTGAATTTCTATAAATATAATCCATAAAATCTTTTTCTATTACTTTTAAATCTTTCTCTTTTTGTACAAAACTAGGTAGCTCATAATAAAAAGAATTTGGTTTTTCTTTTTCTTCAAAAGAGTTATTTTCTAGTTCTTCTTTTTCTTCAAAATCAATATTTTTCATATTTTCATCTAAATATATTTTATATGATATTTTTTCTTCAACATCAATATTTTTTGGTGCATCAATATAATGAACATCACAAGAACAAATCAAATAAGGTTGTAAATAATAAGCACTATTTTGTGAACTATATAGGTATCTTTCAGTTACATTAGAAGTTATTATAGGTTTTGGAATACCTTTTTCTATATTTATTTGCGTTGTTTGGTTTTCATTTTCTACTTTTTGAGTTGGAATATTTTGTTTTTTCTTTTCACTCATAAGTTTTTTTATGCCATCTTTTGAAATTGGACCTTTTAAATATGATAAAGCCCATCTTGTTTCAAATATTTTTATGCCATCTTCATTTATATTTTTAAGAATAAAGTTTCTTTTTTCTAAATTTGATATTAGATTCATAACTTCATCTTTATTTAGATTTCCTTCATTTGCACTACTTAAACCATCAATTACTTTTTCTTTATCTTGTTTTGTTTGAAGTCTTCCTATAAACCAAGTTCCAATATTTGCTAAACCTTTGTAGTCTATATCAACTGGATTTTGAGTAGATAAAATAATTCCAATTCCAAAACTTCTTGCTTGTTTTAAAAGTGTTAGCATAGGTTGTTTTGATGGTGGATTTGAGTTTGGTGGAAAATATCCAAATATTTCATCCATATAAAGTAGGGCTTTTAAAGAAGTTGTTCCTTCTTGTCTTCTCATCCATGCAACCATTTGATTTAAAAGTAAAGTTACAAAAAACATTCTTTGAGAGTCATTTAGATGCGCTATTGAAAAAATCGAAACTTTTGCTTTTCCTGTTTCATCATAAAGAAGATTTGAAATATCTAAGTTTTCACCTTCAATCCAAGTTTTAAAAGATGGATTTGCAATAATATTATTTAATTTTAAAGCAAGTTTGAGTCTTTCACTTTGAGCAAAAAATGTTTCTAAATCAAAAACTCCAATTTTTGAAAAAGGAGGAGTAACAATCAATGTAATTAACTCTTCTAAAGTTAAATCTTTATTTTCTCTAAAATAGTTCATAAAAATTGAAGAGATTAAAATAGACTCTTTTGAAGTAGTATCACTTTTTTCTTCAATCAAAGATAAAATTGATGAAACAGTCGAGTTTACCAAAGAAACTAGTAAATCATTATCTTCAATAACTTCTTTATTTGGAGCTTTAAATGATGATAAAATTGATATTTGAACTCCAGCATCACTTCCTGGTGTATAAATAGTAAAATCAGCGCAGTTTTTTAGTTTTTCTATTCTAGAAGCACTTTGAAAATCTTTTTCTAATCCATTTTTCCACAAATTTGCAGTGTTTTGTGCAAATTCTTTTACTGATAAACCATTATTTGAAGCATCTTGTTCTTCTATCCAAGGTTCAAAATCACTTCCTTGTAAAGAGGGAAATGTTAAAAGTAAATTTGTCATATCACCTTTTGGATCAATTATAATTGATGGAATATTATCAATTGCTGCTTCTTCCAAAAGTGAAATTCCAAGTCCTGTTTTTCCACTTCCCGTCATTCCTATAATTGCTGCATGAGTTAATAAATCTTTATTTTTATAAACTAAAGGAACAAATTTATCATCTATTTTTTCCTTTCCTATATAAAAAAGTTTTAATTTTTCATAGTCAAATGAGTCAGTCATAATAAACCTTTAGTAGTTGATGTATTTATTATAATATATATTTGTTAATAATAAATTTTATTTGTAAAAATTATTTTTTTTTAGTATAATTTTATATCTAATCTAATATTAAGAAAGGAGGGCTTAAATATGGACTATGGAATGGTACCTAAACTAAATCAGTTTACAGATAACCAAGCTTTGGAAGTACAAAAAGTACAAACATCATCTCAATCGGCTGAAATAAAAAATAAGCAGAATTTAGAGAGTATTCAGCAAAAAGCAATAGAAAAAACAAAAGAGAGTTCAGCAGCACAACAAGTGCAAAATCAACAGCCATCAACAGCTAGTAAATACGAAGTTCTTATATCAAATACAAATTTTGGATATAACTCTAGTTCAAGAGATTTTTATGTAAAAGTTGAAAGAGGAAGTGTTGAAAATCAATATCCAACTGAACAAATGATGAAAGTAAAAGCTAATATGCAAGCTTTACAAGAGAGCTTAAATTCACAAGCATAGAATTTTTGAGTAAAAAGTAAAAAAGGATAAAGTTTTAATACTTTATCCTTTTTTTATTTTAATTATTTATTTCTTTATCAAGATAATAACCTGTATATGATCCAGAATTTTTGTGGTTTTGTGCTAAAAATTCAGGAGTTCCCTCATCTACAATTTTACCACCTTTACTTCCACCTTCTGGTCCAATATCAATAACCCAATCAGAGTTTTTAATAACATCAAGGTTATGTTCAATCACAAGTACAGAGTTTCCAAGTTCAACTAAGTGATGTAAAACTTTTGTTAATCTATCAACATCAGCAAAGTGTAAACCAGTTGTTGGTTCATCTAAAACATATAAAGTATTTCCAGTATCTTTTTTACTTAATTCTTTACTCAGTTTTATTCTTTGTGCTTCTCCACCACTGAGTGTAATAGCATTTTGTCCTAAAGTTATATAGCCTAGACCTACATCACTTAATGTTTGAAGTTTTGCTTTTAGTTTTGGTACTTTTGCAAAAAATTCTAAAGCTTCATCAACACTCATATTAAGTACATCAGAGATATTTTTCCCTTTATACATAATTTCTAGAGTTTGAGCATTATATCGTTGTCCTTGACAAGCATCACATTTCACCATAATATCAGGTAAGAAGTGCATTTCTATTTTTATTTCACCTTCACCTTGACATTTTTCACATCTTCCACCTTTTACATTGAAAGAAAATCTTCCTATTTTATAACCTCTAAGCATTGCTTCTTTTGTTTTAGCAAACAGATCTCTAATATCATCCATAAGTCCAGTATAAGTTGCTGGATTACTTCGTGGAGTTCTTCCTATTGGACTTTGGTCAAGATAGATTACTTTATCAAGTTTTTCTAAACCTTCAATCTCAACTCCATCTACTTTTTTTACTTTTTTAGCTCTATTTAAAAGCTCTTTTGCAACTGGAAGTAGAGTTTGTAAAATTAAAGATGATTTTCCACTTCCACTAACTCCTGTTATTGAAACAAGATTTTTAAGTGGAATTTGAACATCAAGATTTTTTATATTATTGATAGTTACATTTTTTATTTCTATAAACTCTTCTTGAGGTCTGTTGTGAACATAGTCGATTTTTTTTGCTCCAGTTACATATTGTGCAGTTAAAGTTTTTGCTTTATTCATCTGTTTTAATGTTCCAGCAAATACAATTTCCCCTCCAAATTTACCTGCTTTTGGTCCAATATCAACAATAAAATCTGCTGCTTGAATAGTCTCTTTATCATGTTCAACAACTATTACAGTATTTCCTTTTTCTTGTAATGCTCTTAAAGTTTTGATTAGCTTGTTTGTATCTCTTTCGTGAAGTCCAATAGATGGTTCATCAAGTACATACATAACTCCTGTTAATCCACTTCCTATTTGTGAAGCAACTCTTATTCTTTGAGCTTCTCCACCACTTATAGTTCGTGCATCTCTTCCTAAAGTTATATATCCAAGTCCTACATCAAATAAAAAGAAGATTCTTTCACGTATTTCTTTTAAAATAGGTGTTGCAATCATCCTATTTTGTTCGCTTAAATAAGAGAAGTTTTTTTCATCTTGGAAAAAAGTATGGGCATCTTCAATAGGAATATTTAAAATATCAGGAATTGTTCTATTTGCTACAAAAACACTTTGAGATGATGGTTTTAGTCTATTTCCATTACAAGCGTCACACTTCTTTTCAGTCATAAACTCAGCCATCTCTTTTTCATCTTTTATCATATCATAGGCTAATTTTACTATTCCATCCCATTTTCTTACTAACTTATGTTTTTTCCAAAAGAATGTTACTTCATCAACAGTTCCATGAAGTATTGCTTTTTTTTGATGTTCTTCCAAATCACCAAAAGGGATTTTTATATTTATATCATTTTGTTCACAAAAGGCAATCAGCATTTTAAAGTAGAAACCTTTGTTAAATCCATAGATGATTTTGATAGCTCCATCTTCGATAGTTAAATCTTCATCTATTACTTTTTTCATATCAAGTGTATATCGAATACCTAGTCCATCACATGCAGGACAAGCACCTTTGGGTGAGTTAAATGAAAATGATAGAGGTTCAAGAGGTTCAAAAGAAATTTTACAGTCAAAACAAGCCATATGTTCAGAGTAGTGGATTAATTTTTCAGTTCCAACTTCTTCAAAGTTTGCTATTTCAACTTCAAGTTCTCCAAAGCTCTCTTTTAGACCTTTTTCAACATCTTGTGCAATTCTATCTTTGTTTTCTTCTTTTACTGTAACTCTATCTATTACAACTTTGATTGTGTGCATTTGAGTTTTTGCTAGTTCAATATCTTCATCAAGTCTAACCATAACACCATCAATCATCGCTCTTACATAACCTTTGCTTCTAAGACTTTCTAAAAGGTCAGCAAATGTTCCTTTTTTTCTATTTACCAAAGGAGCAAGAATTACTATTTTTGATTCTTCAGGAAGTGTTAGAACTTGATTTATAACATCACTAGCACTCATTTGAGAGATAGGTTTTCCACATTGATGACAGTGTTGTTTACCAATTCTTGCAAATAAAAGTCTAAAATAGTCATAAACTTCAGTTATTGTTCCAACAGTTGAACGAGGGTTTTTTGATGTTGTTTTTTGATCAATTGCAATTGCAGGAGTTAAACCTTCTATTCTTTCAACATCAGGTTTTCCAACCTTATCTAAGAATTGTCTGGCATAAGATGATAAAGATTCAATATATCTTCTTTGCCCTTCTGCATAAAGTGTATCAAAAGCTAGTGTTGATTTTCCACTTCCACTAAGTCCAGTGAAAACTATAAGTTGATTTTTTGGAATTTCAAGATTTATATTTTTTAAATTATTTTCTTTAGCATTAAAAATTTTTATTGTATCGTTCATATTTTGCCTTTAAAATTTTGAAGCTGATATTATAAGATAGATATATATAATTGTCTATTAATAGATATTTTAAATTTTAAAAAAACAAAATCTAAAATGTCTTAGATTTTGTATTCTTGTGTTCTAATTCGTCTTTGAATTTCTCTTTTTACAGTATTAATAGCATATTTTTTATTTCCACCATGAATACTTGTTATTATTTGTGAGTCACATTTTTCGCAAATAAAATCTGTTTTTATAACATCTGTATATCTCGTGTGGCAAGAACTTTCATCATATATTAGCATTGAGTCACATTTTGGACAATAACATTGCAAATCAACTATACCATCTTTTTTCCAGTTCCATCTCCAAGTTGCATCATAGATAGAATCTTTTACATACTTAGTATATTCTGCTTTTTTATTATTTGTAAATAACAATAAAAATTTTATTACACTAATAAAAGCTAAAATAGAGATAATTAATAATAACCATATAGGAAGTGGATATGGAGTTAACAATGTATTATAAATCCAAATAGTACTAGTGTAAATTAATACAAATGAATAAACTACATGCTCTTGCGTTTGAGGAATGAAGAATAAACTAATTATTCCTACAATAAGTAAAAAAAGTAAAATAAGGACTATTTTTATTTTTGAATTTTTTATCTGAATACCTTTTTAGGTTTAATTTTTCCGAATTATATAGTATAGAGACTAAAATTTAGGAGAAAAAAAGAAAATATTTTGATGAAACTAATTTTTAACAAAGAAAATAAATTATAAAATAAATAAAAATTTGAATGAATATTCATAAAATGTTAAAAATTATACAATTTAAAAGGGTGTTATTAATTATTTTTTATATAATAATTCAATAATTTATAAAGTAGCTAATCTGTAATTTTGTTAGGTTAAAATAAAAAATTCTAAGGAGTTCAATGTGGTTGCGCAAAAAGAAACGGTATTAGATGATTATGCATTTTTAGTTAGTGAAACGGATGAAGAGGGTGTTATATTATTTGCAAATAGTGATTTTTGTAAAATAGCAGAATATGGAATAGATGAGTTAATAGGACAACCTCATAGTATTGTAAGACATCCAGATATGCCAAAAGTTGCTTTTCAAGATTTATGGGATACTGTAAAAAGTGGTAAAGTATGGACAGGATATGTAAAAAATGCTACAAAATCTGGAGGATTTTATTGGGTTTATGCTACTGTTTATCCTTTTATTACTCAAAATGGAGCAAATGGTTATTTATCTTGTAGAAGAAAAGCTTCAAGAGATGAAATAGAAAGAGCCGAATATTTATATAAAGGTTGGATGAAAGAAGAGAAAGCTTCTTAAAAATTTTTTAGTTAAAAGAAGAATTAATAAAAAATTATAAAATAATTAATTCTTCTGCTTCGTGTAAATAATATCTTTGAAAATAGGAATAATATGATAAATTTACCAGAGATAGTAACAGAAAAAGAGATTGAAGATTTTTTTGAATTGATATCTAAAAATGTTAAAAGATTGAGAACAGAAAGAAATTTAAGTCAGTTGGAAGTTGCTTTATCTATTGGACAAAAATCCTCAGGATTTTATGCAAACACTGAAAATAATGCACATGGAAAGCATTTTAATTTGCTTCATTTACTTAAATTATCTAAGTTATTTGATGTAAAAATGGAAGAATTTTTTAAAGAATGAATAGTGCTAAAACATTCTTTTGAATTAAAAGAATGTTTTATAAATTGTTACAGTTAAAACTAGAAGGTTTAGAAGTAAAACATATTTTTTATATGAAGTTGATTTTACTCTGTCCTTTACTTTGATTCCAAAGTAAACTCCAATAAGTGAACCAATACCAACCATTGCTCCTTCTAAATAAAGCATATTTCCAAAGATTGAAGTTGAAATAAATCCACCAATAGATGAGAAAATTACAAAAAATAGTCCTAAAGCCGTTGCAACTTTTAAGTCATATTTTAAAAATCCAACTAAAATTGGAAGAAGTAATAAAGAACCACCAATCCCAATACTCATAGCCATAACTCCAACAAACATACCAATAAGAAGTAAAACTAAAAAGCTTTTATCATCTTGTTCTATGCTTTGTGAAGCTGGAGCTTTGAATATTGTATAAACTGTATAAAGTAAAGAAGCTATAAAAAGATATTGTAAATAGATATCTGGAACAGCAGGTAAAAAATATCCACTTACTATTCCTCCAATACTTGCTCCAACTCCTAAAATAGTTCCATCTCTTAAAAGCCCTTTAGTTTTTTTCGCATTTATGATTGAACCATAAATTGATGAAAAAACCATTTGCATAATAGATATTGCAACAGCTTCTTTCATCATAAATCCATAAACTAAAAGCATAGGAATTAATATACTTCCTCCACCAATTCCAAAAAAACCAGAAGTAAATCCAGTAATTAACCCTAAAATAACTAATGTATAATCCAAAATCACGCCTTTTTAGTAGAGTTTAAAGTTTCTATAAAAGAGTTATACTCTTTTTCAAGTTTTGCATCTTTTTCACTCACATCAATTCCCTCTTGTTCTTTTAGTGCTACTTCAAGAATAGAGATTCTTTCTATTAAATATTTAAACATCTCTTTATTTATATCTGGAAGTTCATTATGTGCAAGTTTACAAATCTTTTTATCTTTTCTAATAATTCTTGCAGGAACTCCAACTGCAGTTGAATTATCAGGAACATCTACCACAACAACAGAGTTTGCTCCAATTTTTGAGTTTTGCCCAACTGTAATATTTCCTAATATTTTCGCACCACTTCCAATAACTACATTTGATTTAATAGTAGGGTGTCGTTTACCTTTATCAAGACTTACTCCACCTAAAGTTACACCTTGATAAATCAAAACATCATCTTCAACAATAGTAGTAGATCCAATAACAACACCAATAGCATGATCAATAAAAACTCTTCTGCCAATAGTTGCAGCTGGATGAATATCTGTTTTTGTGCAAATAGAGCAAATACCAGTCATCATTCTTGCTAGTTTTTTGAACCCTTTTTTATATAGTCTATTAGCAATTCTATGATTTATTATTGCCCAAACTCCAGGATAGTTAAAAAATATCTCAAAGTTTGAGTCAAATGCAGGGTCATTTAGTTTTGGAACACTAAAATCCTCTTTTATTTGTTGCCATAAAGTTAAGTCTTTTTTATTCGTCATAATAGCTCCAAATAGTTTTTAAATAACTATTTTGATTTAAATATTTTTCTAATTCTGTATATATTTCAGGAGCTAGATTTTTATTTAAAATCATTTTTATTTCATCTGTATCATAATCTATATCTTCAAGAATATCGATGATTTTTTGTGATTCTAAAATCTTTTCAAGCTGAACTTCTCCCTCTTTAAATACAACATTTACTTCTGTTGGATGTGAAAAAAGATTATGTTTCATTCCTAAAGTATCTTGATATGCTCCAACATTGAAAAATCCTAAGAAATAATCCTCTTTATTTAGATTTACATCATGTAAATATAGAGGTTTTTTCATATCAAAAGGAATTTCTCCATCACTATCACAAGTAATATCCCATAACGAAGCACTTCTTGTTGGTTTTTTATCCAAATGAGTTATTGGCATGATAGGAAACTCTTGATTTATTCCCCAATAATCAGGCAATGATTGAAATAATGAAAAATTCAATAGATATTTTTCTTGAATATTTTTATCAAATTTTTTAAGTTCTTCATAATCATCTATTTGAAGTAATGAAATAGCTTTTTTTATAATTTGATGAGTTAAAATTTCAGCGTTTGATCTATCTTGTAAATCAATATATCCTAAATCAAATAGAGTTAAAAGTGATTCCATGTGGTCGATACTATCGTGCATAAACTCATAAGCTGTTTTTTTAGTCATATCTTTAAATAACTCATGTAATTCTGCAATTAAAGGAGGATTTACTTTTTTTAATTTCAAGTGACTTAATTCATATTCTGCTGAAAATAGTTCAAGAACTGGAGTTATAAGTACAGTTGAAGCCGCACTTATAAATCTTCCAGATTCTGTAAAAATATTTGGTTCATCAACACCTTTTTGTTTAGCAATCTCTTTTAATGTAAAAACAACATCATTTGCAAACTCTGAAAGAGAGTAGAATCTTGTTCTTTCATAAGCACTATATTCTACTGCTAATCCTCCACCAATATTTATTGATGATAGATTAATCGCTCCTAAGTTTTTAAGTTCTGCGTAAATATGACCAGATTCTCTTAAAGCTTTTTTTAGTGGTTTGATTGAATTCATAGCTGAACCAATATGGAAGTGAATCATAGTTAAATAGTCTACTAAATCATTCTCTTCCATAAGTTCATAAGCTTCTAAAATTTCAGTAGAAGTTAATCCAAATTTAGAATTTATACCTCCACTTTTTGCCCATAAACCACTTCCTCCACTATGAAGTCTTACTCTTAATCCAATATTTGGAGATTCTAATTTTGTTTCATTTAAAACTTCAATTATCATTTCTAGTTCATTTAAACCTTCAATAATAATAGTGATATTATGTCCCATACTTTTTGCAATAAAACATAAATGGATCATCTCTTTATCTTTAAATCCATTTATTGTAATTGGACTTCCTAAATTATTGTAAGTCATAGCTATGATTAATTCAGCTTTACTTCCAGCTTCTAATCCATAATTGTATTTTTTACCAGCGCTTGCAAGTGGATGAACAAAGTTTGGTAATTGATTAACTTTTAGAGGAAAAACAGCATTAAATTTTCCTTTATAATCATACTCTTTGATACTTGAATTAAATGTGGTATAAAGTGTTTTTATCTGCTTTTTTGTAATATGTGGAAATCTAAGAAGTAAAGGACCTTTAAACCCTTGTTTTCTTATCTTTTTTACAATTGAAATAATCGAAGGTTTGCAATCATGATTTATTTTTGCAACACCATCTTCGATAAAAAAGTTACCATCACTCCAGATGTCTATACCATATTTACTATTCACTTAAAATTCCTCTAACTTTTTATTTGTTTGTTCTTGTGTTTTTATATTTTTTATATAAATTGTTCCACTATTAAGTTCATTTTCACCAATTAAAGCAACAATATTTGCTCCTAGCTTTTCAGCTATTCCAAAATGTTTTCCAAAGCTTCGTGGCGTGTATTCTACTAAAGTTTTTGTTGTTTTTCTCTTTTTTGTTGCAGTTTTTATTACTGTATTTAAAGATTTCTCATCAAGCGCACCAAGATAAACTATATCCTCTTCTATTTTTGGCATTTTTATTAATTCTAATAATCTTTCAATACCAATAGCAAATCCAATTCCAGCTGTTGATTTTCCACCTAAAAACTCAACCAATCTATCATATCTTCCACCACCAGCTATTGCACTTTGAGCACCAATTTCATTGCTTACAAACTCAAAAGCTGTTTTGTTATAGTAGTCAAGTCCTCTTACTAAATTTGAATCAATTTCATAAGAGATATTATTAAAATCTAAAATCTCTTTTAATTTTTCAAAATCATCATTACAAGAATTACATAAATTATTTGTAATTTTTGGAGCATTTACCAATAATGATTGACATTTTTCATTTTTACAGTCTAAAACTCTGATTGGATTTGTCAAAATCCTTCTATTACAGTCTTCACAAAGTTCATCTTTAAAAGATGTTAAATGTTTTACTAAGCTCTCTTTATATGGAGGCATACACTCTTTACAACCCAGTGAGTTTAACTTTAAAATAAAACCTATACCAAAGAAGTCTAAAATTTCTTTTATCATAATAATTATATTTGCATCTTCGTAAACTGAGTCTATTCCAAATACTTCACAACCAAATTGGTGAAACTCTCTTAGTCTTCCTTTTTGAGGTCTTTCATATCTGAACATAGCCCCATAATAGTACCATTTATAGTTTCCACCAGCACGATCAAGTTTTTTTTCTACAAAGTGTCTTACAACTCCTGCTGTTCCTTCTGGTCGTAAACAAACATCATTTTCACCTTTATCTATGAATTGATACATCTCTTTATTTACGATATCGCTACTTTCTCCTACACTTCTTTTAAATAAAGCTGTCTCTTCTAAAAGTGGAGTTTCAAGATATGAAAATCCATAATTTTTAGCAATTTTTGAAGCATTTTCAATAAAATAAGTAAATAAAGTGCTTTCTTCATTTACTATATCTTTCATACCTCTTAAACTTTGAATAGTTTTTGTACTCTTTTGTTCACTATTTGACATTTAAAAAATCCTCTATTGTTTTTGCTATATCTTCTATTTTTAAACTTGCATCTATAAAAATATGATTAACATTTAATTTTTTTATTGTTTCTTTCATTCTATTTTGAATATTTATTAAATAATCAATTCCTCTTAATTCTATTGAATCATTTGCTTTTTGTGAAAGTCTAAATTTAAGCTCTTCTGGTGTTAATTCAAGTAAAATTATATGTGTTGGTAAAATATTTGAAGTTGCTATTAAATTTAATTCTACTAATTTATCTATTTCAAATTGATTTGCATAAGCAATTCCAGAAACTACCGATCTATCAGAAATAACCAAACTATTTTTATTTGGTTTTATAACTTCTTCAATATGTTCAGCACGATCAGCTAAAAATAAAAACATCTCTGCAATACTTGATTTTGCTTCACCACCAAGTGCCATCGCTCTTAATTTTATACCTAAAGCTGTTCCTCCTGGCTCTTTTGTAAAAATTGCATTTGGAAACTTCTTTTCTAAGATATTTAATTGAGTTGATTTTCCAGCAGTATCAATTCCCTCGATACTTACATACATTGCACAACTCTTGCAGGAACCAAATGTTCAAATTTACCATTAAATCTTATGATTTCTCTTACTATTGTAGAACTAACAAAGGCATTTTCTAGTGTTGGCATAAGATATAAAGTTTCCAATTTTTTGTTTATTGATGAATTTGCATATCCCATTTGTAACTCAAATTCAAAATCAGAAACAGCTCTTAATCCTCTAATAATTGTATTAATCTCTAAAGAAGCCGCCAAATCAACAAGCAAAGTATCAAAACCTAAAACTTTAACACCTTCTAAATGAGAAGTTGCAGCTTCTACAAATGCTACTCTTTGTTCATGCGAAAACATAGGTTTTTTTAATTCACTTTTTGCAACAGCAATAACTACTTCATCAAAAATATTTGTTGCTCTTTTTATAATATCTAAATGACCATTTGTAATTGGATCAAAAGTACCACTATAAATAGCTTTTTTATATGAGCCAATATTTGTATTTATCTCTTTTGACATAATCTATTTCCATCTTTTGTATAAGGTATTATCTATTTTTAATAAATCAAACCATTTTCCAATCAAAAAATTTTCCATATCTTCTAAACTTTGTTGATTACTATAATATCCTAAAATTGGAGGTGCAATTGTAACTCCTAATTTTGATAGTTTCAACATATTTTTTAATGAAATTGGATTAAATGGCATCTCTCTAGGAGCAATTATAATCTCTCTTTTTTCTTTTAGCATTACTGTAAAAGCTCTAGTTATTAAACTATCTGCTATTCCAACTGCACATTTTGCTAAAGTATTTTGGCTACATGGAAGAATAATCATTTTATCAACTTTAAAAGAACCAGATGCAATACTTGCACCAATATCAGAATCTTTAAATATTGTTATATTTTTTTCATCTTTAAATAGTTCTTTTGTTGATATATTATTTTCAAGTTTTAAAGCTCTTTTTGAACTTTTAGAAAATACTACAAATACCTCAAAATCTTTTGGAATTTGTTTTATAAAGTTTAAAGCAAGATTAACTCCACTAGCACCTGAAATTGCCACTGTTATTTTCAATGAAAACCTTTGATTTTATATATGAAAGTTGATAGTATCAAAAAACAACTTTGAATTCAATCGATTAAATTTCTTTAATTATAAAAGTAGTAATTTGTAAGTTTGAATTAATCTTATAAGTGCTAACATCTTGTATAAATTTTTGATAAAAATTAAACATATTGTTTAATAAAAAATATTTTAAATTTACTTAATAAAAAAGGATTTATTATGTCAAAAATCTTTACTTATATTAGAAATAATCAAAATAACGATAAATATACTCAAGAACAAAAAGAAGCAATTCAAGGGTATATTGTTAAACAAAATTTGCAAGTTTATAAAAATATTGAGATAAATATAGGCACACCAGCTGAAGAAAAGAATATTTTACAATTATTAGAAAATTGTGAAAAAAACTCAATAATTGTAGTTGCAAATCTAAATGTTTTTGGACGAACAATAGATACTATTTTAGAAATTGTAAAATTTTTGTTATCAAACAAAATTAGGATTTTAGTTGTGGAACAAAATCTTGATTTATTAGATGATAAAGATATGTTAACTCAGATGATTTTGGGCGTTATTTCTATGACTGTAACTTTAGAAAAAGAGTTGATGAGTCTACGAACAAAAGAGGCACTAACAGCCAAAAAACTAAATGGTATGGCTTTAGGTAAACCAAAAGGAACAATTCAAAAATCTAAGTTTGATTTACAAAGAGATAAAATCGAAGAGCTTTTAGGTGTAGGATTAAGTGTAAGAAAAATATCAAAATTATTAGGTTATAACAATCATATTGGGCTTAATAATTATGTTAAAAAAAGAAAAATAAAAGATAAAGTAAATGATAAATAGGTTAAAAACCTCTTTATTATGATTTAAAAAAAATATAGTAAAATAAAAATTACTAACAAAAAATGGAGAATTTATGAAAGTATTATTGATCAAAGATGTAAAAAGTTTAGGGAAAGCTGGTGAAATAAAAGAAGTAGCTGATGGATATGGAAAAAATTTTTTAATAGGAAAAGGTTTAGCGTTACACGCAACGACTGAAGTATTAAATAAACATAAAGCAGAACAAAAGAAATTAGCACTTAAAGAAGAACAAGAAATAGCACAAGCTAAAGAATTAGCTGAAAAATTAAATGCTACAAAATTAACAATTAAACATAAAGTTGGAGCAAATGGGCATTTAATTGGAAGTGTAACAAATAAAGAAGTTAGTGATGCACTAGAGCAACAATTTTCAATTATGATTGATAAAAAAAATATTGCATTAGATAATAAAATAAAAACTATTGGAATTTATGAAGTTGATTGTAAATTAGGACATTCAATTCATGCAAAATTAAAAATTGATGTAATTGCGGAGTAATTTGTATGTTTGATGCTACAACGATACTTGCATATAAAGGTAAAAACAAAGCAGTAATCGGAGGTGACGGTCAAGTTACTTTTGGAAATACTGTTTTAAAAGGAAACGCAACAAAAATTAGAACACTTTATAAAGACCAAATCTTAGCTGGATTTGCTGGAAGTACAGCTGATGCTTTTAATCTTTTTGATATGTTTGAAGGACATTTAGAAGCTTGTAAAGGTGATTTATTAAAATCAGTTATTGCTTTTTCTAAAGAGTGGCGAAAAGATAAAGTTTTAAGAAGATTAGAAGCTATGATGATAGTTTTAAATAAAGAAAAAATATTTATTTTAAGTGGAAATGGTGATGTCGTTGAACCAGAAGATGGAGCAATTGCTAGTATTGGAAGTGGTGGAAACTTTGCTATTTCTGCAGCACGAGCTTTAGCAAAACACTCAAGTTTGGATGAAGAAGAATTAGTTAAAGAGTCACTTATGATTGCTGGAGAACTTTGTATTTATACAAATCAAAATATAAAAATATTAAAGTTAGAGGATTAAAAATAATATGGATATGACACCAAAGCAAATAGTTGCTTATTTAGATGATTATATCATTGGGCAAAAAGATGCAAAAAAAACAATAGCATTAGCTTTAAGAAATAGATATAGAAGAATGAGAGTTGAGCCAAAACTTCAAGAAGAGATAATGCCAAAAAATATTCTAATGATAGGGAATACTGGTGTTGGTAAAACTGAAATAGCAAGACGACTTGCTAAAATGATGGGATTACCTTTTGTAAAAGTGGAAGCGAGTAAATATACTGAAGTTGGATTTGTAGGTCGTGATGTTGAATCTATGATTAGAGATTTAGTATATGAAGGAATTAATCTAGTAACAAAAGAATTTGAAGAAAAAATCAAAGATAAAATTGATGATGAAGTAAATAAAAAAATCATAGAAAAACTTGTTCCACCACTTCCTGATAGTGCGAGTGATAGTGCAAAAGAGGCTTTTATTAAAACATACAATACTATGGAAAAAAAGCTTCTTGATGGTTCTTTAGATGATAAGAAAATCGAGATAGAACTTCCTAAAAAAGCACATGTTGAAATAATTGATTCAAGTTTACCTTTTGATATGAGCTCTATGCAAGAAAGTTTAAATAAAATGCTTGGTAGTTTAAATAAAGATAAAATCAAAAAAGAAGTTACAATCAAAGATGCCAAAATTTTATTAAGAAGTGTTGCAAGTGAAGGTTTACTTGACCAAGAAGCAATAAAAATTGAAGCTTTAAAAAGATGTGAAAACGGTGGAATAATCTTTTTAGATGAAATTGATAAAATCGCTTCTGGTAAAAAAAATAATGGACAAGATCCATCAAAAGAGGGCGTTCAAAGAGATTTACTTCCAATAGTTGAAGGAAGTAGCGTTCAAACAAAATTTGGACAAATAAAAACAGATCATATTTTATTTATAGCAGCTGGTGCATTTCATGTATCAAAACCAAGTGATTTGATTCCTGAACTTCAAGGAAGATTTCCTTTAAGAGTTGAACTTGAAGCTTTAGATGAAGAGGCATTGTATAAAATTTTAACAAATACAAAAAATTCACTTCTTAGACAGTATAAAGCACTTTTAGAAGTTGAAGGTGTTGAGTTAGAATTTGATGATGAAGCAATAAGAGCTTTTGCTAAATATTCAGTTACAGCAAATGAAAAAACTGAAGATATAGGTGCTAGAAGACTTCATACAGTTATAGAAAAAGTTATTGAAGATATCTCTTTTGAAGCCGATGAAAAAAAAGGTACAAAAGTAGTTGTTACAAAAGAACTTGTTTCTGATAAACTAGATGATATTGTTGATAATGTAGATACGGCAAGATATATACTATAATTTAATAATATTTTGATACAATAATTTTAACAACAAAAAAGGGGTTTTTTCTATGAAAGTTATAACATTTTGCGAAATTGATGAATCTTTGTTTAATCCTGAGTTTAATGTGGAAAATTTTCACTCAAAAACTGGAGAATTGGCTGATATAGTTATTTTAGATATTCAAACAATTTTCGAATATGAAGAAAATAAACATCAAATTTCTAAAGAAAAATATGTTTCAATAGCGATAATTGAAGATGAAAGTGATTATGATGCTTTTAAAAATTTTGGAATTGATGCTTGGATAAAAATGTCAGATATTTCACAAATAAATAATCTTATAAACCTGCTAAATAAGAGATTCTTATCTTAACAAAGGAACTCTTATAATTATAGATACTCATTGTCATTTAGACAACAAACAATACTATGAAGATATCGATAATGTTATATCAAATGCACTTCAGCATGGTGTAAAGGGATTTTTAATCCCTGGTGCTGATTTTAATGATTTACCACAAGCCGTTAAATTAGCTGAAAAATATAATGAAGTCTATTTTGCTGTTGGAATTCATCCTTATGATATAGATATGTATGATGAAAATATTATGGAAAAATATGTAAATCATCCAAAATGTATAGCTATTGGTGAATGTGGTTTGGATTATTATAGACTTCCTGAAGATGAAGAAGAAAAACTTGCAAATATTAAAAAACAAAAAGAGATATTTATATCTCAAATAGAGTTTGCAAAAAAATATAAAAAACCTTTAATAATACACATTAGAGAAGCTTCAAATGATTCAAGACAAATCTTGATTGATTATAATGCAAAAGAAGTTGGTGGAGTTTTACACTGTTATAATGCAAGTGAACATTTACTACCTCTAGCTGAACATAATTTTTATTTTGGAATAGGTGGAGTATTAACTTTTAAAAATGCAAAAAAACTTGTAGAAGTTTTACCAAAAATTCCTAAAGATAAATTATTGATAGAAACAGATGCTCCATATTTAACTCCTCATCCTCATAGAGGTGAAAGAAATGAGCCTTTTTATACTACATTCGTATCTTCTAAAATGTCAGAATTATTAAATATTAGTGATGAAGAGATTCAACAATTGACTACAAATAATGCAAAAAAATTATTTAAAGAGTTTTCTAGCCTTTCTTAGATATAATCTATACATCTTAAAATAAAGAGGTATTTTTGAAGAAGCTACTTTTTATATTACTCCTTTTACTCAATAATCTTTTTGCTGATAATCCTAGTGAATTAGATTTGGAAATATTGAAAGATTTAGGCATTGATAGTTCATTTTTAAACGAACCATCTTTACAAAGAGCGTATAAAGAATATTCTAAAAGTAAAAATATTGCACATTACGATGGTTTATTTAAAAAATCTGCTTTAAACAGTAAAATAGTTAAAGATGAAATCGAAAAAGAAAATCTTCCTTTCTCTGCAATTTTTATTCCTCTAATTGAATCAAGTTTCGTAAACCAAATAAATAAAAAAGGACCTTCTGGACTTTGGCAATTTATGCCTCAAACTGCAAAAAATCTTAAACTAAAAAATGATGATTTTGTAGATGAAAGATTGGACTTGATAAAATCAACAGATGCTGCAAGTACATATTTAAGAAAATATTATAAAAGATTTGATAGATGGTATCTAGCTTTTTTAGCTTACAATGCAGGAGAAGGAAGAATAATAGATGGTATTGCAAGAGCATCTTTAGATAAATATTTAGAAGAGCATCCTACAATGGCGGATGACAAAGTTATAAAAATTTATAAAATTTATTTAGAAGATTATAAAAAGAATAAAAAAGGGATAGATAATCTATATAATATCTATCGTTGGGTAGGTGAAAAAGAGAACTATTTTGATTTATCTTATTTATTAAGAAACAATGGAAAAAAAGATTATTTACCTAAAACAACTGTTGATTATCTTCACAAAGTTGTGGCTTTGTCTATGATTGCAAATAGAGATTTATTTAAAAATTTAGATAGAAAAAGTAAATATAATTTAGAAAAAGTAAAAGTCGATAAAAGTGTAAGATTAAAAGATATTTCTGATGCAATTGGTATGAATTATGCTGAATTTAAAGAGATAAATAAACACTTCAAAAAAGAAGTTTTACCTAAAAATGCAAAGGTGTATAATATTTACATCCCTCATACAAAATTAGATATTTATAATTCCGTAATAAATGATATAAAAGCAACAACGGTAGTTGAAGTTCAAAAACAACCAACATCAAAAGCAAAAAATGAACCAGTAAAAAAAGCAGTTGAAAATAAAAAAATAGTACCAAATAAAATTCAACATGTTGTAAAAGAAGGTGATACTTTAGATTCTATTTCAAAAAAATATAAAGTAAGTGTTGCAAAATTAAAAAAAGACAATAAGAAAAAATCAAATTTTTTAAAAATAGGAGAAAAAATTGAAATTTATAAATAATTTCAAAACTATTCTATTTTTCGTACTTTTTAGCATATTCTTATTTACAGGATGTTCTTCAAAAAGTACTACTTATGACTATTCAAGTTTTTATAAAGATACACATAATTCAAGTATAAATAATTCACTTGCTATGCATAGAGCAACAATGAGACCTTATACAGTTTTTGGTATAAAATATTATCCAGAAATCGCAAGAGTAGGTGACAGATTTAATGGTGTTGCTTCTTGGTATGGTCCTGATTTTCATGCAAAAAAAACATCAAATGGTGAAATTTATAATATGTACGCTATGACAGCAGCTCATAAAACTTTACCTATGAATACAGTTGTAAAAGTTGATAATTTAGATAATGGAAAATCAACAATAGTTAGGATAAATGATAGAGGTCCTTTTGTTAATGGAAGAATTATTGACTTATCAAATAAAGCAGCACATGAAATTGATATGGTACGAAAAGGTACAGCAAAAGTTCAAATAACAGTTCTTGGATATAACGGTGAAATAAACAATAATCAAGCACCAGATGTTTTAACAGAAAAATCACCAATAAACTCTACAACAGCATTTAGTGGTGGAACAGAATCTTTAGATCTAAAAGATGATATTATTACAACAACGGAAGTATCAAATAATATTGGAAAAGCAGTTAATACTGGTGTATCTAATACAGTTTCTTCAACTGTTAAAAATACACAAAAGGCAAATGTAAAAGGTAACTTTAGTGTTCAAGTTGGAGCATTTAGTTTAGTTTCAGGAGCTCAACAAACACAAAGTACTTATCAAAAGAAATTTCCTTCTAAAAAAGTTGAATATGTAGAAAATGGTGGTATATATAGAGTTTTCATAAGAGGATTTAGTTCTTATGACGAAGCACAAAATTTTAAAAATAGTAATAATTTAACAAATGCAATGGTTGTTCAATAGGATAAAAAATGGTAGAAATAAATAGAAAAACAAAAGAAACAGATATAAAATGTAAACTTAATTTAGATGGTTGTGGAAAAATCAACATTAATACTGGTGTTGGTTTTTTTGATCATATGCTAGAAGCTTTATCTAAACATAGTGGAATAGATATTGATTTAACTTGTAGTGGTGATTTACATATTGATGCGCATCATACAGTTGAAGACTGTGGAATAGTTTTAGGACAAGCTTTAAAAAAAGCAATATTCCCAATTTCTGCAGTTGAAAGATATGGAAATGCAACAGTCGTTATGGATGAAGCAGCAACTACATGTGCATTAGATTTATCAAATAGACCTTTTTTAGTTTATGAAGTAAATGTAAGTGGTAAAGTTGGTGATTTTGATGTAGAGCTTGTTGAAGAATTTTTTCATGCAGTTGCAGGAAATGCTGGTTTAACAGTTCATATTATTCAAGATAGAGGAAGAAACAAACACCATATTTTAGAAGCTAGTTTCAAAGCATTTGCTGTAGCTCTTAGACGGGCTTTAGTAAAAAATGAAAAATTAGGAATTCCTAGTACAAAAGGTGTTTTATGATTGAATTGATTGTTTTAGATGTTGATGGAACATTAACAGATGGTAAAATTACATATTCAACAAGTGGTGAAGAACTAAAATCTTTTAGCGTTGCAGATGGTTTAGCAATAGCTTCTTGGGCAAAAGATTTAGGTAAAAAAGCTGCGATAATTACAGGAAGAGATTCTTCAATTACTGAAAGAAGAGCAAAAGAACTTCATATTACGCATATTTATCAAGGTGTTGAAAATAAACAAGCAGTTTTAGAAAATATTTTAAAAGAAGAAAATTTATCTTGGAATCAAGTTGCAGCTATTGGTGATGATTTAAACGATTATAAAATGTTAAAAAAAGTAGGACTTTCTTTTACTCCAGCAAATGGAAGCCATTATATAAAAAGTTTTGTAAATGTTGTTTGTCAAAATAAAGGTGGTAATGGTGCTGTTAGAGAGATGATTGAATATATTTTAAAAGAAGATAATTTAGAAGAGGAATTTTTAAGTTTATGGCAATAAAATCTTTTATAACAACTCTTTTAGTTGTGGCATTTATTGTTTATTTTATTCCTACAACTAACATAAATAAAAATCAAGATAACAAAGATATTCCTTTATTGATATTTGAAAAACCAGTTATGTATACATTAAATGAAAATAGCGTAAATAGAGTTGTAATTGCATCAAATGCAGTAAGATATGAAAATAGAGATGAAATGTTTAATGCAGATATAATATTAAAAAATCAAGATCCCTCACAAGATTTTAACAATGAAAGATTAAATGCTGATAAAATAGTTAAAAGAGGTGGAATTTACACTTTAACTGATAATGTAAAATATAAAAGAGATGATTTTATAAAAATAAATACAAATTATTTGATATATGATGATATTAACAAAATTGCAAAAAATGATAAACCTTTTGAAAGTGTATATAATTCGCACTCATATAAAGGAACAAATTTATATTTAGATTTAAACAATAGCAATATAAAATCTAAAAATGCTCATTTTGAAATAGATTTAAACAAAACTAAAAAGGAAAAATAGTGAAAAAATATTTAATAGGGATGGTTTTAACTTCTACATTTTTATTTGCACAAAGTGAAACTTTGATAATTGATGCACAAGATTTTCAAGCAGATGATAAAAAAGGAATTTCTATTTTTACAGGTGATGTAAAAATAAAAATGGGTGAAGATAAATTGAATGCACAAAGAGTTGATGTATTTTTTGAAACTGATAAAAAAACAAATAATAAAACACCATTAAGATATGAAGCAACTGGAAAAGCTGATTTTGAAATTGTTACAAAAGACAAACATTACGTTGGAAATGGTGATAAAATAATCTATTCTCCACAAAAAGAAGAATATACAATTTTTGGAAATGGATTTATTCATGAAAAAAATGATGATAGAAAAATTTATGGTGATACAATTTATGTAAACCAATTAAGTGGTGAAGCAAAAGTAAAAGGTAGTGAAAATAAACCAGTTAAATTTATCATCAATGTTGAACGTGGTAATAAGGAAACAAAATAATGACTATTGTTGATGCAAAGTTTTTGCAATCTGCACAAAGTGTAAATGATTCTCCTGCACCAAATGTTGCTGAAGTTGCATTTTTGGGTCGGTCAAATGTAGGAAAATCTTCAATGTTAAATAGTTTGACTTCTAGAAATGGTTTAGCAAAATCATCTTCAACTCCAGGGAAAACTCAACTTATAAACTATTTTGAGATTAAATTTAAAACAAAAAGTGAAGAAACTCCATATTTATTTGCTAGATTTGTAGATTTACCAGGTTTTGGTTATGCAAAAGTGGCAAAAAGTTTAAAAGCAGAGTGGAATAGAAATCTAACAGGATATTTGCAATTAAGACCAAATTTACAAATTTTTGTTCATCTAATAGATTCAAGACACCCTGAACTTGAAATTGATAAAAATGTTGATGAATTTTTAAAAGAGATAAAAAGAGGCGATCAAATAATTATAAATGCTTTTACAAAGATTGATAAACTAAATAGCAGTGAGTTATCAAAACTAAAACGAGATTACCCTGATGGAATTTTTTTATCAAATCTTAAAAAAAGAGGTATAATTGACCTTCAAGATAGAATAACAGGATATTTATTTGGAAATTAAATTTTATAAACCAACAGTTGCTGATATTAAAGCTATGCAAGAGTTAGTAAAAGAAGAAGTAGAAAAAGGAAAAATTCTTTTAAGAACTGAAGATGAGATGGCTACAACAATTCGTTCTTATACTATTGTTGAAGTTGATGGACAAATGGCTGGATTTACAGCTACTCATATTCATTCTCCAAGACTTGCAGAAGTAAGAAGTTTAGTTGTAGGTGAAAAATTTCGTGGTTTGAAATTGGGTAAAAAGCTTGTAGAAGCCTGTATTAACGAAGCAAAAGAGTATGGAATAAAACAAGTTTTATCTTTAACTTATGAAAAAGGTTTTTTTGAAAGTTGTGGTTTTAGAGAAATAGCAAAAGAAGATATTCCTGAACAAAAGATTTGGGCTGACTGCATAAGATGTAAGCTTTTTCCTATTTGCAATGAAATAGCGATGGTAATTGATATTTAAACTTCTTTAAAGCAAAAATAGATTATAAGATTAATTCTCAAAATTATATAAAGGTTATAATCGTTTTGCTTCTTCAATATTATAAAGAGATAAGTCATTATATTTTTAAACTCACAGGCGATAAAGCTTTAGCAAAAGATTTAACACAAGAAACGTATGCAAAAGTTTTTGAAATAGCAAAAAATTCTGATATTGAGATACAAAAAGCATATTTATATAAGATAGCTCAAAATCTAGTAATTGATAAAATAAGAAAAGATAAACTTTTATTACAAACTTCTTTTGAAGAAAATGAACATTTTATTGATCTTGATGATTATACAGAAGAGTTGATACTCGATGAGATTAGAAAGAAAAAACTAAGAGAATGTATAAAAAGTCTTCCTCCTCAACAAAAAAAAGCTTTTGTTTTTTATTATTACAAAGGTTATACAAGAAAAGAAATTGCTCAAATTTTAGATATAAGTGTAAATGCTGTTGAAAAAAACATCTCAAGAGCTATTTTGAAAATCAAAGATGAAATGAAGAAAGACTACTAATGAATTTAAAAAATGAGATAGAAAAACAAGCAAATTCTTGGCTTATAAGACAAAAAGAAGGTTTAACTTTTTTTGAACAAAAAGAGTTTGAACTTTGGCTTGAAAATAAACATCACAAAAAAATATATGAAGAAAATAGAAATTTAATAGATGATTGTTTATCTTTAGATGATGATTTTATAAAAGAGCTTGAAGATGAAGTTTTAAAAGATATAAAACAAAAATCATATTTTAATTTTAAATATATTTCAGCTTCAGTTGCTATACTTTTTACTATCGTTTTTAGCGGTTATGAAATAAAAAGATATTTTATTCCAAATTTTACTCAAAGTTTTGTAAGTGCAAATGAAAAAATTTTGAATATTATACTTCCAGATAATTCTATAATAGATTTAGATAAAAAATCGCAAATAAAAATAAGTTATTTTGATACAAAAAGAGTCATAGATTTAGAAGATGGAAATGCTATGTTTTCTGTATCAAAAGATAAAGCTAAACCTTTTTTAATAAAAACTCAAAATACTTTGATTGAAGTTTTAGGAACAAAATTTGAAGTGATAAATTTTGATAATAAAACACTAATAAATGTTTTAGAAGGAGTTGTTCAGGTGAGTTATGTGGCAAATATTTTTAAAACTCAAACTTTAGCTAAACTTGAAAAATCTCAGTCTCTTATTTTAAATAATGAAAAAAAAGTTTATGTTCAAAATACAATAGATACAAATGAAATAGCAACTTGGAAAAATGATTTAATAAAGTTTAATAAAACAAGTTTAGAAGATGCTAGTTCTATGTTTGAAAGATACTCAAATAATAAAATGATATTTGAAGATGAAAAATTATCACAATTAAAAATATCAGGAAAATTTTCAACTTTACACTATGATAGCTTTTTAAAATCAATAGAGATGATTTATCCAGTTAAAATGACAAAAGATGGAAATATAATAAAAATTAGTAAAAAATAAAGAATTTTTCTAATATTTTAAAGAATATAGATAAATTTCAAAATTCTTTTAAAAATGATGTCCGTTTTTTTGATTTCATTCGTTTAATATATTAGAGATACCAATTCTCAAAATATTTATTAAATAAAGGAAGAAAATGAAGTTTTCAAAGCACGCATTAGTTGCCTCAAGTTTAGCTTTAGTTTTTGGTGTGAACTTATTTGCCGATGAAGTTTATACAATCCAAAATAAAACTCTAAAAGAGGCATTGGAGATTATATCGAAAAAATCAAACTTATCGTATATTGCAAATGATGAGATACTTGAAACAAAAAAAGTTAATAGTATAGAAAATATCGAGGGAACTCAAAAAGCTTTAGACAAAATCTTAGAAGGAACTGGACTAAAAGCTATTATTCAAAATGAAGCTATTGTAATAATAAAAGAAAAAACTATAGGAAAAGGTACAGTTTTAGAGCCAATTTCAGTTAATAGTGGTAAAACTGGAACAGCTGAAAATGGATATTTAAGTGAAGATATAACAGGTGTTGGACTATGGGGAAAAAGAAGTTTACAAGATACACCTTATTCTATGAGTGTAATACCTCAAGAACTTATTGAAAATGTTCAAGCCAATGATATGGCACAAATCTTTAAAATGAATCCTATTACTCAAGATGGTGGAGACCAACCATCAGGAAACTATTATAATGTTATAAGAGGTTTCTCTTCAAATAGTAGTGTTGTTAATGGAATGCCATTGGCAGATTTTTATAGTTTTACAACAATGGAAGATTTAGAAAGAGTTGAAACAATTAGTGGAGCAACTGGGTTTTTATATGGTGGCGGAAGAGTTGGAGGGGCTGTAAATTATGTAACAAAAAAACCAACTTTGGAAGATAAAAGAAGTATAAAAATAGGAAACTACGGTGGTGAGCAATACTATGGACATGTAGATTTAAGTGGGCAAATAGATGAAAAAAAGATTTTTGGATATAGAATCAATGCCTTATATCAAGATGGAGATAGTGTAGCAGATGTAGGAAAAGAGCAAAAATTTGTAAGTGTAGTTTTTGATTATAAACCAACTGATGATTTTACTATAGATTTAAACTATGCTCATAGAGAATTAAAAAGAACAAATCAAAAGCTTATTATTAATGTTAGTTCTAATACTATTCGACCTAAAATTGATACTAGCAAAAGTTATACAGCAGATTGGGTTTCAGTGGATGAAGAAAATGATAGAGTAATGTCAAATTTAAAATGGAACATAAATGATACTTTTACTCTTCGAAGTTCACTTCTTTATGAGCAATCAGATAGAGGATTGATTGGAAATACAATTATATATACTAGAACAGATGGTTTATATGATGTTGATAATTATAAATACCCTTCTCGTCCACAAGAAATTGAAAGTTATGCAGGAAATTTATATTTAGATAGTAAATTTGAAACTTTTGGAATAAATCATCTTTTAACTACTGGTTATTCAGAAAATTATTATAAATATTCAAGAACTAGAAATTGGGCCGTTGGTACTAGTTTATCTGCAATTTCATTAAATGATATAAAGAATTTATCTATTCCTAATATAATTATTCCAAGTAGTGAAATGTTACCACTTTCAAAAACACAATATAAAAATATTCTTATTGGTGATGATATAGTATTTAATGATCAATGGAGTGCTTTAGTTGGATTTAATTACGCTACAGTGGTAAATACAAGTTATAGTGCAGGTATACAAAGTTCAAAATATGATAAATCAGAACTTACTCCAACTTTATCTTTGATGTATAAACCTCTTGAAGATTTAACAACTTATATAACTTATATGGAAAGTTTAGAAACGGGAGGAATTGTAGCAGATACATATTCAAATGCAGGTGAAATCTTAGACCCACTTGTAAGTAAACAATATGAGATTGGAGCAAAATATTCAGTAAATGAAAGTATTTTATTAACTAGTGCTTTATTTAGAATAGAAAAAGCAAATCAATATTCAGATTTGGCAACTCCTATGCCAAAATATGTTCAAGATGGTGAACAAATTCACCAAGGGTTAGAACTTACAGTAACAGGAAAAGTTACTGATAATCTAACTTTATTTGGTGGAGGAACTTTGATGGATATTGAAGTATCAGAATCAAATAATCCTGCATTAGAAGGTAAAAAGCCTACAAATGCAGCATCGAAAATGGCAAAACTTTATGCAGAGTATAATATTCCTATAATTCAAGGCTTAACTGTAACTGGTGGAGCATATTATACTGGTGAAAAATATGGAAATACTACAAATACAGATAAGATTCCAAGTTATACTTTATATGATGCTGGACTTAGATACAAAACTAAGTTAGATAAATATCCTACAACATTTTTATTAAATGTATCAAATTTGACTGATAAAGATTATTGGGCTAGCAATATATATTTAGGTGATCCAAGAACTGTTGCATTTTCCATGAAAATGGAATTTTAACAAATATAATAAAGAGAGTTTCTCTCTTTATAAATTTAAGTGTAGAAATTTATTAATTTATAGTTAATTCTATATTAATATTTGTGGTTTATAATTTCTTTACTTAAGTTTATAACTTATTTTATAAGCTTAACTTTATGAATTTTATAGCGTTTTATATTTTATGTGTTTCGTTTCCTTGTTCACATAAATATTATTTTTATGATTAGTCTCATTTTGCTATAAAATTCATGATTTCATTCGAAGAACATATAGATTTTTTTGTTAGAACTTAACCTAAAGCTAGAAGTTTTTAACTTCTAGCTTTTTTTTATTTCTAAGCCTTTAGATTCTTCAAGTCCTAGCATGATATTCATACATTGAACAGCAGCTCCACTTGCACCTTTTCCTAGATTATCAAGTCTTGAGATAACAACCATATCAGTATCATTTTCATAAACAGAAATCTCTAAACTATTTGTATTGTTACATTTCATAGGATTTAAAAGTCCTGCATCAAGATATGAATCATTATTTTCAACAATATTTATAAAAAGTTCATCTTTATAATAGTTTTTATATAAATCTAAAATTTCTTCTCTTGAAACTATTTTTTTGAAATCTTTTTTAACTAAATAACTCATAACAAGCATACCTTGTTTGAAGTTTCCAACACTTGGCGTAAATAGTGGAGCTTCATCTAACTCTAAAACATATTTCATTTCAGGAAGATGTTTATGGTGAAGTGTTAGAGCATAAGGTCTTTGACCTCCAATATCTTCAAACTTTCCATTTTCATAATCATCAATCATAGCTTTTCCACCACCACTAAATCCAGTAATTGAATGGCAAATTAGTTTCTGAGAATTTGCTAATATCCCATTTACAATCAAAGGTTTCATAGCAATGATTAATCCACTTGCATGACATCCTGGAACACAAACTCGTTTTGAGTTTTTGATTTTTTCTCTTTGAGTTGGTGTAATTTCAGGAATTCCATAAGTCCAAGAAGGATTTGTTCTAAAAGCTGTACTTGCATCGATTACTTTTACATTTTCATTTGTGATTAAACTAACTGATTCAATAGAAGCAGCATCAGGAAGACATAAAAATACTAAATCAGCACTATTTAAAAGCTCTTTTCTTTTATTTAAATCTTTTTTTTCTTCTTCTTTTATAGATAAAAGTTCTATTTCATTACGTCCATCTAACATCTCATGGATTTTTAATCCTGTTGTTCCATGTTGTCCATCTACAAATATTTTATATTTCATTTTTTCCTCAAAATTTATCATAATTAATTTTTTGTTAGTTTAGCTAAAAGGTTCTTTTTTGTGATTTAAAAGTGTAGTTAAATATCAATTTTAGTAATAATTGATTTTACAAAAGGAGATTTCTCTTTTCCATACGCTTCTTGTTCAATTATTCCTTTTTTCAAAATCTCTAATTTTTTGTTTTCATACTCTTTTCTTGCACTTGGATTTGAAAGCATATATTCTTTGTATTTTATCTGCTTTATATACTCTATTGAATTGTTTTCTATAACATGCAGATGAATAATATATTTTGAATTATTAAAAATAACCATTCCATCTTTTCTAGGACGTTCTTTTGGAAAAGGTTTTTGGCTTATTTGGTCTTGAAAACCTAAAGATTTTATATGATTTACGGCTTTGTTTAAATCATTGTTTTTATATAAAATTGATAAATCAATTATTCCTTTTCCACCAACCATAAATGAAGTTGAACCAATATGTATAACTTCAAACTCTTTTGTAGAGATAAACTCAATCAAAGCTTTTGCAACTGCAAAATAATCCTCATTCCAAGGTTTAAAAGAAGCTTCTATTTTTTCATATTTTAAGATTTCCAATAAATATCCTTTTTACTAAAAAATTATTTTAAACTCTTTTAACTTCAAACCAAATTTCACTAAAAGTTTTTATTGCATTTTCTATTTCAAACTCTTCAAAACCACCAAATCCTAAAGCTATGACTTTTTCAAGATTAAAAAACTCTTTAAAATAGATTTTTACATCTTTTTCTTGGGCTGTTTTTTCAAGCTTTTCTAAATCAATATTTACAAGTGGTTTTATCAAAAAGTTTAATCCACTTCCTTCTCTTAAGATTTTTATCTCATTTTTTAAATAGATTTTTAAATACTCTTTCATTAAGTTATGTTTTTTTCTATTTGAATTTCTGATTTTTCTAAGATGTTTTTCCCAATAACCTTCTTTTAAAAAAAGTGTTAATGTTTTTTGAATATCTATTGGAATTTGTGAAAATACAAAATCAAAAACATCATGATAAATATCCAATAAACAGTTTGGCAAAACAATATAAGATACTCTCAAAGCAGGAGAAAGAGCTTTTGAAAAAGTACCTAAATAGATAACTCTATCACTATTTTCTAAACTTTGCATAGAAGGAATAGGGCGATTATAATAGCTTAGTTCACTATCATAATCATCTTCAATGATAAAAGCATCATTGTTCTTCGCCCAATTTATAAGTTTTATTCTATTTGCAATTGGCATTGTAACTCCAGTTGGAAATTGATGTGAAGGAGTTGTATATAAAATCTTTGAATCACTTTTTTCTAAAAAATTCAAATCTAAACTATCTTTATTTACAGGAATGTCATTTATTTCAAAAGAAGATAACTCAAATACTTTTCTTGCAACTCTATATCCAGGAGATTCAATAGCAACTTTATTTGAAATTCTTTTTAAAATATTTGCTAAAAGAAACATAGAATTAGAAAATCCATTTGTGATGACAATTTGTTCTGTGTTACACAAAACTGCTCTTGAGTTTAGAAGATATTTTTTTATCTCTTTTCTTAGCTCATAATCACCTTGAAATTTGAATAAACTCCATAATGAACATCTTCTTTTACAACTTTATTATAAAGTTTTAACCACGTTTGTTTTGGAAAAGAATTTTTATCAAGACTTGCAGGAAAAAAGTTTATTTTATAGTTTTTCTCTTCTTTTATTCTATCTTTTTTATTTTCAATTTGAGAGTTGAATTTCTGGTAAATCTCTTCACAAACATAATAACCACTCTTTTCAAAACTTTGTATGTATCCTTCACAACAAAGTTGATTATAAGCAGTTTGAACAGTTGTTTTACTAAGTTTATAATCATTTGCTATTTTTCTTATGGAAGGAAGTTTTACTCCAGCTTTTAGCATATTTTTTATTTCATTTTTCATTTGTTCATAAAGTTGAATATAAAGAGGTGAATTGTTATCAAATTTATACATAACTGTCCTTATTAAAAAACTAAAAAGTGTATCTTTTATTAGGTACAAAATATTGATATTATACGAATAATTACTTAAAAAGGAAAAAGATGAGAAGAGATGAATTTAATATAAATGATAAAAATAGTATAGATGAAATATTAAAAGCTTGTGAATATGGAACTTTAAGTCTTATAAGTGACGAAAAACCTTATGTTGTTGCTTTGAATTTTGTAGAATATAATAATGCAATATATTTTCATGGAGCAAAAGAAGGGAAAAAGATTGAAGCTATAAAATCAAATCCAAATGCAGCTTTTTTAGTAGTAAAACCTTATTCATTTATACCTTCATATTTTAGTGATACAATGGCAGCTTGTCCTGCAACTCAATTTTTTGCTTCAGTATTGCTTGAAGGAAAATTGAGTTTTATAGAAGATGGAGATAAAAAAGCTGATATTTTAAATGCTTTGATGAAAAAGTTTCAAAACGAAGATAGTTTTGAAAAAATTGCTTATAATAAAGCAATGTACACAAAAATGCTTGATAAAACAGCAATTATTGAGTTAAAGATTGAAACTCAAAGTTGTAAAATAAAAGTAGGGCAAAACTTAAATGAAGAGAGAAAAAATAAATTTTTAGAAAAATTAAAAAATAGAAATTCACAAATAGATAATGAAACTATAAAACAGATGAAAATACATAGTTAAAAAAGATTTAAATAATCTTTTTTAACTGATTTTTTATGATAACTGGTACAAAAAACATAGAAACAACATAAGAGATAAGTGTTCCTCCTATTAATGCAACTCCAAGTCCTCCAAATACTGCATCATTTGCTATCAAACTACTTGCAAATACTAAAACTAAAACAGTTAAAATAATTGGTTTTGAACGTGTTGCTGCTGCTTTTGCTATGGCTTCATTTATATTTAGATTTTTTTCATGAATTAATTGTTTTGCAAAGTCTATAATCAAAGTTGAATTCCTTGAATTTATTCCTATAAGTCCTATAAATCCTATAAGTGAAGTTGCAGTTAAATAAAAAGTATCATGTGTAAATAAATCCATAATAATATGGGCAAAAATTACTCCAATAATTGAAATGAAACTCGATAAAACAATAACTCCTGAAAGAGCAAAACTTTTATAATAAATAACCATAAGTAAAAAAATCAAAACTAAAGCGATAATAAAAGCTGTTCCCAAATCAATAAATGTATCAATTGTTACTTTTAACTCTCCATCAAAAACTAAATCAAATCTCTCATTGGTTTTTTTATCTATAAAAGATAGATTTAACATATTTGTTTTTATAATTTCATAATCATTTGATAAAGAGTTTAACATCTCATTTCTTGCATCAAGTAAAGGATAAATTTGACTATCTTTAGAAGTTTCAGCTACTACATTTATCATCAAATTTAAATCTTTTGAAGTTAGAGTTGGCTCTTTTATTGACTCTTTTATATTTACAAGTTCTGATATACTTATCATTTGTCCTAAATTGTTCATGATTTTTAAAGATTGAAGTTTAGCATTTAGTGCTAATTTACTATTTTTTTCAAGATTTCTTGAATCATCAAGTCTTATAAAAATAGGAATTTGACTTTGGGCATTTCTATCATTTATAACTGATATTTTCATACCTTCAAAAGCTAAAAATAAAGTTGCTTTCAAATGTTCTAAATCAACTCCACTCATAATAGTTTTATTGCTATTTATGTGTAAATCATAAGTTACAAAATCTTTATCAGCTAAAACATCTATATCAACTAAAGTATTTTGATTTTTGAATATTTTTGCAATTTTTAAAGAAAAATCTCTTCTACTTTCAAAATTATTCCCACCATAAATTTCTGCAACAATAGAAGCAAGAACAGGCGGACCTGCTGGAAGTTCGATAAATTTGATATTTGCTTCATATAAAGAACATTTTTCTTGAACATTTTTTCTTAAATTACTCACAAGATTGTAGCTTGAAATATTTCGTTCTTTTGCTTTTTTTATATTTACAACTATTTCAGCTTGAGATTCTTTATCTTTCAAAGCACTTTGTTTTACTAAAGCCGCAAAATCTAAAGGTTGACCAACTCCTAAAAAAGCTGATATATTTGTGATATTCTCTTCATTCTGAAGATTGTTAACAACACAATTTACAAGCTCTTTAGTCTGTTTTATACTTGAACCATCTTTTAAATCTACATAAATTGAAAATGTATCAGAATCTTTACTTGGAAGCATTTTTGCTTTTGTTATTTCAAGTGGAAAAGTCAAAATACTTAAAATAAATAAAATAAGAGTTATAAAATAAACTAAAAGAGATTTTTGTTTATTATTTAAAATATCTAAAATAAATTTTTCTAGTCTCATTTTTTATCTCCCAAAAATTTTTTTACAAAATATGGAGTAAAAGCATAAGCTACAAAAAGTGAAATAGCTAAAGAAATAGGTACAAATACAGGAAGAGGGTGCATAAATTGTCCCATCATACCTCCAACAAAAAACATTGGAATAAATACCATGATAATAGCAATAGTTGCTATATTTGTAGGATTTCCTATCTCATTTGTTGCAGTTATAGCCAAAGTTTCTATATCTAAATTTGGTGTTTCATGTTTATGTCTATGGATATTTTCTATTACTATAATAGCTGCATCAACTAACATTCCAAGTGAAACAATCAAAGCAAAAAGTGTGATTCTATTTACTGTTTCTCCTAACATAAAACCTACAAAAAGTGTAAGAGACAAAATCATAGGAACAGTAAGAGAAACTATCATAGCTTCTTTAAATCCTAAAGTGAAAATAAGCAAAATACAGATGATTATAATAGAAACAAGTAAATCTTTTACTAAAGAATTTACAGCATTATTTGCTGTATAACCATCATCTCTTGTAATAGTATATTTTATGTTTTTTGCTAATAAATTGTCTTTTTGTGATTCCATAAAAGCAAAAATCTCTTCATTTATAATAACTGAATTTGAACCTTTTAGTTTTGAAGCACTTAGTGTTATTTGATTATTTTCTTCAAAATTTCCATTTTCATCTTTTAAATAAATATAGGCTTCTTTTTTATTTTGAATATCATAAGATTTTTCTATTGTTGCTATATCTTTTAAATATATTGGAGCCTGATAGTTATACGCAATAATTAAATTTTCTAAATCTTTTACACTTTCAATAGCTTGTTTTATCCCAAATACAACTAATTCATTGTTATTTGTAGAAGTTTTTATATTTGGAGTATTATATGATAGCGCTTGAATTTGTTTTGCAACTTGAGCAAGAGCCAAATTATAAGATGAGAGTTTGTTTATATCAACTAAAATATTAAATTGATCTTTTTTTTCGCCTTTTAAATCCACAAGTGCAACATTTTTTATTTTATTTATCTCTTTTGATAAACGACTAACTTCATTATAAAGTTCTGTTTGAGAAATCAACTCTTTTTTATTCTTTTTAGAACTATAAAATGCAATAGTTGCTATTGGAATTTCCGTATCTATATCCATAGTTTTGATTATTGGTTGCATAGCATTTTTAGGCATTAAATCCATATTTCTCATAACTTGGTCATAAAGTTTCAAGTTTGAAATCTCTTTATCTTCGCCTATATAAAACTGAACTTGTACAATTCCTACTGAATCTTTTGCAAAAGAGTAAATATGTTCAACTCCTTTTATCTCTTTGATTTTTTTTTCAAGTGGTTCTATAATCACTTTTTGAATTTCACTTGCTTTTGCATCTGGAAGTGCTACTATTACAACTCCACCACTTACTTTGATTTGTGGATTTTCCTCTTTTGGCATAATAAGAAGTGAAAAATATCCTAAAATAAGTATAAAAATTCCTAAAATAAAAGTTAAAGGATGATTGATAAATGCTTTAGCAGTACGACCAGCAATATTAAGATTATTGTTCATCATTTGAACCTATTTGCATAAATATCTTTGCATACATATTTGGATAAATATTAAAATCTTTTTTGTCAAATGAAATTTTGAGTGTAAATGAGTGTGTATTTGAGATAACATTTGGAAAGATTGCTACTATTTTCCCTATACTTTCATAATTTTGTGAAGGAATAGTTATTTTTACTTCTTGATTTAATTTTATATCTTTCAACATAGATTCTGCAATATTTGTTTTTATAATTAAAGAATCTAAATCTGTTAAAATCATATGAGGCATACCTGGCATAGCCATTTCACCTTCTTTAATAGATTTTTTTACTATAAGTCCATTATTTGTTGCTTTGATTTTTAAATAATCATATTGAGCATTTAGTTCACTTAATTTTGCTTTTGCACTTATCAAATTTAGCTCAAGTTGTTCATAATCATACTTTGAAACTAAGTCTTGATCTAAAAGATTTTTGTATCTTTTTAGATTTAATTCAAGGTTTTTTACTTGATTTTTTAATATATCGGCATTGTATGAAATATTTGAAGCGTCAATTTCGTATAAAATATCACCTTTTTTTACCTTATCACCTTCATTTACATTTATTTTTGTGATATATCCCATCATTTTGCTTGAGATTACTTTTTCATTTTCAGATTCAACCATTCCATCAAGTTCTAAAGTTGTTGCAAAAAGATTTATAAATAGTAGTTGTATTAATAATAATTTTTTCATTTTTCATCCTTATTCAAGTTTTGTCCTAAAACAAGATTTAGTTTTGCTAAAGCCAAAGAGTTTTCATATTTAGCATTTATAAGCATTGATTCACTTTTTCTAAAATTTGCTTCTTGTGAAAGTAGGGTTGTCATAGAAATAAGTCTATTTTTATATTGGAGATTTGCTTGATTTAAAACTTCAAATGCTAGATTTTTTGCCTCAATTTTTTCTTTTAAAATTTCTTGTTTAGCTTTATAATCTAAAATAGCTTTTTCAAGTTCAAGTTTTATTCCATCTTTTAGTTTTTCATAGTCTAAAGTAGATTTTAGATGTTCAATTTTACTTTTTTCAAGATAAGCACTTCGCGAAGAATCAAATAAAGTTAGTGATATACCAACTAAAGCAATATAATAATCCTTGTCTTTTGAAGCAGTGAATCTATCATCATTTACACCATATTCTAAGTGTGAAAAAACAGTTGGATAATATAAACCTTTTTGTATATCAATATTTTTTTTATTTGCTTCAATTGTGATGTTTTGCATTTTTACTTCATCTCTAGTTTCAAGTGCATTGTTATATAACTCATCAAAGTTTTTTAAATCAAAATATATATTTTCAAGGTTTTCAACATCTGTAATATTTTCATTTGAAGTAAGATATTTTAAATAAGCAAGAGCTAAATTAAAATTGTTTTTTGCTTCAGTTAGTGTTGAATTGATATTTAATTGATAAACTTTTGCTTCATTTACATCAATTTTCGTTACAAGTCCATTTTTATGAAACTCTTTTGCCCCTTCATAAATAAACTCAACAGTTTGTTTTGCTTTTTCTAAAGCTTTTACAAAATCTTTAGCTACAACTGTGCCATTATAAGCTTTTAGTATTTCAAACTCTAAATTCTTTTTATCAAGATTATATAAAAGTTCGTTTGCTTTTTCTTGAAGTTTTAGAATATCTTTTTGATTTTCTATTTTAAATCCCATAAAAAGAGGAATGTCATAACTTACATAAGAGTTGATGTTTGTTCTATCATTTGGATAGTTTAAATCTTTTGGAATTATATCCATACCTTCGTTCATTTGAGAAAATCCAAAATCTCTAAATGTTGCCTCTCTTGAAGATAATTTTGAATTAAAAACATATCCAGCATGATTTGTTCTACTAACTTCAGATGAAATAGATAATTTTCCATAATTTATTCCATCTACTATATTATAATCTTGTTTTATCGAATCAATATTTAATGCTTGTTTTTTTAAATCTTTGCTATTTTCTAATGATTGTTGTAAAACTTCATTAAAATTTATACTTTGTGAGTAACATAATGTAGAAATTAGAAAAGATAAATAAATCTTTTTTATCATAAATAATCCTAAATAATCTAATTTAGGAATTATAGCTTAAAAAAAAGAGAAATCAATATGAGAATTATTAAAAAATATTATAATATAATAGAAGATTCTAAATATTATAATTTTTATTTATTTAAGATATTATTGGTAGTTTTTTTTGATTTCTAATATTTTATCAAAGTTCTCAAAGAATAAATCAACCAATTTAGGATCGAAATGTTTTCCTCTTTCTTCTTTGATATATTCAACTATTTTATCAACTCTCCAAGCTTTTTTATAACATCTTTCATGGGCTAAAGCATCAAAAACATCAGCTATTGCTGTTATTCTTCCATATAGTGGAATTTCTTCACCTTTTAAACCTTTAGGATAACCTGTTCCATCATATTTTTCGTGATGAGTAAGTGCAATTATTGCTGCTGTTTTTAAAAGAGGTCTTTCTGAAAGATTTAACATTTCATAACCTTTTATTGTATGAGTTTTTACTATTTCAAACTCTTCAGGCGTTAATTTTGCAGGTTTATTTAATATATAATCAGGAATCGCAATTTTTCCTATATCGTGCATTGGACTTGCAAGTTTTAACATTTTTGCTTCTTTTGGTTCTAAACCTAATTCTAAAGCAATAAGTTCAGTGTATTTTGCAACTCTTTCAATATGTTCTGATGTCTCTTTACTTCTTGATTCAGCAATAGAACCCATAGTAAAAATAATCTCTTTTTGAATCTCTTCTATCTCTTTATTTGCTGTTATATCTTCTCTTACGGCAAAATAACCTATATGATTTCCTTTTTTATCATACTTTGGTTCAATTTCTGCAACAACCCAATAGAAACTACCATCTTTTCTTAGATTTTTTAGTTCAGCTGTGAATTTATTACCTTTTTGAATTTGTTCCCACATCTTTTTAAAAGTTTCTTTAGGAGTTTCTGGATGTCTTATTATATTATGCGGTTTACCTATTAACTCTTTTTTTGTATAACCACTAATTTTGCAGAAAGCACTACTTGCGTGAGTTATTGTTCCTTTTAAATCTGTAACTGAAAAAATTACATTTTTATCATAGATTTCATATAAAGATTTTAATTCTTCTTCTTGACTCATCATTTGAGAAGTTTGTTCTTTTAATCTGATTTTTAAGGCTTTAGTATATGCTTTATTTAGAAGATATAAAAAAAGTAAACCAGAAATTATCATAAAAATAATTACTTTTGATAGATAAGCTGTTTTAAATTCTGAAATAACTGATTTATTGATGTTCTTTTCACTAAATAAAAAGATAAAAAATCCCATATCATCACTATTGATATCTTTTATTTCATAAGTTGTTATAAGATATTTATTAAATATCATATAACCTTTTAAATCTAAAAATTTTTGAATACCTTCTTTTTTTATCATTTCCATTAGATTTTTTGAAGCATTTACATTTGCAACATAATACTCATCAATAAAAAGATTTGAAAAAGGTTGTATAATGTTTTTACTATAATCTTTATTTACAATCATTATAGGTTCAATATTTTTTTCTTTTAAAATTTCAGCAATAGAGTTGAATTTTGATATTAGTTCTACCATTCCTACAAATTCTTTTTTATTATCATATAAAGGAATCATTGTTTTAAAAGATATATCTATTCTACCTGCACTTATTTCTTCCATTGTTCTAGGATTTTTAATCATACTTTCAACATCAATTCTTATAGGAGTTACATCTTCTCCTACATCATTAGTCCAGCTTCTATAAAAACTATGACCGTTTTTATCAATAACTTGTAACCATAAGTTTTTAAATTCATTATGGCTTCCCATTTCTTCAATAATCTCTTTATATGAAGTAATTGAGCTATTATTTTTACTTTCTAAAGCCGTTATTATTCTTTTATCTTGACTTATTAAATATGTAAGTGCAAAAGTTCTTTTTTTCTTTTTTTCAACTTCTTCTTTGAAAAATTCTTTTATTTCTACACTTTTATTTAGATATATTTGATTTGTTAAGTTTTTAATTTCTGGTACATAATATAATTTATAAGATAGTAATAATAAAACGAAAAAAGTAAAACAAAAATATAAAATATTTTTCATATAAGTCCTAAGGTGATTAAATATATTTAGTTATTTAAAAGATTGTGCGAGATTTCCAATTATTAGTTGCCAGCCATCAACAACTATAAAGAAAATTATTTTAATAGGCAAAGAGATCATAACAGGAGGTAACATCATCATACCCAAACTCATTAAAATTGAAGCGACGATAATATCAATAACCAAAAATGGTAAAAATATTAAAAATCCTATTTCAAAAGCAGTTCTTAATTCACTAACAATAAATGCTGGCATAAGTAAAGTAAGTGGAACAGCTTCTATATTTTTTGGATTTGGTTCTTTTTTTATTCTATAAAATAGTGCTAAATCAGCTTCTCTTGTATTTTTTATCATAAACTCTTTAAAAGGTGCAACACCTTTATCAAAAGCAACTTCATAACCAATTTTTTCATCCATATATGGAACTATTGCTTCATCCCAAGATTTTCTTGCATAAGGTTCCATAATAAAAATAGTTAAAATAAGAGACAAAGAAATTATTATTTGAGAAGGTGGTGTTTGTTGTAACCCCATAGCTTGTCTTAAAAGTGAAAATACAATTATAAGTCTTGTAAATGAAGTAACCATTAATAAAAGTGTTGGTGCTAAAACTAATAGTGCTAAAATAATTGCAATATTAATAGTTCTTACAAATTGTACTGGTTGTTCTATTGCTGCAACTGAAAGATTTATCATTGGAGCATCTGCTGCATTAGCAAAGATAGAAAAAAATAGTACAGTAAAAATAATTTTCAAAAAAAATCCTATAAAAAACTAAAATAAAAGCTGATAATATCTAAAAAATCTTTAAAAATAGGATTATCAAACGATTTACAGCTCATCTTGAGTTATATATCCTAGCTCATAAAGTTTATCATAAATTTTACTAGCAACTCCTCCTGTGGCACTTCCTCCACCACCTCCGTGTTCTTGTACAACCGTAACTACATATTTAGGGTTTTTAAATGGTCCATAAGTAGTAATCCAAGCATGAGATCTTTGATAATACTCAAGTTCACTCTCTTTCATCCTAACTTTTTCAGATTGAGGAATAGAAACAACTTGTGCAGTTCCTGTTTTTGAAGCAATAGGAACTTTTGATGTTATATATCTTCTTGCTGTTCCTCTTTCTCCATAAGATACATCGTACATACCTTTTCTCATTAAATCAAGATATTTTTCTGGAATATCAACGTCTTTAGGTTCTTCATAATTTGCTTTATAAAGATGTGGTTTTGGTAGTTTTCCTGTTGCTATATATGCTGTATATCTTGCAATTTGAAGAGGAGTTGTAAGCATATTTCCTTGACCAATAGATGTAATAACAGTTTCTCCAACATACCATGGTTTATTAAATCTTTTTTCTTTCCACTCTTTATTTGGATTAACACCTACAAATTCATTTATTTGATCAATTCCCGTTAATTGTCCAAATCCTAATTTATCAAGAGTATGTGAAATTTTATTAATTCCTAATTTTAAACTTCCTTTATAAAAAAAGTCATCACAACTTTCTGCAATTGCACTTCTAAAGTTAATATTTCCATGTCCTGTTGTTTTCCAACATCTAAAATTTCTATTTCCAATAGGAAGTGAACCACTACAATTTACTGTGAAATTTTCTGGAATACCATTTTCTAAAAAAGATAAAGCAACACCCATTTTTATAACTGAACCAGGAGGATAAAGACCATTTATAATTTTATTTGTAAATGGATGGTTAAAATCATTTCTCATTTGGTTCCATTCATTTTGAGAAATACCTCTTGCAAAAATATTACTATCATATTCAGGAAAAGATGCTGCGGCTATAATTTCACCATTTGTTGCATCCATTACGATAACAGAACCACTTTTACCCTCAAATAACTCTTGTAAATATCTTTGAAGTTTTATATCTATTGAAATTTCTATATTATTATTTGTTGATGCATTTTTTTCTTCAAGAACTTCTATCTCTTGATTTAAAGCATTTACTTTTACATCTTTGTATCCTAACTCTCCTTGAAGTTTAGAATTATAATATTTTTCTAAACCATTTTTTCCAACAATACCACTATGAATAGCTAATTCATTATTTAAAATTTCTAATTTTGAAGCTTTTCCTACATATCCAATAATATGTGCAGCTGTTTCATTGTAAGGATAAAATCTTTTTGATGATGGTTCAATTTTTAAATCTTCATTCGAAGCCAAAATAGTATATTTTGGAAAAAATTCTTCATAAGGAATAAAATCAATTATCTCTATAAACTCATGATTATAAGCAGAATCGTTTCTTTTATACTCTTTTAAAAGTTTATTTTTGTCATATTGAGGAAAATGTTTTACTACCAAATCAACAATACTTTCTAACTTTTCTTGATATTTTTCACTTCTTAAATGAGGTTTTATTGAAACAGAAAAACCAATCTTATTTAAAGCCAATGGTTCACCATTTCTATCTTCTATAACACCACGAACTGGAACTTTATAAATTCTTTTAATATAGTTGTTTTTTGATAGTTCATCATAATATGTATTTGATTTTATACTTAAAAAATATACTCTAGAAAGTAAAGTTAAAGCTATAGCTAGAATAATTATATAAACAATATTTAGTCTTATGTTCAAAGAAATACTCCAAAAAATATTAAATCTATAAATAAATTTATAATAAGTGCATAAATTATTCTTTCATCAAGTCCAAAAGATAAAAACCACATTATTGTTAAACCAAGATAGAAAAATATTACATAAACAAAACTACTCAATGAGTTAGATTCATATCTTGGAATGATAAAAATATATATAAAAAATGATAAAAGGGATAAAGAAAAGGGCTTTAACCCACTATTTATCTCTATAAATAAAAAAGCAATAATAACTAAAAAAAATAAATAGTAATATCTTTTTTTTAGAGTTCTGTAAAAAGCAGTAAATATTATACCACCAAATAAAATTAATAAAAAATGTACTGAAGCAATTAGATTTGAAATTACGGCTAAAACCAATATAGTGAATAAAAAAAATGGATTATCTAAACTATTTTTTTCCATATAATTGCCTAAATATTAAATAAATCTTTTGGATCAATATGAGCTGAGTCTTTAGTAACTTGAAAACTTAAAGAATCATTTACTCTTCCTACAACAGAACCTTTTTGTACCCATTTACCTACAACCAAAGTTGGAGCAATTTCATCTAAATGAGCATAAATTGTGTGTAATCCACCTTCATGTTGAATAATTACAACATTATCAAGCATTCCTGCATTCTTTTTTGCATAAACCACTTTACCATTCAATACAGAAACTACTTTTGATTCTGAATCAGTTGCCTTTAATACAATAGACTCATTAAACAATTTTATTTTATAAATAGGATCATAATATGTACCAAAATTTTTTACAACTTTAAAAGACTTTAATGGAGCAATAGTTTTTGCACCTTTATATTTTACAATCTGAACACCATCTGTTGAAGAACCAATTTTTTTTACATCCAAGTTTAAATCTTTTGCAAATTTTTGATTTCTTACATCAGTAGTTTGCATTTGGCTATAGCCATCATTGTCATCAGTTGTTGAAGCTTGTTGAGATTTTTTAGCTTCGGTTGCTTTTTTTATTTCTGCATCTTTTAGAATATTTAATTCACCAAGAAGTTTATTCAATTCTGTTTGTTTTTTTACTACCTTATTTAATTCTTCTTGATAAGCTTTATGTTGCCCTTCAATATCTATTAAAGATTTTGCATGTTTTTCTTTTAATGATGTTAATTTAACTTTTGTTTTTTGTCGATCATTGATATATGAAGATATTTTATCAATATCTTTTTGGTTATTTTTTGCATTTTCAGAAACAACATTGTAGTTGTTATTTAATTTTATAACTTTTTCTTTAGCATGTTCTGATAATAAAGTAAAAATTTCACTATCAATTAATTCTTGTAAAGAGTCTTCAGAAGCTAATTTTAAAGCCATTGAAATAGAAAACTCTTCAACAATAGTATTTATTATTTCTGTTTCATTACTATTTTTTTCTTTTAACAATTCACTAGATTTTGTTTTTAAATCTTCTAATTTATCTTTTGATTCTTCAAGTAATTTTTGATGTTCTTCAATATCATTATTTATATCTTTTATTTCTTGCTCTAAATCGGTGATATTTTTATTTTGTTCTTCAATTTTATCTGCTAATTCTTTGATTTTTAGAGTTGCTGTCTCTTTTTCTTTCTCTTTTGTATCTAAAATTTTTTGATTTTGTTGAATTTTTTTATCAACATTTGAGGCTGCAAATAAGAAATTTATTACCAAAAATAGAGCAAAATATATTTTAATCATTACTTATCTTGTATTTTAGTAATACACCAAAAATTGTAAAAATTGAGATAAAAAATGATAATAAAAATAGTTTTATTAATTCTACTACTAAATTTATTTTTACATCAACAATTTCTTGTAATTCCAATGGAAATAAAACATCTAAATTATTTGAAATAAAGATTAAAAAAGCTCCTGCAATTAAAAAAGACAAAAATGAACTTATAAGTGCATAGTTTAATATTGATGAAGCACTATATAAAATAGAAGCTCCATGTAATCTTAAAATAGAAATTTTAATTCTATATTCATGAAACCAAAGTTTTATTTGTTTAGCAATAATTATAATTGCAAATAAAGTAATAATAAAAAATAGTATAAAAGATACACTATTTAAAATAAGAAGTAATAGATAAATTTGATTATGGTTTTTATAAAAAACTTCTACTTTTTTAATATCTTTATTTGCTAATAAAGTATTTTTAATCACCTCTAATTCTGTACTTGTAGGAAAAATTTCTAAATATATTTGATAAAAATTTGGAAGTTTTTGTTTTAATAATTCAACAGAATTATTTGATAAATTTGATTTTATGTTTTCAATAATTTTATCATTTGGTAAAGCTTGTATTTTTTCTACTTTTATACCCGCAAGTTCACTTATATTGTTGATAGGATTTGTAGCAACAATAATAATAGAGTAGTCTCTTGAAATCTTACTTTTATAATTCTCAACTATATTATTGATTAATAAATATATAGAAAATGTAATTAACATTGAAAGTAGGGGAATTAAAAATGCAAAGATATTTTTAAGAGACTTCATAAATAATCCCATCTTCAATAGATAATTGTCTAAATTTAATCCCTAGATTTTTAGGAACTCTATGTGTTACAACAACTACAGTAATTCCAAGTTGTTCATTTGCACCTTTTAATAAATTCCAAACAACTTCAGCTGAAAAATCATCTAAATTTCCAGTTGGTTCATCTGCAATTATAATTTTTGGATTATGAGCAAGTGCCCTTGCAACTGCAACTCTTTGTTGTTCTCCACCACTTAATTGATTTGGATAAAAACCTTTTCTATGGCTTAATCTCACATGTTTTAATAGGTTATCTGCTTGAACTTGTGAAACTTCATGAGAGTAACCATTTATTTTAAGTGGTATCATGATATTTTCTTCAATCGTATATTCATTTATAAGTTTATAATCTTGAAAAATAATACCAATATCTTTTCTAAGAAGTCTTAATTTTTTTCCTTTTATTCCAAAAACTTCTTGATTTTCGATTTTTAAACTACCGTGTTTTAATGGAATATCACCATAAAATGATTTTAATAAAGTAGATTTACCACTTCCAGAGTTTCCACCAATGAATATAAATTCTTTTGGTTTTATAGTGAAATTACCTTTTTTGATAATATATCTATTGTCATCATAAGTAAGGTAAATATTTCTAGCTTCAATCATATACTTAAAATCTCTATTAATTTTTTATGTGCATCTATATTCGCACTTGTTGGAAGAGGATTTCCTTGATAGTATGAAATTCTTTTATTTTGAATAAGTAGATATTTTGTCACTGGTCTATCGAAATTTCCCATTGTAATTTTTATTAATCCTGAATTATCTTTATCTAAAATAGTATAAACTTCTTCTATATGGACGAAGTAATTTTTTTCAATTATTGATTTTTGAGGAATTGAATTTATAATTTTATTAAAATTTGCCTCAAAATTAAATGAAAAATCATAATTTAGATTGATATTTTCATCTTCATTCCAAGCTTCTAAAACTACATCATAGATATTTTTACCTTGTTTTTTCCATCTATCTTCATATTTACTTGAAACTGCTAAGTCTTTATTTATATCTATAGTAATTCTTCCTTTTGGAAGATTTGTTAAAACTTCTGTACAAAAATCAAAATATTTTCTACTATCAGTTCTAAGTTCTAATGTCCCACTAATTTTCAAAACTCTTAAAGCTTCATTTACGAACTCATTTGAATAGATTCTTCTATGTGGTTTTTTATCCCAAGGAACAGGAAAATGTACAAAAATTCTTCCAACTTTATTTGATTCAATAAACTCCATAAAAAGTCGTGCATCATAATTTACTACTAATACATTTGCGATATTTTGAATTTCTAATTGTTTTAAGAGTTGTTCAATTGATGGATAGTGAATCTCAAGCCCAATAAATTGGATATTTGGATTTGATTTTGCTTGATGTAAAAGATGTCTTCCACTTCCAAAACCAATCTCTATTTGAATCTCTTTGTCTGTTTTAAAATCATCAACAAAGTAGTTTATGTCTTTTAGATATTCGTTTTTTAGCTCTTTTTTTACTTGTAGATTATTTGTATTTGAAAATAATATTTTAGAATTATTTAGTTCTACATAATAATTCAAAGCTTTTTTTATTAAGCTAACAGGAGATATTCTTGTAACCTTATCAGCTTTTATCATCAAATCATCATCTTTTGGTTTTATTGATAATAAAAAATCTTTATCTTGGTCTTTTACTGCGATTTTATATTCATCTCTTCTTGGTTTTGAAGTAAAGTTATATGATTTTGCAATAAACTCAAAAGAGACTCCATCTTTTGCTGATGGAGTTTTAAGTAAATCATTTTTTTCGAAAACTATATGAGGCATTTATTTTTTACTTTCTAGATAGTGTTTTTTCATCTGAATTTTCAGAAATTAAACCAAATTCATCAACAGCTTGAACAGAATATTTATAGTCAACGCCACTTACTATATCGCTATCATTAAAGCTCGTACCTGAAATATTATTGAATATAACTGTTTTATATTGGAAAAAATTTTGTTTTATTTTTTTTACTACATTATATGAAACTGCTCTATTATCACCTGGTTGCCAACTTAAGTTTACACTTCCTTGAATTTGTGCAGATGTTATAGTTGGTTTTATAGGTTTTGGTAAACTTATACCTTTTGTTGCTGTTATATTATCTGCACTTTCTAAGTTATCTTTATCAACTGCAATTATTCTATAATAATAAGTTCTTCCATCATCATCAACAGAATCTGTATATTCTGTAGTTGTTGAATTTACACTTGAAATTTTGCTAAATCCAAAAGAGCTATAACTACTTCTATGAATATCATAAGCAATGATATCTTGATTTTGAGAAGGTGACCAAGTTATAAATATTTTTTTAGGAATATTATTTGAAGCTTTAACACTTGTTGGTGATTTTGGAGCGGGTTTTGTTTTTGCACTTAAAGTTTTTGTAGGAGCTGATTCTACATCTTCAAAAGTAAAAGCTTTAATTCTATATTGATAAGTTGTATTGTTTTCTAAACCAGTATCAAGATATTCAGCAGATAATCTTTGATTTACAGTTGCTTGATATATCCACTCATTTAATGTTGTATTATATTTTTCAACTCTGTAATATTGAATTCTTTGGTCTGGGTGTGGTTGCCAAAGTAATTTTACTTTTTTAGGTAAATTTGAAATAGCTTGTGCTCCATTTACAGGAACTATTCTAGGTAAAGTTTCAGCTATATAAGCTTCTGTTGTAACAGATTCACTTCCATCACTTAATCTTGAAGAGATTTGATAAGCGTATTTTGTTTTTGGTTCTAGCTCTTTATCAACATAGTGAGTTGTATATCTACTTTCAATAGCTCTAATAAGTTTTAAAGTTTTTTCTCCACTTTGTAAATCTGTTCTATAAAAGTTATAACCTACAACTCTTGGATCATCTACTCTTTGCCATTCAAAACCAATTGATGCTATATCTGAAATAGATTTTATAGAACTATAATTTACCGTTGGAACACTATTGTTTATCTTTGGTGTAGATGGTGATGAAATACTATCTATAATATCACTACAAGCACTAAACAGTAAAACTAAAGCTATCAATAATATATTTTTCATTAATTTTATCATTTATATTCTCCTTTTGAAAATTAGTATTTAGAAAATTTACCATATCTTTTGGTAGATTTGCTTTGAAACACATTTGCTCATTTGTAACTGGATGAGTTAAATATAAATAATAAGCGTGTAAAAGAAATCTATTTATTTTATTTAATTCGCCCTTAAATCCATATAAATTATCACCAAGTATATGCCTATTTATCGAACTTAAATGAACTCGTATTTGATGAGTTCTTCCTGTATAAAGTTTACAAGCTACTAATTCAAATTTTTCATTATCACTTAAAGCAATCTTTGAAAAAGCTGATTTTGCATATCTTCCATTTTGTTCAATAGACATTTTAAGTCTATTATTTGGATTTCTTGCTATTGGTTTTTCCATAATCATATTTTCTTTTAATGAAAGGTCAATAATGGCAAGATAATATCTTCCCATTGATTTATCTTCAAGTTGTTTTGATAACCCTATATGAGCTTCATTTGTTTTTGCAACAACCATTACTCCACTTGTTCCTTTGTCAAGTCTATGAACAATACCATGTCTTTCTTCTCCACTTATTGTTGAAAGTGAAATATTTTTCAATTTTAACCAATCGACTAAAGTTGCATCTTTTACACTTGGTGCATCATGAACTGTTAAATTATAAGGTTTATTTAGAACTAAAATATAATCATCTTCATAAATGATTTCTACTTCTTTATCTCCTAAAGAATTTTTTATAAAATTTTCATTTTTTAAGTTATTTAATTGAACTTCTGGAAAAAAAACTTCAATATTTTGATTTTCTTTTAATTTTAAGCCGGTTTTACTTACAATTTTTCCATCAACTTTTACAAACTCTTTTTTTATTAATTGCTCTATTTGGTTTCTTGAGGCATCTATATTTTGTGCCAAAAATTTATCTAATCTATTTTCTTCTAAAACAATAAAGTTTTTATTCATATTTTGATACTCTTTCGTTATGCGATTATTTGATAAAAGAATTATTTTACACTTTGATTATTTGTTAATAATATTTGTTTTACCTTTGATATTTTTATCATACCATTTAATTAGTGAAACAAACGAACTATTAGCATATAAACAACTATTTTATTATACACTTTCTATCTTTGCATTTATGATAGTATTTATGCTACCAATTAGAAAAAAACTACATTTAATACCAGCTTTGTATTGGTTAGGAATTATTTTACTTATTTTGGTTGAATTTATAGGAATTTCAAAATTAGGCGCTAAAAGATGGATTCATATTCCTTTACTTGATACAACAATTCAACCTTCAGAGTTAATAAAACCTATTTATATTTTAATGTTAGGATATTTAATAAGTAGAAAACCTCCACCAATAAATGGTTACAATCTTAAAGATTTTATGTACTTTTCATTTTATATTTTATTACCATTTGTTCTAATTGCAAAAGAACCAGATTTAGGAACTGCAATGGTAATGTTATTTGTTGGTTATGGAATTTTATTTTTAGTTGGAGTTAATTGGAAGATTTGGTTTGCAATATTTATTGCAATAGGTGTATCTTCCCCTTTTATTTATACTTATTTAATTAAAGATTATCAAAAGAAAAGAATTCATGATTTTATTGTTGCAGAAAAGCCAAGTTATCATGTGCAGCAATCTATAATAGCAATTGGTTCTGGAGGGCTTACAGGAAAAGAAAGTGATGAAGCAACTCAAACACAATTGAGATTTTTACCAATTGCAACAAGCGATTTTATTTTTGCATATTTGGTTGAAAGATATGGTTTTTTAGGAGCAATTGGATTAATTGTTTTATATGTATTAATTATATTGCATCTTCTTACAATGAATTATTTTTTCAAAGATGATTACGTCATAAAAGTTTTTGCTTCTGGTTTAGGGTTACTTATATTTTTTAATATGAGTGTTAATCTTTTAATGGTTATAGGTTTTGCACCAGTTGTTGGAATTCCTTTACCTTTATTTTCTTATGGTGGAAGTTCTTTTATTAATTTTATTGTGACATTTGCTATTTTGGAAAATTTAATAGCATTTAGATATATGAATATGTACAACTATGAAAGAAAATTATAAAAATAGAGTTTTTACTCTATTTAATATATTCTATAAAATACTTTAAATCTTAATTTCGTTGTAGTTTCTGGCTTTGGATAATCTTTATAAGCAATTTGAATTAACTCAATAGTATATTCATCTAAAACAGCATATCCAGATGAATCTATAATTCTTAAATCACTTATATCTCCATTTGGATGAAACATAAATTCGACAATATTTACTCCACCAATTTTTTGTTTTGCTGCGAGTTTTGGGTAACCAAGTCTATCTAAAACCCTTTGTGTTATAACTTGAAAATTATTTAAATTTTTTTCTAGATAAGCTTTTTGAACTTTTGTGAAAGTTTTATATTCTTCACCATAAAGTTTTTCAAGTTCATTTAAAATATTTTTATTTATAGGCTCTTTTTGAGATAAAAAATTTTCTAAAGTCTTTTCTTGTAATGCATTTGATTCTTTTAGAATATTTTTTTGTATCTCTTTAGCTTGTTTTATATCAGCACTTTTTTTTGTATTTTGAGCAATTTTACTTTCAGATTCGTTTTTAGGAAGTTTTATCTGTTTTTCTATAATCTTTTGGGTAACTTTTGGTTCAGGTTTTGGCTCGATTTTTTTTTCTTGTGAAATATTTTCTTGTTGAATTTTTACAAACTTTACATCAGACTTTTTTTCAACTATTTTTTCATTTTGTTCTTGTTTATTCTCTTGTTTTGTTTCATTTAAACTTTTATTATAACTTACCAATAGTAATAAGTGGAGTATTACAGAGATTATAAATGCGAAGATAATATTTTTCATAGCGGGATTATAGTACAATTGAGCTAATAATTAATTAATTAGGAATATAAATGTTTGGAAAATCAATAGAAGCCTATACTAAGGCTTGTGAAGTAATTCCTGGTGGAGTTGATTCGCCTGTTCGTGCATTTAAAAGTGTAGGAGGAACACCTCCATTTATAAAAAAAGGAAAAGGTGCATATTTATATGATGTTGATGGAAATAAATATGTAGATTTTGTACAAAGTTGGGGACCACTAATTTTTGGACATTGTGATAAAGATATAGAAAGAGTTGTAATTAAAACTGCGAAAAAAGGTTTGTCTTTTGGTGCTCCAACAAAACTTGAAACAAAATTAGCTTCAGAAATTGTTGAAATGTATGACAATATTGATAAAGTTAGATTTGTTAGTTCAGGAACAGAAGCAACAATGAGTGCTATTAGATTGGCACGAGGTGTTACAGGAAAAAATGATATTGTTAAATTTGAAGGTTGTTATCATGGACATTCTGATTCATTATTAGTTCAAGCTGGTTCTGGATTGGCAACTTTTGGAAGTCCAAGTAGTCCTGGAGTTCCTTCTGATTTGACAAAACATACTTTACTTTGTGAATATAACAATATAAAAAATTTAGAAAAATGCTTTGCTGATTCAAGTGATATTGCTTGTATTATTATTGAGCCAATTGCAGGAAATATGGGATTAGTTCCTGCAAGTGAAGAGTTTTTAAAAGCTTGTAGAGAACTTTGTGATAAACATGGTGCTTTATTGATTTTTGATGAAGTTATGAGTGGATTTAGAGCTAGTTTAACAGGAGCTAGTGGAATTGTAAAAACAAAAGCTGATATTATTACTTTTGGAAAAGTAATAGGAGCTGGAATGCCTGTTGGCGCTTTCGCTGCATCAAAAGAGATTATGAGCAATTTATCACCTGAAGGAAAAATATATCAAGCTGGAACTTTAAGTGGAAATCCTGTTGCTATGGCTGCAGGTTTAAAAAGCTTAAGAAAATTAAAAGCAAATCCTGAGATTTACAATGAATTAAATAAAAAAGCCTTACGATTAGTAAATGGTTTGAAAAAAATTGCTAATAAATATGAAATCCCATTTCAAGTTGATACAAGAGGAAGTATGTTTGGTTTTTTCTTTTGTGAAAAAGAACCAAAAAATTTCAAAGATGTTGGACTTTGTGATTTTAAAAGATTTGCAACATTTCATCATGAAATGTTAAAAAAAGGTTTCTATTTTGCTTGTTCTCAATATGAAACAGGTTTTATTTGTACAAAAATTACAAATAAAGATATTGATGCTTGTTTAAAAGCAGCAAATGAAGTTATGAAAAATTTATAAAAAAAGGAAAAAAAATGGAAAGTTTTAAAAATGTTGAATTAGTAAAAAAGGCAAATATTTATTTTGATGGAAAAGTTACAAGTAGAACTTTTATTGAGTCAAATGGTGAGAAAAAAACTTTAGGTATTATGATGATTGGTGAATATACTTTTGGTACAAATGAAGCTGAACTTATGGAAATTGTTGCTGGAGAAGTTGAAGTTAAACTAAAAGATACAAATGAGTGGAAAATATACGGTGCTAATACATCTTTTAGTGTTCCTGCAAACTCAAGTTTTGATATAAAAGTTAAAACAATAACTGATTATTGTTGTTCTTACATTAAATAGTTGGTATTTTATGCAAAATGAAGAAAAATATGAAAAACCTAAACATCAAGATAAGATTGTCGCTTTAGATAATTTATCTTTAGGTATTTCTATTGTTGCCGCGATATTAATTGGTTTTGGTATTGGTTATGGATTAAAACATCTAACAGGTTATACTTGGACTTTATGGCTTGGAATTATTTGGGGAATATTAGCAGCGGGATTAAATATCTATAAAGCTTATAAGAGAGCTCAAAAAGAGTTTGAAGGCTTAGAAGATGATCCAAGATATGCTCATAGAGCAAAATATGGAGATAAATCTTTTGATGATGAAGATTAATGATGAGATTATCAAATTTGCAAAGGTTTTTATTTTTTTAGACCTTTGCATTTTTATTTATGCTTTAGTTTTTCAAAATAAATTATGGCTTTTAAATACTCAAATAGCTTTTATTTCATCTTTACTTATAACAATTGCTTCTTTTATCTCTTATAAAAAGAATATTCAAAATAGATTATCAAACTTTGATTATTCAAAAATATCAAAAGGTGAAGATAGAGATAAAATTGATGAAATAGATGATCCTTATGATTTATATACTGAATATGAAGAAATTCCTGAAAATGAATTAACAGCCGAAAAAATCAAAGAAATAATAAATGATGAGAAATCAAAAGTTAAAAGAAATTCTGTAAAAAATACAATCTTTTCTGCAAGTGGATTTTTGTCTATTTATAGAGTTTTTGGATATGTTATACTGATTTTTGGTTTTTTTGTTTTAAATAATAATAAAATTTTTATGCCAATAGCTTTTATTGTAGGTTTGGGAGTAGTTCCAATTGGAGTTTTAATTTCAAAGTTAGTTAAAAAATAACTTTGAAATTATAGAACTAAAGGCAAGTCTATAGTTACTTGATTTTTGTTGCATGTTATTATGAAAGAGTTACTGTCTTTTATATTTATTTTAGAAAAATCACTATTTTTATCATAAGAAGATATATCTACACTTATTAAAGAGTATTTCTTTTCATCTATTTTTATATGCTCTCCAACTTTTAATAAAATAGAACAAGATACATTTTTTGTCTCACTACTAAATTCTTCAAATACATGATTTAGTGTTTTTATAAAAGAATTTGCATCAAGTTTAAATTCTGGAATTGAAGGATCATATTTTTTTGCAAAATTAATATTTGATTTGATTTTACTTGTAGAAATAGCTAAATCAACTAAAGTAAAAATATTAGTAGTATTAATATTTTTTATATTTAAATTAGTCTCTTTTTTTACCATTGCACTCTTATAAAGTTTTACATGTATTTCTTCATCATTTTCATACATAACTGTAATAGCATAAAAAGTGTAGTTTTGAATTGTCAAATCAATATACGAAGTTAATGCTCCAAAAGTTTTTGGAGCATAAGTAAGTGCTAAATCAAAAAGCTCTTTAGGTTTTATTCTATTCAATAAAAATTGTGCTTCTGAATTAGAATACAATATTTTTGCGTTAGATGAAAAAGATAAAATAGGATTTAAATCCATTTCTACCCAATTTTCAAAAAAATTCATATTTAACTTTCTACGTAATTTTTAAGATTTTTACCAACTTTTGGATGTTTTAGCTTCTTAATTGCACTAGATTCAATTTGTCTAACTCTTTCTCTTGTTACGTTTAGTTCTTTACCAATTTCTTCTAATGTTCTGTCGCTTGCATCTTCCATAAGACCAAATCTCATTCTAATAACTGCTTGTTCTCTTTCATTTAACTGACTTAAAATCTGGTCAATTTGTCCTTGTAAATCTTCTTTCATGATATTATCAATAGGTGTTGGAGCTTTTTCATCAGGAACAAAATCTCCAAATTTACCATCTTCATCACTTCCAATAGGAGCTTCCAAAGATACAGGCTCTTTTGTAATTTTAATAACTTGTTTTACTTTATCAACAGGTAATCCAACTTCTTTTGCAATTTCTTCAATATCAGGCTCTTTACCATTTTCTTGAACACCTTTTCTGATGATTTTATTAATTCTATTAATAGTTTCAATCATGTGAATTGGAATTCTAATAGTTCTTGCTTGATCTGCAATTGCTCTACTTATAGCTTGTCTAATCCACCAAGTTGCATAAGTTGAGAATTTGTAACCTTTTTTATATTCAAACTTATCAACAGCTTTCATTAGACCGATATTTCCTTCTTGAATTAAGTCTAAGAAAGGTAAACCTCTATTTGTATATCTTTTTGCAATAGAAACAACAAGTCTTAAATTTGATTTTGCCATTCTTGTTTTTGAAGTATCTGTTATTTGTTTACCTCTTTTTATTTGTTCAAGAACTGCTTTTAACTCTTCAGGAGTTAAATCAAAACCATCTTTAGAAGCTTCTGCTGTTTGAAATAATTTTTTTATTTCCATATATGTAGAAACCATAGTAGCTTCAGGAACCATTGTAGTTATTTGTGCTTTTGATAAATTTACAATGTTATCCAATATTTTTTGGTGGTTTTTTTGTAAAGTTTCATTAAATAGTGGTAATTTGTACTCTAATCTTTTTAATTCACTATCAAAACCAGTATCTGATTTAAGTGCTGTTTCCATAGCTTTTACAATTTCTGTAATAAGTTTAGATGTTGGACCTAAATCAAGTAATGCTTCTTTTAAAAGTCTTTTTTTAAAGGCAGTTGCAAGATTAAAAGTCATTAAATCAGATTCATCATCAGATTTAGCAGTCTCTTTTGCTTGAAATTTTAGCCACTCTTTTTTTGCTTTTTCAAGATTTTTAAATGCTTCGATGATTGTTTGAGCTCTTTTATCTAGTTTTTTCTGTTTTTTACCAGAAACTTTTTCATCATCATCTTCAAAATTTTCTTCTTCAGAATCTTCTTCCTCTAAATCTTCATTATCAAAATCATCTTCTTCCTCTTCGTTATCATCATCAAAGTTTTTAAATAATTCTTTTACTTTTCTTTCTCTATTAACTAAAGGTTCTTTATATTCTAAAATAAAATCAATCAAATATGGTACATAACAAATTGCATCAAGAATGATATCTTCACCAGTCTCAATTTTTTTTGATATTTCAACTTCTTCTTCTTTTGTTAAAAGAGGAATTTGTCCCATTTCTCTTAAATACATTCTAACAGGAGAATCTGATCTCGACCATTCAAGTAGCTCTTTATTTTTTAATAAATCGAAAACATCATCTTCATTTTCAATAAGCTTTTCTCTTAACTCTTTTTTCTTTTTAGCTTCTTCATCATTCATTCTTTTTGCTTGTTCTTGAGAACTAATAACTGTTACATTATATAATTGAATTAGTGCTAAAAGTTTTTTAATAGTAGGACCAGATGGCGCTTTTGGAAAAATTTTAATAATTTTTTCATAAGTAAGAACTGAGTCTTTGTACTCTTTTACAAGAAGTTCAATAGTTTTATTTATATCTTTTACGCTCATTTTGCTAGGAAATCTCCTTTTTTATGATAAGAGAGGATTATACCCAAATTAATTAAATATCTGATTAAGAATAATTTATTTAAAGAAAAATTACTAAAAAATTAGTTAGAATGTCTCATTTTTAATTAATAAAAAAATTAGTTTATTAAATATCAAGGATAAAAAGTATGAATACTATTACAGGGAAAGTTTGGAATTTTGGAGCGAATATTGATACTGATGTTATAATTGCAGCTCGTTATTTAAATAGTTCAGACCCAGAACATTTAGCTAAATATGTTATGGAAGATGCAGATCCAGAGTTTCCAAAAAAATTACAAAGAGGTGACATTATTGTTGCTGGAGAAAACTTTGGATGTGGTTCAAGTAGAGAACATGCACCAATCGCTTTAAAAGCTGCAGGAGTTGCTGCTGTTGTTGCACCTTCTTTTGCAAGAATTTTCTATAGAAATGCTTTTAATATGGGATTACCAATATTTGAATTACCAGAATCTTTAGAGATAAAAGAGGGTGAAGAGATATCTATTAATTTAGATAAAGGTGAAATTACAAATAATACAACTAAAAAAACTTATAAATTTATTCCAATTCCACCATTTATGCAAGAATTAATTGCAACTGGTGGATTAATAAATTATGCAAAAGCAGAAATGAAAAAGGCAATATAAATGAAAAATTACAATATTTCAATAATAAAAGGTGATGGAATAGGTCCAGAAATCGTTGATGAAGCAATAAAAGTATTAAACGCTGCAGCAAAAAAATGTGATTTTGAATTAAATTATAAAGAATATTTAATGGGTGGTATTGCTATTGATACAACTGGTGTTCCTCTTCCTCAAGAAACAATAGATGGGGTATTAGCTAGTGATGCTTGTTTATTTGGTGCAATTGGTGGAGAAAAATGGGATACATTACCAAGAGAGTTAAGACCTGAAACTGGATTATTAAAATTCAGAGAAGAGATGGGTGTTTATGCAAACTTAAGACCTGCAATTATTTATGATGAATTAGTAAATGCTTCAACTTTAAAACCTGAAGTAATTACTGGTGTGGATATTATGATTGTAAGAGAATTAATTGGTGGTATTTACTTTGGAAAACCAAGAGAAAATGATGGATTTAAAGCATTTAATACAATGGTTTATACAAAACCAGAAATAGTAAGAATTGGTAAAACAGCATTTGAACTTGCAATGAAAAGAGATAAAAGAGTTTGTTCTGTTGATAAAGCAAATGTTTTAGAAGTTTCTCAACTTTGGAGAGATACTATGAATGAATTATCAAAAGATTATCCAGAAGTAACTTTAAGTCATATGTATGTAGATAATGCTGCAATGCAATTAGTAAGAAATCCAAAACAATTTGATGTTATTGTAACTGGAAATATTTTTGGAGATATTTTATCTGATACAGCTTCAATGGTTGTTGGTTCTATTGGATTACTTCCATCAGCTTCAACAGGTGATAAAACAGCAATTTATGAACCAATTCATGGTTCAGCACCTGATATTGCAGGGCTTGGTATTGCGAATCCATTAGCAACAATAGTAAGTGCAGCAATGATGTTAAGATATTCATTAAATGAATCAAAAGCAGCAGATTTAATAGAAGATTCTATAAAAGCTGTATTAAAAGATGGTTATAGAACTAAAGATTTAGCAGCATATGATGCAAAAGAAGTGTTAAATACATCTTCAATGGGTGATATTATTGTTAAATATATAAATTCATAATTTTATATTTATTGGGATTAAATGATGAGTGATAAAAAATATAGATTAGTTACTAGAAGTGATATGGATGGCTTAGTTTGTGGTACTTTACTTAAGTATCTAGATATTATTGATGAAATCACTTTTGTTCATCCTAAAGATATGCAAGATGGAAAAGTAGAAATAACACAAAATGATATAACAACAAATCTACCTTATGTAGATGGTGTATATTTAGCTTTTGATCATCATTTTTCTGAAACTTTGAGAAATGAAAAAAAAGAAAATCATATTATTAATCCAGATGCTCCAAGTGCCGCACAAGTTGTTTATGAATATTATAATGGAGATGAAGTTTTTCCTGGATATTTCACTTCAATGATGATTGGTGCGAATAAAGCTGATAGTGCAGATTTCACAATAGAAGATATATTGGAACCAAGAGCTTGGGCATTACTTAGTTTTCTGATGGATAGTAGGACAGGACTTGGACGATTTAGAAATTTTAGAATTTCTAATTATCAATTAATGATGGATTTAATTAATTATTGTGCAAAACATAATATTGATGAAATTTTAGAACTACCAGATGTTAAAGAAAGAGTTGAATTATACTTCAAATATGAAAATGAGTTTAAAGAACAATTAAAAAGATGTACAAAAGTTATAAACAATCTTTTAATTGTAGATTATAGAGAAGAAGAGGTAATTTATCCAGGAAATAGATTTATGGTTTATGCTTTATTCCCTGAGCAAAATATATCTATTCATGTAGTTTGGGGTAGAGATAAACAAAATATTGTATTTAGTCCAGGAAAATCAATTATTAATAAAACTTCAAAAACAAATATTGGTGAATTAATGCTTAAATATGGTGGTGGTGGACACATTGCTGCTGGTGGTTGTCAAATTGAGACACAAAAAGCACAAACTGTTTTAGAAGAATTAATAAAAAAAATAAATCAAGATGGATAAAAAAGAAGTTTTAAAACTTCTTTTTTAATATTTCATAAAATTCTTCAAAAGAAGGTAAATTCAAATTTGAATCTCTTTGTTTTTTTCCCCACATTGGTTCTGGAAAATAAGAATCTTCTTTAAATCTTGACATTATGTGAAAATGTACGTGAGGAACATAATTCCCAAATGATGCTATATTTATTTTTTCTGGTTTAAAGTATTCTAACATCTCTTTTTCAATTAAGTCTAAATATTTCCAAATTTCTTCTTTTGTTTTAAAATCACAAAAAGAAAACTCTTTTATTGGTTCATTCGTAAATATTTTCAACCAAGGAATTTCACTATTTTCAATCTCTATTTTTATTAATTCATTTTTAAAAAGTAACATTACTAACCTTATTTATAAAATATTTTGAATAATACTACAATTGCTATTAAAATTAATATTCAACTAGCTTTAAGCATAAGTTAAATATAATCCAAATTCCATTTTTCCAACCATTGAGGAAGTTTTTATAGAATATTTACTATTTTATAAAGAGTTGGTGAGAGTTTTTTGGGCTTTTTCCTGTTGGAAGTGGTAAAAAACACAAATAAGAAGGACAAGACTTATGAAAGTAAGAGCTTCAGTAAAAAAAATGTGTGATAAATGCAAAGTTATCAAAAGAAGAGGTATCGTTAGAGTAATCTGCGAAAACAAAAAACATAAACAAAGACAAGGATAAGACACATGGCAAGAATCGCGGGTGTTGATTTACCAAATAAAAAAAGAATGGAATATGCATTAACGTATATTTATGGTATAGGTTTACATAATTCAAGATTAATTTTAAATGCAGTTGGAATTGATTTCAACAAAAGAGCTTTTGAATTAACAGAAGATGAAGCAGCAACAATCAGAAAAGAGATCCAAGAAAACTACCTAGTAGAAGGTGACTTAAGAAAAAAAGTTGCTATGGATATTAAATCTTTAATGGATTTAGGTTCATATAGAGGATTAAGACATAGAAAAGGTTTACCTTGTAGAGGGCAAAAGACTAAAACTAATGCAAGAACAAGAAAAGGTAAAAAGAAAACTGTTGGTGCAGCAACTAAATAAGGGATTGTAAATGGCAAAAAGAAAAGTTACTAGAAAAAAAATTGTAAGAAAAAATATTGCTGATGGTATCGTACATATTGCTGCAAGTTTCAATAATACAATGGTTACAGTTACAGACAATGCAGGAAATGCAATTGCATGGTCAAGTGCTGGAAATTTAGGATTTAAAGGTTCTAAAAAATCAACTCCATTTGCTGCACAAGCTGCAGTTGAAGATGCAATGAATAAAGCAATGGAACATGGTATTAAAAATGTTGGAATTAAAATTCAAGGACCAGGTTCTGGAAGAGATACAGCAGTTAAAGCGGTAGGTTCTATGGATGGAATTAGAGTTACTTGGTTAAAAGATGTTACACCATTAGCACACAATGGTTGTAGACCTCCTAAAAGAAGAAGAGTGTAAGGGGTAAATAATGGCAAGATATAGAGGACCAGTAGAAAAAATCGAAAGAAGACTTGATGCGGATCTTGGATTAAAAGGTGAGAGAAGATTATCAGGTAAAAGTGCTTTAGAAAAAAGACCATTTGCTCCAGGACAACACGGACAAAGAAGAGCTAAGATTTCTGAGTACGGATTACAATTAAGAGAAAAACAAAAAGTTAAATTTATGTATGGTATTTCTGAAAAACAATTTAGAAATTACTTCAAAGAAGCGGTAAGAAGAGAAGGTAACACTGGAGCAATTCTTATTAGTTTAATTGAACAAAGATTAGATAATGTTGTATTTAGAATGGGATTTGCTACAACTAGAGCAAATGCTAGACAATTTACAACTCATGGACATGTTTTAGTAGATGGTAAAAAAGTTGATATTCCTTCTTACTTAGTAAAACCTGGACAAAAAATCGAAATTAAAGAAAAATCTAAATCTAATCCTCAAGTTGTTAGAGCATTAGAATTAACAAATCAAACTGGAATGGTTGATTGGGTTAATGTAGATAAAGATAAAGTATTTGGAATTTTCACAAGAATCCCAGCTAGAGAAGAAGTTGTTATTCCTGTTGAAGAGAGATTAATCGTAGAGTTATATTCTAAATAATAAATAAAAGGTAGCTAATGAAAAAGTTTGCAGAAACTCCGTTTTTACCAACAGAAGTTGAAATAGAAGCTATCAGTGATAATGAAGCTAAAATATCAGCATATCCATTTGAGGATGGTTTTGCAATTACTTTAGCACACCCTTTGAGAAGATTACTTCTAAGTTCATCAGTTGGTTGTGCACCAATCGCTGTGAAAATTGAGGGTGCTTCTCATGAGTTTGACTCATTAAGAGGTATGTTAGAAGATATAGCTATTTTTGTTATAAATTTAAAAAACATTAAATTTAAAATAAATAGTGATAAAGAGCAAGTTGTTGTTGAGTATTCATTTAATGGACCAAGAGATATTAAGGGTGAAGATTTAATTAACTCTGAAGTTGATGTTGTTTCAAAAGATGCTCATTTAGCAACGATTAATAGTGATTGTAATTTGACTTTTTCTGTAATTCTTCAAAAAGGTATAGGTTATATGCCAAGTGAAGATATTAGAGATATTGTTGGAGCTGATTATATTCCAATTGATGCTTTTTTCACACCTGTTAAAAAAGTAGTTTATAATATTGAAAAAATGTTAGTTGAAGATAATCCAAACTATGAAAAAGCTGTATTTACAGTACAAACTAATGGACAAATTTCTCCAGTAGCTGCATTTAAAGAAGCAGTTTCAGTTATGTATTCTCAAATGTCAGTGTTTAATAAAGTTTTTGATTTATCTGAAGTAACAGTAAGTGAATCTGGTGAAGAACCAGTTGAGTTAAAAGAGTTAGTTATAAGAATTGATGATTTAAATTTAAGTGCTAGAAGTTTTAACTCTTTGGATAGAGCAGGACTAAAATACTTAGGTGAATTAGTACTTATGAGCGAAGTTGAAGTAAAAAATATTAAAAATCTTGGGAAAAAGTCTTATGATGAAATAGCTGAAAAGTTAGAATCTTTAGGATACCCAGTTGAAAATACACTTCCAGAAAATGTTGCTTCTGCGTTAAGAAGAAAATTAGAGCAACTAAAAGCATAATTTAAGGGTTTAATATGAGACATAAGCATGGATATAGAAAGTTAAGTAGAACTTCTTCTCATAGAAAAGCATTGTTAAAAAATCTAGCAATTGCAATTATCGAAAGAGAAAAAATTGAGACAACTGTACCAAAAGCAAAAGAGTTAAAAAGATATATAGAAAGATTAGTAACTGTTGCTAGAAATGCAGACTTAAATACTCATAGACAAGTATTTGCTGCATTACAGTCAAAAGAAGCTACAAAAAAACTTATTAATGAAATAGCACCAAAATACGAAGGTAGAAATGGTGGATATACTTCTATAATTAAAACTAGAATTAGAAAAGGTGATGCTACTCCTATGGCATTTATCTCTTTTATCTAAGAGTTTTTTACTGTTTTTATAAGGAATAGGATTTATTTCCTATTCCTTTTTTTATTTCTAAAATCTAACTTTTTTTTAATCAAATTTTTGATATACTTCGCCGAATACTACAACCTAAAAATCATAGGAGAACCGATTGATGACTTTAAAAGAAGCACTAAACTTAGCTAGTGATGATATAAAAAAATTAAGAAATGATTTAACTTCAAAAATAAAAGATAGCAAAATAGGTGCTTATGTTGAACAATTAACTTCGGCAGATATTTCGCAATCAGGCGTAGGTATTCCAATAGCAATAAAAGATAATATAAATGTTAAAAATTGGGAAATAACTTGTTCTAGTAATATTTTAAAAGGTTATATATCTCCTTATAATGCAACAGTTATTGAAAAATTAGAAAAAGCTGGATTAAGTCCATTTGGTAGAACAAATATGGATGAATTTGCTATGGGAAGTTCAACTGAATCTTCTTGTTATGGGAAAACTTTGAATCCAGTGGATAATGAAAAAGTTCCAGGTGGAAGTAGTGGTGGAAGTGCCGCAGCTGTTGCTGCTGGTATTGCTGTTGCTGCTCTTGGAACAGATACAGGTGGTAGTATTAGACAACCTGCAGCTTATTGTGGTTGTGTTGGGATGAAACCAACTTATGGAAGAGTTTCACGATATGGAATTACAGCTTATTCATCATCTTTGGATCAATGTGGACCAATTACACAAAATGTAGAGGATGCAGCTATTTTATATGATATTATTTCTGGATATGATCCAATGGATTCAACATCTGCAAATATTAATTATGAAGCAATTACACCAAATTTAAATCCAAATAAAAAATTAACAATTGCTGTTATTGATAACTTTGTATCACAAGCAAGTCATGCAATACAAAAAGGTTTTGAAAAAGCTGTAAAGGCTTTAGAAGAAGCTGGGCATAAAATAATTCATAAAAATATGCTTGATACTCAAAAAATAGTTTCAACTTATTATATAGTTGCAACAGCAGAAGCTAGTGCAAATTTAGCTAGATTTGATGGTGTTAGATTCGGTAATAGAAAAGGTGACAGTGGATTAAAAGATATGTATGTTCAAACAAAATCACAAGGTTTTGGACCAGAAGTACAAAAAAGAATTATGTTAGGTTCTTTTGTTTTAAGTTCTGGATATTATGATGCTTATTATATTAAAGCTCAAAAAGTAAGGCATCTAATAAAAGATGAATATTCTAAAATTTTTAGTGAAGCTGATTTGATTTTATCTCCAGTTGCCCCAACAACAGCTCCAAAATTTGGTTCATTTAAAACTTCTTTAGAGATGTATTTAAGTGATATTTATACAATTTCTGTGAACCTTGCAGGACTTCCTGCTATTTCACTTCCTGTTGATAAAGATGAAGATGGAATGCCAATAGGATTACAGTTTATTGCAAATGTGTATGAAGAACAAACTTTATTTGATGGTGCTTTATCTTTAGAAAAAGCTATAAATTATAAAAAATAAATATTAACTAGGATTTAAAATGAGAATTAAAAAAAGAGCATTAACTTTCGATGATGTGCTTTTGGTACCTGCGAAATCAGAAGTTTTACCAAAAGAAGTTTGTACAAAAACAAAATTAACTAGAAAAATTGAATTAAATATTCCTTTTATAAGTGCAGCAATGGATACAGTTACAGAGTTTGAAGCTGCAATTGCAATGGCAAGACTTGGTGGAATAGGAATAATTCATAAAAATATGGATATAGAATCTCAAGTTTTACAATGTAAAAAAGTTAAAAAATCTGAGTCTGGTATGATTATTGACCCAATTACAATTAAACCTGAACAAACATTGCAAGATGCAGAAGATATTATGGCTTCTTATAAAATATCAGGTGTTCCTGTAGTTGATGATAATGGTATTCTAGTTGGTATTTTAACAAATAGAGATATGAGATTTACAAAAGATTTTAAACAAAAAGCAATTGATAAAATGACAAAAATGCCTTTAGTAACAGCAAAAGAAGGTACAACTTTAGATGAAGCTGCTGATATTATGCATCAAAATAAAATAGAAAAATTACCAATAGTTGATAACAATAATAAATTAATTGGTTTAATTACAATTAAAGATATAAATAAAAAAAGAGAATATCCAAATGCAAATAAAGATGAATTTGGAAGATTAAGAGTTGGAGCTGCTATTGGTGTAAATCAATTAGATAGAGCAAGAGCTTTAGTAGCTGTTGGTGTTGATGTTTTAGTATTAGATTCAGCTCATGGTCATTCAAAAGGTATTTTAGATACAGTTAAAGCAATTAAAGCTGAGATGGATGTTCAAATTATTGCTGGAAATGTAGCAACTGCTGAAGCAACAGCAGATTTAATAAAAGCTGGTGCTGATGCAGTTAAAGTTGGAATAGGACCTGGAAGTATCTGTACAACAAGAATTGTTGCAGGTGTTGGTGTTCCTCAAATTTCTGCTATTGATGAATGTGCAGCTGAAGGTGCAAAAACAGGAACTCCAATTATTGCAGATGGTGGAATTAAATATTCTGGTGATGTTGCAAAAGCATTAGCTGTTGGAGCTAGTTCTGTTATGATGGGAAGTGCATTAGCTGGAACAGATGAAAGTCCTGGTGAAGTTGTTTTATATCAAGGAAGAAAATTTAAAACTTATCGAGGAATGGGTTCAATTGGTGCTATGACAAAAGGAAGTACAGATAGATATTTCCAAGAAGGAACAGCCGCTGATAAACTTGTACCAGAAGGAATTGAAGGAAGAGTTGCTTATAGAGGAAGCATCGCAGATATCATTCACCAAATGGTTGGAGGACTTAGAAGTTCTATGGGATATTTAGGTTCAAAAGATATTCCAACATTCCAAGAAAGAGCAGAATTTGTAGAGATTACAAGTGCAGGATTAAAAGAATCTCATGTTCATGATGTAACAATCACAAACGAAGCTCCTAACTATCATATCTAAATAATATAAAAAGAGATTTTTATCTCTTTTTATTCTTAAATAATTCAAATTTCTCACTATATAAAATATTTTAAAATTCATTTTATTTTAATTATTTTTTGTTACAATTCTACTTGACTAATAGGTCAAATAAAAACAAGGAAATAAAATGAAAACAGTTAAAGAAATTGTTAAAGATAAAAATTATACAGCTATTGATTTAGGAAATTTAGATGAATTAATGGAATATTCTTTAATACATAAAATTAATAAGCAAAAAATTGAAGGAAAAGTTTTTATAAAAGATGCAATAGATGCAACAGGTACTGAAATCTCTTTTAACTCTTTAGCTCCAAAAGCTGAACAACCATATTTCCATATTCATAAAAAAAATGAAGAAACATATATTATTTTAAAAGGTTATGGATATTTTCAAGTAGATGGAAACTGTTTTGGAATAAAAGAGGGTTCTGTTATTCGTGTAGCACCTTCTGGAATTAGAGGTATTAAAAATAACTCCGATGAGACTATGATTTATATAGTTATTCAATCAAAAGAAAATTCATTAGAAGAACATACTACTGATGATGGAGAGAGAGTGACTTTTGACCCAAAATGGTAATATATAAGAAAGTTAACTCTTTCTTATATTATTATTTCATCTTTTGGTGTTTTTCTTACATCTTCTATTTTAAAACATTCATTTGCTAGATTTCTACTACTAAAATCTTTGTATAAAGAAACGATTTTATGAATAGTTTTCATCTCATCTTTAGAAAATGTTGATTCATCAAAATCTTCATCTGGAAGTTTTATAAAGTTTAATTCTATAAAATTCTCTTTTTCTTTAATTTCAATATCTAAATAATCAAATAATTCTTGAATTAAATAGATTCTTTCATCATCTTCTTCTAAATCTTCACTATTTGCAATAATGTCAAAAAGCTCACTTAAAATAACTGCTTCAGGATATCTAGCACTTTTTTTATATTTGTCATTTGTAATCTTTTTACCACAAAAATTTAAGTGATTATAATCTATCAAAAAAAGCATAATTAATATTTTTTTATCATTAAGTTGTTTTACTTGTTTATGTAGCATGTATAAAATAATATTTGCTACTTTTGTCATATCTATGTTCAAAAAAATCCTTTAATTTACTATATTCATCAAAATATCTCTATAATGATTTAATTCTTTCATTTTCTCTTCATTACCATTGTTTAAATCTGGATGATATTTTTTCGCTAACTCTTTATATCTTTTTTTTACTTCTTCTTTTGTAGGAGTTTGAGTAAATCCAAAAAACTCTTTTGCTTTTGAAACTTCATCAAATCTTGCAGTATTTGAAAAACCTTGAAAACTTGAGTTATTAAAGTTTTGGAAATCTTTGAAATCAAAATCAAATTTTCCATTTTGAAACTGTGAATTATCAAATCTAAACTCAAAGTTATTAAAATTGCTTTGTTTTAACTTTTTTTTGAAATTATAGATTATAAATGCAATTATAGAAACTATTATTGCGATAATTATCAAAAAAGTTCCAAAGTTTGTAAATATTAAATATAAAATAAAAAGAAAAATAGCAACACTCAAAATTCTGTTAAATATATAAAGAATTGTATTGTTATACATAAAATACCTTTTAAAAATAATTTTGTATTATATAAAAATCATTTTAAATTAAAATTATTTAAGTACAATACCACACAAAGGATTTTTATGGATTATAGTGAATTTGAAAAAGCAGTAGATATGTTTGGTATTTTAACAACAGTTTCAAAAAAAGATATAAAAAATAAATATTTAAAATTATCAAAAAAGTATCATCCTGATATGCCAGAAGGTAGTAATGAAAAGTTTACAGAACTTAAAAAAAATTATGATTTGCTTTTAGCTTATATGGATAATTATTGTTATTCTTTTGATGAGGAAGAGTTTAAACGACAATTTCCAGCATTTACAAATTATAAAAATTGGATGAAATAAAGGAAAAAATAGATGATAAAAAAGTTTTTGATTTTAGCTATTTTATTTGTATCAAATAGCTTATTTGCAGATGAAAATTATTCAAAAGCACAAATAGAAAAAATGATAGCAAAAATGGTTATTTTAGGTTTTAATGGTACAAGTGTAGATAAAAATGATGAAATATATAAAAATATACAATCAGGACTTGGTGGTGTAATACTATTTGATAAAGACCCAAATGATAAAACAAAAATAAAAAATATAAAAGATAAAAATCAGTTAAAAAATCTTAATACACAACTTCAAGCAATTTCAAATCAAAAATTGTTAATTTCTATTGATCAAGAAGGTGGAGTAGTACAAAGGCTTAAAAAAGATAGTGGTTTTGTAGATACTTTAAGTGCGAAAGATATTGCTACAAATGGTGAAGATTTTGCAAAACAAAGTTATAAAGCACTTGCTAAGGATTTAAAAGATGTTGGAATAAATCTTGATTTTGCTCCAGTTGTTGATTTATCTATAAACAAAAATAACAAAGTTATCGTAACAAGAGGAAGAAGTTTTGGTGAGAATTCAAGTGAAGTTATAAAATACTCTTCGATTTTTGTTGATGAACTAAGAAAACAAAATGTAATTTCAGTTTTAAAACACTTTCCTGGACATGGTTCATCTTTAGCTGATTCTCATTTAGGATTTGTAGATATTACAAAAACTTGGAATCAAAAAGAGCTTGAACCATATAAATATTTTATAAAAAATAAGAATGTAGATATGATAATGACAGCTCATGTATTTAATGAAAATTTAGATAAAAATTATCCTGCAACTTTGTCTTTCAATGTAAATACAAAACTACTTAGAGAAGAGTTGGGATATAAAGGAGTTCTTGTAACAGATGATTTACAAATGAGCGCTATTTCAAAACATTATGATTTAAAACAGACTTTAACTTTAGCTATAAATTCTGGAGTTAATATGCTACTTTTTGCAAATCAATTAGCAAAACCAGTTACTCTAAAAGAGATTGTAGATACTGTTTATTTACAAGTTCAAAATAAACAAATAAGTTTACAAAAGATTATAGATTCAAATAATAAAATAGATAAATTGTTAAATAATATATAAAAAGAAGAGATTATAAAATCTCTTCAATAAAATATCTTTTATTTTTCTCTTTTAAAGTAAGTTTAGTTTCAAAAATCTCTGATAGATTTTCACTTGTCAAAATATCCTCTTTTTTTCCATTTTTATAGATTGTTTGGTTATAAACTAAAGCAACATTTGCTATCTCTTCAAAAACTTCTTCTAAATGGTGAGTTACTAAAATAATAGAAGAACGAAGAGCTAGTTTTTTTAACATTTTTATAAAGTTTATTTGTGCTTTTATATCTAAACCTACTGTTGGCTCATCTAAAACAAAAGCTTTTGGATTATGAATTAATGCTCGTCCTACTATACATTTTCGTAGTTGTCCTGTGCTCATTGCAGCAACTTTTTTATCTTTTAAATCTTCTATTTCTAAAAATTGCATAACTTCTTTTGCTTTTAATATTTGCTCTTTAGTAAAATCTTGATGAGTAAAAATTCCAATAGAACCATAATGTCCACTTAAAACAACTTCAAAACCAGTTAAATAACCAGCTTCTTTTGCAAAATAGTTATGTAAGTCATTTGTTATAATCCCAAGTTCACATCTTAATTCAAATATAGAATATCTACTTTTACCAAAAATTTCTTTTTTAAACTCTTTTGTATGTCTTGGATGAATTTCTGATTGGATTAGTTTCATTAAAGTTGATTTTCCACTTCCATTTGCACCTAAAATTGCCCAGTGTTCACCTTCTTTAATTTTTAAATTTACATCTTTTAGAACTATTTTTTCATCATATCCTACATCAATATTTTCAAAATCTATTATATTCATTGAAATTCCTTATATTATTGATTAAAAAGTAATAGTAACTAAATTCTACTTAGAATGGAAAAAGAAATAGCTATATTTTTAATATAAGCACAATAGTAATTATGATAGTATATCTCAAAAAATAAAAGGGATATTTTTTTATGATTCAGTATTATCAGGAATTACTGTATTATGTTCAAAAAATGGTTGGAGATAAAGAGAAAGCAAAAGACATAATACAAGAATCTTATAGTAGGATGTTAGATATAGATAAAATAACTCCAATAGAAAATAAAAGAGCTTTTTTATATAAATTAGCTAGAAATATCGTTTTTGATATTGCAAGAAAAGATAAACATTTGCTTTCAATAGAGTATTATGAAGAAGCATATAATATCCCACAAGAACAACAACCAGATGAACTACTTTTAGAAGAAAATCAACAAGAAATACTATTTGAAATTTTAGATACAATTCCTGCCAAAAATGCACAAGCTTTCATTTTACATGTTTTTGAAGGTTTTAATAGAAAAGAAATAGCTTCTAAAATGGGAATAAGTGTATCTGCAGTTGAAAAACATATTATTCGAGCGACAGAAAAAATAAAAGAAAAGTTAGAAAGTATTGAGGGAAATAATTGATGAAAACTATTGATGAAGAAGCTATTTCTTGGCTAATAAAAGAAAAAGAAGGATTAAATGAAACAGAAAAAATTGAACTAAAACAGTGGTTAGAAAAAAATCCTTCTCATCAAAAATCTTACAATACAAATAAACTTTTAAGAGAAAGATTTTCAAAAATATCAGAAAATATGAAAGAAAAATTAGTAGAAAAAGCAAATCAAGGAGCTAAAAAAACTAAATTTATAGAACAATCAAAAAAGTTTTTTGTTGCTGCTTCACTTTTTTTCTGTATTTGTTTTGGAATAGATTATTTTTTTATTCCAGTTTATTCACAAAATCTAGTTGCAATTCAAGAAAAAGAGAATATTTTTATCCTTCCTGATAGTTCTAAAATAGTTTTAGATGTAAGTTCAAATATGAATGTAAACTATTATAAAAGTAGTAGACATGTTGATTTTATAGATGGAAGAGCAGTTTTTTATGTCTCAAAAAATAAAGACAAACCATTTATAATAAAAACAAAAGATGAAAAAATTGAAGTAGTTGGAACGGCATTTGAAGTTTCAAATTTAAATGATAGTTTTAGTGTAAAAGTAAAAGAGGGAAGAGTAAAAGTGTTTTTTGATAAAAAAATTGCTTATTTAAATCAAGGTGAAAAAATATATATAGATAAAAATAAAGAAATTGAGTTAGCAAAAACACAAGTAGAAGATATAGCAACTTGGGAAAAAGGTTTTTTAACTTTTGATAAAACTACTTTAAAAGATAGTTTAGAAGAGTTTTCAAGATATAAAAATATAAAAATAGAATTTCAAGATGAAAAAGTATCTCAAACTCTAATAACAGGTAAGTTTGACATAGATGATTTTGATAAATTTTTAATGGCATTACCAAAAATCTATTCAGTAAAAGTAGATAAAAGCCAAAATATTTTTAAGTTTTCTAAAAAATAATATTTTGTTTTAACTTATAATTAATCAAAAGGTGCTACATTATAAAGACAATAATTTTACTAAGAAAGGATTACTATGAAAGGTTTTGCAATGTTGAAAATAGGGCAAGTAGGTTGGATAGAAAAAGAAAAACCAACTTGTGGTGTAATGGATGCGATAGTTAAACCAATAGCAGTTTCACCTTGTTCATCTGATGTTCATACTGTTTGGGCTGGAGCTTTAGGTGATAGACATGATATGATCTTAGGACATGAGGCTGTTGGCGAAGTAGTAGAAGTTGGTTCATTGGTAAAAGATTTTAAAGTAGGTGATAAAGTAATTGTTCCTGCTATTACGCCTGATTGGAATAGTTTGGAAGCACAAGCTGGATACTCTATGCATTCAGGTGGAATGCTTGCAGGTTGGAAGTTTTCTAACTTTAAAGATGGAGTATTTGCAGAATATTTTCATGTAAATGATGCAGATGGAAATTTAGCACTTTTGCCTGATGATGTTGATCCAATTGAAGCAGTTATGTTATGCGATATGGTTCCAACAGGAGTTCATGGTGCTGAACTTGCAGATATCAAATTTGGAGATAGTGTTTGTGTTATAGGAATTGGTCCAGTAGGATTGATGGCTGTAAGAGCTTCAGCAATAAGAGGAACTTCAAGACTTTTTGCTGTTGGAAGTCGTCCAAATTGTATTGAAGTAGCTAAAGATTTTGGAGCAACAGATATTATTAATTATAAAAATGGTGATATTGTAGAACAAGTTATGGAAAAAACAAAAGGAAAAGGTGTTGATAGAGTAATTATCGCAGGTGGAGATATAGAAACTTTTGTTCAAGCTACAAATATATTAAAACCAGGCGGAACAATAGGAAATGTAAACTATTTAGGTTCAGGTGATTTTGTGAAAATTCCGAGACTTGCTTGGGGAAATGGAATGGCTCATAAAACAATAGTTGGAGGATTGATGCCAGGAGGAAGACTAAGAATTGAAAAACTTGTTTCTTTAATTCAATCAAAAAGAATAAATCCTAAAAAATTGATAACTCATACTTTTAATGGTATGGAACACATAGAAGAAGCTTTACTTTTGATGAAAGATAAACCAAGAAATTTGATTAAACCAGTTGTAATTTTCTGATTTAAAATAGGGGAGATTGAGATAATGAATATAAAAAAACTAAAAGAGTTAGAAGAGAGTTTTTTTGAATACTATCCAAATGGTTTTGAAGATGATAAGCTTTTACCAATAATCAAAAGATTTAAGTCATCAAAATTTCATGAAGAAACAAAAGAACTTTTCAAAAAAGAGAACTTTTCACAACCAGAGATTATTTGTGATAATTTTTCAAAAATTATCTCAAAATCTCCTCTTATTTCACTATTTGAAAAACCAAAAGTAAGAGATGCTATAAAATCAATGAGTATTTATGAAAAAGATATGTTTTGTATTGCATTAGATGAACTTCTTTATGGTAATTTTAAAGATGGATTTGAGGATATAGTTGATATTTTAACTCAAAAAAATCTAGCAAAATGGTCGATAATTACACTTATTCCTTACTATTTTTCACCAACTAAAGAGTTTTTTATCAAACCAACAACTACAAAAAATGTATTGAAATATTTGGAAATAGAAAATTTAGTTTATAAACCAAAACCAACTTTTGAATTTTATAATGCATACAAAAAAGTTTTAAATGAGATGAAAAAACAAGTTTCAAATAAACTTACATCTGATAATTCAGGATTTACAGGATTTTTAAGAATGGGAATAGAGCCTTAAGACTCTTTTTTTATTCTACTTAGATGAGTTGGTGAAATACCTAAATATGAAGCGATATGATATTGAGAAAGTCTTGATAAGATATGTCCAAACTCTTTTTTAAATCTTTCATATCTTTGTTTTGCATCTTCTAAAACCAAAGAGTATCCATTGTCATCTTTTTGCATAATCCAATGCTTTTCTAAATACAAAATATGATACATCTTCAAATCATCATATTTAGCTAAAATCTCTCTATATTTATCATGTTGTATATCAACAACAATCGAATCTTCCAAAGCTTGAACAATAGAAGTTATAGGAGTGTTTGTAAGTAAAGCAACCATTGGACCATAAAATCTTGTTTCCCAAAAGAAGTTTTTTGTATATTCTTCACCTTTTTCATTTATAATAAAAGTTCTAAAAAGTCCACTATATACAAAACTTATAGCATTTACTTTGTCATACATATCAAAAGCATACTCATTCTTTTTGATAGTTTTAATTATACATATTTTTTCAAACTCTTCCCAAGTAGTTTTTGAAATGGGAAAGTACGAGTTCATCGTTTTATTTAAAGATTCAAATATTTCATCATTGTTTATTTTCATTATTCTACTTATTTTTTGCAAAGAATATAAAAAAATCTCTAAAAAATCAACCTATGTAAATGACTAAAAAAATTTATTTTAATATTCTTTCATTTTCAAAGGAGAATTATGTCAAAAGATTTAAATGCACATTTTATAATACTATTAGCCACTTTTTTAGTTGGGGGTTCATTTATAATATCACAAAAATTATCAGGAATAATAGATCCAATTTCTATAACACTTCTTAGATTTATTATAGCTTCACTGCTTTTAGCTCCAATTGTATTTTTAAATCAAAAATATAGAGAAAAAATTATCTCAACTTTTAAAAGAGCCATGATTATAAGCTTTTTTTACTCTATTTATTTTATAGGAATGTTTAAAGCATTAGAGTTTACAACAGCTTTAAATACAGGAACAATATTCACTTTAGTTCCACTTCTAACTGCGCTTTTTTCAATATTTGTATTTAAACAAAAAATATCTTTTAATCAATATTTGATTTATTTAATTGGAATAATTGGAACTTGTATGGTGATTTTTAAAGGAAATTTAGAGTTATTTTTATCTTTATCATTAAATAAAGGAGATGTAATATTTATTTTTTCAACTTTTTGTATGGCTTTATATTCAATAAGTACGAAATATTTTCATAAACAAGATGATGAATTAGTAGTATTAGTTTTTATGACTTTAGTTGGTGGAATAATTTGGATGACTTTAGCTTTAGTCTTATTTGATGTACCTTTAAATTGGCAAAAAATAAGTAGTAAAGAGTTTTTATATTTGGGATATTTAACTATTTTTGCTACTTTAATTACTTCATATTTATATCAGAAAGGTACGATTATTTTAGGTTCAAAAAAAGTAATGGCTTATGTATATTTAAATCCAGGAACAATTGCTATTTTACTTTTTTTATTTGAGTTAAAAAGTATAAATTTTTGGATGTTATTGGGAATTTTTATCTCTTCATTAGCAACTTTAATTTTATTAAAAAAAGAGTAGCTATTCTATTATAGCATCCATCTCTTTTGCATATTGTTCTCCCCATTTACTCATGATATTAAAGACTTCAAGCAGTCTTTCTCCATGTATTGTTAAAGAGTATTCAACTCTTGGGGGAACTTCTGCAAAAACTACTCTTTTTACCAATGAAACTTCTTCTAAAGCTTTTAACTTTCTACTTAGAGTTCTTTGTGAAATATCACTTATTTTTTCAGATAATTCACTAATTCTAAGAGCTTTAAACGAGAGACTCCATAGAATTAAAAATTTCCATTTGTCATCAACTAAATCCATAGGGATTTTACTTGGACATTCATAAACTTTTCCATTTAGACTTATCATTATTTTCCTTTTTTGAAGTGTATCAAATAATCTTAAAAAAATCAATTATGACAATAAAGTCTAATATTGACAAATATGTCAAAAATATGTATTATTTCAATAATTATTTTAAAAGGACAAAAAATGGCACAAACTAAAAAAAGAGTTTTAATAAATTTAGTTCACCCAAATATGGATGAATCAAGAGTAAATAAAGTTTTAAGTGAAGTTGCACAAAAAGAAGATTTTATAACAATCAATAATTTATATGCAAAATATCCAGATTTTAAAATTGATGCAAAAGAAGAACAACAATTACTATTAGAAAATGATGTAATAATTTTTCAATTTCCAATGTATTGGTTAAGTTCACCAGCACTTTTAAAAGAGTGGTTAGATGTAGTTTTAGAATATAATTTTGCTTTTGGTGAACACTATAAATTAGAAAACAAAACTTTAGCAATAGCAACAAGTGTAGGAAGTGGAATAGCGCAATATAATAAAAATGGAAGCAATAAATTTACGGTTGAAGAGTTTTTAAATTCATTTGAAGCAACAGCGAATTATACAAAAATGAATTATGCAAAACCTTTTGTAACTTATGAAACTTTTGTAATAAGTGATGAAAAACTTGAAGAATCTGCAAAAAATTATGTTGAATATTTAAAAGAGTTATAATAAAAAGAGGTAAGATTACCTCTTTTACAAAAAAATCCTAAGCAGTTGTAAATTTAAGACCAATAATACCTAAGATGATAAATAAAATACTAATTATTCTAATTATATTTATAGAATCACCAAATAACATTATTCCAGCAATTACTGTTCCTACTGTTCCTATTCCTACCCAAACAGCATAAGCAGTTCCTAAAGGAAGAGTTTTCAAAGAAAGACTTAATAACCAAATACTAACTAGCATTGCAATTATTGTAAATAAACTTGGGATTAATTTTGAAAAACCATCTGTATATTTAAGACCTACTGCCCAAAAAATTTCAAAAATTCCTGCAATGACAAGAGTGACCCAACTCATAAAATTCCTTTTTTGATAATTTGAGGCCGTCCTCTGTGAAGTGAAGTGGCAAGGTCGTCCCTGCTTTCTTGTATAAATTTTATACTATTTTTTATAAAATGATATTAAAATAGGGTGAGTATTCGTAAATGATTATTATTTTAAAAGTAAGTTTATTATTTCATTAAATTTAAAAGGCGGTTTACATATGGCAGTTTATGTAGTTGGACAAATTAATATAATAGATCTTAAAAATATGAATAATATAAATGTTGTTTTATAAATAGTATAAAAATTTAGTTTAATGGGAACAACATTTGCTACAATGATTTTTTAAAACAGAAGTGAGAAAATAATATGAAAATACCAAATATGATTTATGGAACAGCTTGGAAAAAAGAAAATACTACAAATTTAGTTTTTGAAGCTTTAAAACAAGGATTCAAAGCAGTTGATACAGCTTGTCAACCAAGACATTATAGAGAAGATTTAGTAGGATTAGGTTTACAAAAAGCTTATGATGAGCAAATTGTAAAAAGAGAAGATTTATTTATTCAAACAAAATTTACTCCAATTGATGGGCAAGATAAAAATAATATGCCATATTTAGAGAGCGATGAAATAGAAATTCAAGTGGAAAAATCTTTTGAAACTTCTAAAAAAAATCTAAAAACAAATTTTATTGATGCTTATATTTTACATTCACCTGTTTATCCTGGAAGTAAACTTCAAAAAGTTTGGCAAAAAATGGAAGAGTTTGTTGATGATGGTGAAGTAGGGCAATTAGGAATTAGTAATTGTTATGATTTAGATATTTTAATTTATATTTATAACAATGCAAAAATAAAACCATCAATCGTGCAAAATCGATTTTATGCTCAAAGTAGATATGACAAAGAAATAAGAGCTTTTTGCCATGAAAATAGTATAAAATATGAAAGTTTTTGGTCTTTAACTGCAAATCCACATATTTTAACAAGTGCGATTTTACAAACTTTATCACAAAAATATCAACGAGGTGTTGCTGAGATATTTTATAGATTTTTAAATCATATAAATATTACACCTCTAAATGGAACAACATCAACAAAACATATGATTGAAGATTTAAAGATTAGCGAGTTTGAACTTACAAATGATGAGATAAACTCTATTTTAAATTTATTATAAGGAAAGAAAATGAAAAAAGTATTATTAAGTTTAGGTTTGTGTGCTAGTTTTTTATTAGCAGATAATTTCACTTTGAAAAGTGATACATTAAAAGGGCAATTATCAACTAAACAAGTTTTTAAAGGTTTTGGATGCAGTGGAGAAAATATCTCACCAGAACTTTCTTGGGAAGGTGCTCCAAAAGGAACAAAATCTTTTGCAGTTACAGTTTATGACAAAGATGCACCAACAGGTTCTGGATGGTGGCATTGGGTTGTATTTAATATTCCAGCAAATATAACAAAACTTGAAGAAGGATTTGGAAATAAACCATCTAAAGATATTGTTCAAAGTATTACTGATTATGGTGTAAGTGGTTTTGGTGGAGCTTGTCCTCCAGTTGGGGATAAATCTCATGAATATAAATTTACAGTTTATGCTTTAGATGTGGATAAATTAGAGTTAGATGAAAAATCAAGTCCAGCTTTAGTTGGTTTTATGTTAAATTCTCACTCAATTGCAAAAGCTTCAATAATATCATATTACAATAGATAATTTTTATTAAATCTACTTTTTATGAACTCAATAAAAGTTTTAAAAAGTAGATTTTTTGATTTTTCTTTGTGATAAATCAAGTAGAATTCTCTTTTTAATTCTAAATTTTTAAGTTTTATTTGAAAAAGTTTTTTTTCATCTAACTCTTTTTGTACAATCACTTTTGAAATAGCAGTTACAGTTTCAGGATTATTTAAAACAATAGTTTTTATTTCTTTGCAGTTTTGTAATTCCATAAAAATATCTAACTCTTTTGCAATATCACCAATTTTATCTATAAATATTTTTCTAGTTCCACTTCCAATTTCTCTTAAAATCCATTTTTTTTCAATTGTATCGATAAAAGCTTCTTTTTTATAGTTTTTATCACTTGTAACAATTATTAATTCATCATCTCCTAGCTTTTCTTTTATTAAATTGCTATTTTGAACATCTGCTTCAATAAGACCAATATCAAGTTCACTTTTAAGAATTTTATCTATAATTTTGCTTGAATTTATAGTTAAAATATCTAATTTTACGTCTTTATATTTTAATAAAAAATCATAATAAATATTTGGCATTATATAGTTTGAAATAGTTTTACTTGCAGCTATTTTTATATTTCCAGCTAGTTTATTTTCTTGAAAAATTGTTGTTGCATCAATAAGTGCTTGATAATGAGGAAGAGTTTTTTCTTTAAAATATTTTCCTTTTTCATTTAGTATTAGTTTTTTGCCGATTCTATCAAAAAGTTGTTCATTTAGACTATTTTCAAGTGATTTTATTGCTAAAGAGATAGCTGATTGACTAATATTTAGTTCGCTTGCAACTTGTGTAACTTGTGGATTTTCACATAATTTATAAAAAAAACTTAACTCTTTTAAAGTCATATCTTTTCCTTATTAAAAATATTAATTATTATATTAAAAATAATATATTTTACAAATTAAAGAATTAGAGTTATACTTCCAAAAAACTAAGGAAATATATTATGAAAACTAATAATAGTATTATAAATACTTTATATGGTGTTTTGTTTGTAGGAGTATTTGCATTAATTGCAACAATTATGTCAGAAATTGATTTTTTTGAAAAGTTAGGAATTAGTCCACTTATTATAGGGATTATTCTTGGAATTTTGTATGCAAATACTTTAAAAAACAAATTCCCAAATCCTTGGCAAAATGGAATAACTTTTTCTACAAAACATATTTTAAGATTTGGAATTATTTTATATGGATTTAGACTTACTTTTCAAAATCTTCAAGAAGTAGGAATAAATGGAATCTTAATAGCTTTTTGTGTAGTTTTTTTTACTTTTATTTTTGGATATTTTATTGGAACAAAAGTTTTAAAGATGGATAAAGAGTTAGCTATTTTATGTAGTGCTGGAAGTTCTATTTGTGGAGCAGCAGCGATTATGGCAACTCAAAGTGTATTAAAAAATGAAGCTTATAAAAGTGCAGTTGCTGTATCTTTTGTAGTGATTTTTGGAACAATTGGAATGTTTTTGTATCCATTTTTAGATAAGTTAGGCGTATTTCTTTTTACAAGTTCACAAATGGGAGTTTATATAGGAGCAACACTTCATGAAGCAGCTCATGTTGTTGCAGCTGGAAATGCTTTGGGTGAAGTTGTATCAAAAAATGCAATTATTGAAAAAATGATTAGGGTTATTTTTTTAGTTCCATTTTTGATTCTTTTATCATTATGGTTAATTAAAACAAATTTTCATACAAAAAAAGAGAAATCAAAAATAGTGATTCCTTGGTTTGCAATATTTTTTATATTTGTAGTTGGTTTTAATTCTTTTGAACTATTGGAAGAAAATGTAATAAGAAATATAAATTTTTTAGATAGTTTTGCTTTAACTATGGCAATGACTGCTTTAGGAATGGAAACAAGTTATGATAAGTTTAAAAATACAGGAATAAAACCACTTTATTTATCTTTGATTTTATTTATTTGGTTAATGGTTGGAGGGTATTTTTTAGTTAAATTCTTTTTGTAAGATAAGTATTTTATACTTATCTTACTTCTATTCCATATTTTTCTAGCATATTAACCCAAATTATACTATTTCCATTTTTATCAAATAGTGCAGGAGTTCCTTGAATATTTAAATTAGTCGCAATATTCATTTGTTCATTTAACTGTTTTTCAAGTTTTGCAAGTTCAGATTTTGAATATTTTGCATTTTTTACTTTATCTAAATTATCACCAATATTAAATTCATATAAAGCATCGATTTTTTGAGAAGTTGTTTTTTGACTTAAAATATATAATGATAAATCATGTGCATTTTCATGAAATTCTAAAGGATAAAAAAATACTCTGATTTTAACTTTATCTTTAATTTGTGGTAGATATGACTCAAATTTTTTACAAAATGGGCATTCTGGATCTGTAAATAAAACATATTCATCTTTTCCTGTTCCATATACAAATCCTTCTTTATCTTTTGTAGTTGATAAATCAACAGGAGCTGAAAGTTGCATTTGATTTGATACATTTACAACTGCACCAGAAATAATATATTTTTTATCTTTTGTTAGATAAATTTCATCATTGCTTCCTTGAACTTTGATACTCAAAATATATAAACTTCCCGCATCATAGGCTTTTAAAATTTTTATATTTGCTTTTTTAAATATTTCTAATTGTTCTATTTTAGAAATCTCATTTTTAGGTAATTCTTTATTATCAGCAATTAAAACTGTTCCAATAAATAATAAAATCATAACTGTTTTTTTTGTTAAATTAAACATAAGTTTTCCTGATGAAAATTTTTGCGTATTGTATCTTTTTTATATTAAGTTATAGGTGAAAATTTTTGAATTTTCACCTAATATTTAGATACTTGCAATAAAATAAAATATTCCAGTTGTAAATAACGAAATAATTGTTCCATATCCCACTATTGCAGAACTTAATTTTGGTGCAAGTCCTGCCATAGATGCTATTGCACCTGCTGTTATCATAGTTGGCATTGCGGCTTCCATAATTGATACTATTGAAGCAGTATTATGCCAACCAAATATTTGGCAAATAATAATTGCAATAAGTGGAGCAATCAAAAGTTTTATTATCAAAGCTACACTAAAAGGTTTTATCTCTTCTTTTAATAGTTTTAATTGAAGTTGAAGTCCAACTGCAACTAAAGCAAGTGGAACAATCGTATTTGAAAAAGCACTTAAAACTTTTATTGTAACTTGATTAAATTCTGTGCCAATTAATAATAGACCAACTATCAAAGCAATAAATGGTGGAAAAGTTAAAACTTTAAAAGTCACTAATCTAAAAGTAACTTTTGTATTACTCGAATAGAAACTAGCTATAAAAGTCCCATATGTTGCAAGTGCAATAAAATTTCCTAATTGGTCATAAACTAAAATATAAGGAATAGCTTCTTCTCCGATATAAGAAGTAATTATTGGAATACCAATAAATGAAGTATTTCCTAAAACTGTTACAAGCATAAGACAGCCAGTCACTTCTTTTGTAAAATCAAATATTTTCGATAAAAAAAGTATCAATAAAGCACTTAATATCATAACGCTCCAAGATATAATTATTGGAATAATTGCTTCTATTGAGATATCTAATTTGGGTATTTGTAATAAAATCATTGCAGGAAGAGAAATATAAATTAAAAATTGATTTAAAATAAGAGGTGCATCTTTAGAAAATATATTTAGTCTATTAATCGTATAACCAATAGACATTGCTAAAATAATTAAGATAAAATTTTCCATTTTTTACTCACAAAAGTTATTTTGACAAGGATTTTCTGGAGTTATTTTTCCAAACTCTTGTACATAATCAATTCCCCATTTATGCATCTCTTCTAAAACAGCTCTTAGTTTTTCTCCACATGGAGTTAAACTGTATACAACTTTTGGTGGAACTTCAGCAAAACATTCCCTATTAATAATATTTTTTTCTTCTAATTCTTTTAATTTTATAGTTAATGTTTTTTGAGTTATTTCACTGATTATTTCATTTAATTCTTTAAATCTTTTTTCACCATCAAGTAAATGCCAAATTATTGCTAATTTCCATCTATCATTAAAAATATCAAGAGTTACAGCTACACTGCATCTATACTCTTTTTCATTGATATAATACATAATTAAAATCCTTTAAATTTATAGGTTAAAATTATATCATAAAGAGTATAAATTTCTATTACTTACCTAAAGTAAAGTAAGTGTAAATTAAGTTTATTATATTTATAATTTAAAAAATAAAAGGAGCAATTATGAAAAAAGTTTTAATTTTAAATGGTCATCAATATTATAAAGGTCCAGCTAATGGTGAATTAACAAATCATTATATAGAAAAAGCTAAAGAATTTTTCTCTAAAAATGGTTTTGAAGTAAAATATACTCATATTGAAAAAGGTTTTGAAGTAGAAGAAGAGTGCCAAAAATTTGAATGGGCAGATTATGTTTTATTTCAATATCCAGTTTATTGGATGGGAGTACCTTGGATTGCTAAAAAATATTTTGATGAAACTTTTACTCAAGGAAGACACTATGAAAGTGATGGTAGAAGTAGAAGTGATGCAAGTAAGACTTATGGAACTGGCGGATTACTAAAAGGTAAAAAATATATGTTAAGTGTAACTTACAATTGTCCAACAAGTGAATTTGATAATAAGAAAGGCTTTTTTGATGGTTTATCTTTAGATGAAGCACATATTGCAACTCATAAAACTTTCCAATTTTGTGGATTAGAACCACTTAAAACTTACTCTGTTCATGATATTTTCAAAGGAGATTTAGATTTAAATAAAGAGTTAGAAAAATTTGAATCAGTTTTAAAAGAGAATTTTTTATAGGAAAAAAATATGAAAAATATTGTAATAGTTGCAACTATAAAAGTGAAAAAAGGTTTTAAAGATGAAGTTTATAATGAACTTTTGAAACTGCATAAAGCTACACATGAATTTGATGAAGGTTGTATTCAATACGATTTACATAAAGATTTAAGTGATGATTTTAGTTTTTCTTTTATAGAGACTTGGAAAAATCAAGAGTTTTTATCTTTACATGAAACAAAAGAGCATTTTAAAAACTTTGTATCTAAAATTGAAAATAAAATAGATAGTTTAACAATCAATAAATTAGAAAAACTAGAAATCTAAAAAGGATTTTTTATGAGCTTATTATTAAAAAGTGGAAACATAGGAAAGATTCAATTAAAAAATAGAGTTGTTATGCCTCCTATGTGTATGTATAAAAGTGATAATAGTGGGGAACTTAAAGATTTTCATCATTATCATTATGTATCAAGAGCTTTAGGTGGAGTAGGATTTATAATAGTTGAAGCAACTGCAATTGAATCAAAAGGAAGAATCTCATCAAATGATTTAGGTCTTTGGGATAATTCTTTGATAGAAAAACATAAACAATTAAATAAAGATATACACTCTTTTGGTGCTAAAACTGCAATTCAAATTGCTCATGCGGGAAGAAAATCAACTGTTATTGATTCAACTCCAATAGCACCAAGTTCAATTGCTTTTTCAAAAGAAGCTCCATTTAAAATTCCAAAAGAAGTTTCAATAGAAGAGATTAAAAATATAAAAGAATTATTTATAAATGCAGCTTTTAGAGCAAAAGAGGCAGACTATGATGCTATTGAACTTCATGCAGCTCATGGTTATTTATTATGTGAGTTTTTATCACCAATTACAAATAATAGAACAGATATTTATGGTGGAACTTTAGAAAATAGATGTAGATTAGTTTTAGAAATAGCCACTGAGATTAAACAAAAATTGGATTTGCCTTTGATTATTAGAATTAGTGCAGATGAATGGATGAAGAATGGTTGGAATATAGAAGATTCTATTTATTTATCAAAAGAGTTAGAAAAGTTAGGTGTTGATGCAATTCATGTATCAAGTGGAGGAAATATAGAAAATCCAGATAATGCACCAACAATTGAACCTTTATATCAATCTTCTTGGGCAAAAAAAATAAAAGAAAATATAAATATTCCAGTCATTGCAGTTGGATTAATCACAACACCAAAAGAGGGTGAATATTTACTTGAAAATAAATTTTGTGATTTTGTGGCATATGGTAGAGAGTTACTTAGAAATTCAAATTTTGTATTTAATGCTGCAAATGAGTTTAAAGAAAAAGAAAAAATAGATAGTTCATATCAAAGAGCTTATAGATAATTTAGAAAGAAGAAAAAATGATTCAAAAAAGTAATACCAAATATTTTATTGGTATGTTTATAGCGATGATAATTTGGGGAATTGCATGGACTTCAGGAAAAGCTGCAACAAGTCATTCTAATCCAGAAATAGCAGCATTTTGGAGATATGCAATCTCATTTTTAACAATTATTCCGGTTGTTTTATATATGAAAACAAGTTTAAAAAGTGATAAAGAAGGTTATATTTATATGATATTTGCTGGAATTTTTAGTGCGGCTTTTAATTATCTATTTTTTAAAGGTTTATCTCACGGTGAAGCTGGATATGGTGGAACTATGGTTACCTCAATTGTTCCAATATTAACATATATATTTTCAATTATACTTTTTAAAATAAATGTTTCAACTAAACAGGTTGTTGCTTTAAGTATTGGAATTTTTGGTGCTTTAATACTTTTAAAAGTTCCATCAGAAGGCTTAGCATTTTTAAATATAAATAGTTCATATTTTTTAGCTTGTGCAGTTGTTTGGGCAATGGTTACAATATTTTCACAAAAAGCATCAAAAAAAGCAGATCCTATGTTTTATACTTTAGTTGTTTTTGGAATTACAGCATTTATAAATATGATTTTTGCAATTCCTTATCATCCTTTTACAATAACTTCTTTTGATTATATTTTTTGGTTAAATATTTTGTTTATTGGAATATTTTCTGGAACATTTGCAATGACACTATTTTTTATTTCAGCTTCAAAAATTGGAGCTCATAATACTGGTGTTTTTATGTTTATTGTTCCTATTGGTGCTATAATTTCTAGTTATTTTGTCTATAATGAGAATATTGCTTTATCTACAATATTAGGGTGTTCGTTTTCATTTGTTGCAGTTATGTTGTTTAATGCTAAAAATAAAAAAAAGCTTGTAGAAGCTTAAAATTTTAATTTAAAAAAGGAGAATTTATGGAAAAAACATTTATGGAAGCTATGGATTTTAGACATGCTTGTAAAATTTTTGATGAGGCTAAAAAAATCAGTGATGAAGATATGAAATTTATTTTAGAAGTTGGAAGAAAAAGTCCAAGTTCTTTTGGTCAAGAGGGATGGAAATTTTTAGTTATTACAAATGAAGATTTAAAAGAAAAATTAAAACCTCATTGTTGGAATCAACCTCAAATTACAACTTGCTCTCACTTAGTTATCATTTTAGCTGCAATTGAAGCCGTTAAACCAGAAAGTGGAATTCCAGCAACTAGATTTGCAAGACGTGAAATGCCACAAGAGAAAAAAGATTTTTATAATAAATTATATAAAGACCACTTAACAGTTACAAAAGTTTTAGATAGTGATGAAAATGTTTATTCTTGGACAGCAAGACAAACTTATATAGCTGCAGGAAATATGATGACAGCAGCTGCTATTAAAGGAATTGATTCTTGTCCAATAGAAGGATTTGAAAAAGCAAAAGTTGAAGAAGTTTTAGGACTTGATACTAAAAAATTTCAATTATCTATGGTTTTACCATTTGGATATAGAATAAATCCACAATCTACTCAAATGAGACTACCTTTTGAAGAAGTAGTTGAATTTATAAAATAAATAATAAAAGAAGAAAATTTTATTTTCTTCTTTCTTTCCAAAAGCACTCATCCCATAAACTAAGTAAAAATATAGTAGAATAGCCAATATTTCACAATATAAAAGGTAAAGAATGCTTAGTGTTAGTGATATTGAAAATTGGCTAAGAGAACACGGAATTAATAACTATCATATTTCAGAAGATTTTTATGTTTCAGTTCAGGGAAATGTAAATTTATCTGAGAAATTAAATGGTGAAAAACTTCCTCTTAAATTTGATAGGATAGACGGTTACTTCGATATAAGTAATAATAATCTTGAAACATTAGAAGGATGTCCTAAAACTGTTGTAAAAGATTTTAACTGCTCAAAAAATAAATTAACATCTTTATTTGATTGTCCTACTGAAGTAGGAGAGTTTGATTGTTCTTATAATCAATTAAAGAATTTATCTTATGGTCCAAAAGAAGTTAAAGGAAGTTTTAATTGTTCATATAATGAATTAACATCAATAAAAGCAAGCCCAAGAACTGTAAAAGGTCATTTCAAATGTAATGACAATAAATTAGTTTCATTAGAAGGTGGACCTAAAAATATAGATACATATTTTGATTGTTCTCATAATTTACTTGAAAGATTAACAGGTGGTCCAATTGCTGTTAAACAAGATTATATTTGTAATGGTAATAGATTAGGTGATTTAGAAGGTGTTGCAGATGAAATTGGTGGGGATTTAGTAACTGATATAAAACTAAATATTCCTTCAAGATATGATGATGAAGGACAATTTTATAGATACAAAGGCCAAGAAGCAATTACTCATATTTATAAACCTATTGTTGCTCTTACAAATAGTGAAGACATTCAAGCCTGGTTGGAAAAATTTGATATAAAAAATGCAACAATTTTATCTGACAATTCTGTTGATGTTCATGGAGATGTTAAACTTTCAAATAGATTGCCAAACTTATCTAAGCTACCAATAAATTTTAATATAGTTGATGGTGATTTTGATATTAGTGAAAATGAATTAGTTTCATTAGAGGGAAGTCCTGTAAAAGTTGGTGGAAGTTTTCATGCTCATAAAAATGAGTTAAACTCTTTAAGAGGTGGACCAAAAGAGGTTAAAGGAAGTTTTGTAATACTTCATAATAATATAACATCTTTACAGAATTCACCAACTATTGTAAAAGATGATTATATTTGCTCACACAATCCTTTACGGACTTTAGAAGGAATAAATACAGTACAAGGATATGTATTTACAGGAGTTTATATTCCAAGACTAAAATGTCAAAAATATAATTATAAAGGTATTACTACGTATAAGTATCCAGGTGACGCTGTAATGAAGTATTTAGATGAAGAGTATATTTCTTTAACTGATGAAGAAAAAGCATTCGAATCAACTAAAAAGAATTTAGAAAAAGTAATTAAAAAAATGCTAAATGCAAATACTTTAACAAAAGAGATGATAACAGATACTCTTTTGAAAAACCTTACAAAATATCAATTAGATCAATTAAAAACTAAAGTTTTATGGATAAAAAATCCACCAAATGAAGATGGAAGTGATTATATAAGTGAAGATGATATTATGAAATTGGCTTTTGAGAAAGAGCTATAAAATAGGGTTAAGTCTTAACTAGACTTTTTTAGATATAATCTAATAAATTTTAATAAAATAAATAATGGAGATAGTTAAATTATGGTTCAAACAGTTAATCTTAAAAAAGCTTTTGGTGCAAGAGTTTTATTTCAAGATATAAATCTAAAATTAGATACAGGGAAAAGATATGGTCTTATAGGTGCAAATGGTGCAGGTAAGACAACATTCCTTAAAATTCTTTCAGGTCAAGAAGAGGCAACTGAAGGAGAAGTACAAATTCAAAATGGTAAAAAAGTTGGAGTTTTATCTCAAAACCAATTTGCTTATGAGAATTATACGATTTTTGATACAGTTTTATTAGGAAATAAAAAATTATATGATGCAATAAAAGAAAAAGAAGAGTTATATATGAGTCCAGAATTTACTGATGAAGTAAATAATAGACTTGCAGAACTTGAGATTATTTGTTGTGAAGAAGATCCAACTTATGAATATGATATAAAAATTACAAAAATATTAGAAGATTTAGGTTTCCCTTCTTCTATGCATCAAGATTTGATGAGTACATTAACAGGTGGAGATAAATTTAAAGTTTTATTAGCACAAGTTTTATATCCAAAACCTGATGTACTATTTTTAGATGAGCCAACAAATAACTTAGATATTGAGACTATTGGATGGCTTGAAAATCAACTTCAACATCATGAAGGTACAATGGTTGTAATCTCTCATGATAGACACTTCTTAAATGCTGTTTGTACACATATTTTGGATGTAGATTTTAAACAAATTAGAGAGTTTACTGGAAATTATGATGATTGGTATATAGCTTCAACTGTTATAGCAAAACAACAACAAGCAGATGTAAGTAAAAAATTAAAAGAAAAAGAAGAACTTGAAAAGTTTATTGCAAGATTTAGTGCAAATGCTTCAAAAGCAAAACAAGCAACATCAAGACAAAAACAACTTGATAAACTTGATATTGCTGCTATTCAAGTATCAAGTAGACGTGATCCTTCTATTATCTTTAGACAAAAAAGAGAAGTAGGAAAAGAGTTATTAACTGTTAAAAATATTTCAAAATCATATGATGGAAAAATTGTGTTAAATGATGTATCTTTTACAGTAGAAAAAGGTGATAAAATAGCACTTATTGGAACAAATGGTATTGGAAAAACTACTTTATGTGAGATTTTAGAAGGAAACCTAAAAGCTGATAGTGGAGAAGTTTTATGGGGAGCAACTATTCAAAACTCATATTTTCCACAAAATGCAACTGATATTATAAAAGGTGATATGACTTTATATGATTGGTTAAGAGGTTTTGATAGAGATGCTGATATTTCTGAGATTAGAAATTGTTTAGGAAGAATGTTATTTAATGGTCAAGAGCAAGAGAAAAAAGTTGATTCTTGTAGTGGGGGAGAAAAACATAGAATGATGCTTTCTAAGATTATGTTAGAGCAAGGAAATTTCTTAGTTTTAGATGAACCAACAAACCACTTAGACTTAGAAGCTATTATTGCTTTAGGTGAGGGATTAAATGATTATGCGGGTTCTGTAGTTTGTGTATCTCACGATAGAGAGTTATTAGATGCTTATGCAAATAGAATAATAGAAATTCAAGATGGTGGGACAATTTTAGATTTTAAAGGAACTTATGAAGAGTTCATTGAATCGAAAGGTCAAACTGCATAATAAAAAAAAGGAAAAAAGTTTTATCTTTTTTCCTTTTTTTGTAAATAAAAATTTTTAATTTTTTGTATGTTTTGAAGACATTCTAAACTCTTTTCTAGCAATAGCATCATTGTATCTTCTTTTATCATCTTCTGTTATAAGTTCAAGTTTTGGAACAGGGATTGGTTTTCCATCTTCATCAACTGCAACCATAGTGAAATAACAAACATTAGTATTTTTTATAGTATAGTCTTTTATATCTTCTGAAATTACTTTGATTCCAATTTCCATTGAAGTTCTTCCCGTATAATTAACAGAAGCATGGAAAGTAACAAGTGAACCAATTTTAATTGGATCTTTAAATAAAACCATATCAACAGAAAGTGTTACAGCATAAGTTCCTGAATATCTTGCTGCACAAGCATATGCTACGTGATCAAGCATTTTTAGTATTTCACCACCATGTACATATTTTCCAGAGAAATTTGCTTTATCAGGTGTCATCAACATAGTCATTGTAAGAGATTTTTCTCTTTTTATATTTTTTGCCATTTAATAAAAACCTTATTTATTTAATATTGATATTATAAATTAAGTATATAATAAAATATATTAAATTATAAGGGAAGCTTAAAAGCTTTCCCATTCATCATTAGAAGAGTCTTTAGATTTTATAGGTGTATTTTTAGGAGTAGTTTCTTCAACTTTAATTTCTACTTTAGGAGTTATATTTTTTGTAGCTTTTTTTTCTATATCTTTAGCTTTCACTTTATCTTTACCTGCAAACTCTTTTTCATCTGCATCACTTACTATTAGTTTTGATATTTCATCTGTTACTATTGCAATATCATGTGTTTGGCTTGCTATCATCGCATTTTGTTGAGTTTGTCTATCTAAACTATTTACAGCATCATTTATTTGTTCTATTCCTAGTAATTGTTCTTTTGAAGCATTTTGAATATCACTTATTAAATTCATTGTTTGTGAAATGTTTTGATTTAATTCTTTATAACCATTTATCATATTTGAAGCTATTGATTTACCATCATTTGCTTTATTTGTAGCATTTTCTACAAGTTCTTTTATCTCTTTTGCTGCTTCTGCACTTCTTGCTGCTAGATTTCTTACTTCTGCTGCAACAACTGCAAATCCTTTTCCTGCTTCACCTGCAGTTGCAGCTTCAACAGCAGCATTAAGTGAAAGAATATTTGTTTGAAATGCTATTTGATCAATTACACTAATTGCTTCATTGATTGCTGTTACTTGTGCATTTATTTCATCCATTGATACATTTGTCTGATTTGCTAATTTTTCACCTTGATTTGCTGATGCTGTTACACTTTTTGAAAAATCTGCCATTTTTGCAATACTTTCTGTATTGTTTCTTATATTTGAAGTTATCTCTTCAAGTGCAGCTGCTGTCTCTTCTAAAGATGCTGCTGCTTCATTTGAACTTAAGTTCAATTTATCAACATTTGCTAATAAAATGTTTGAACTTTTATCTAAAGTCAATCCATTTGTTTTATTTTCTATTAGCATTTCAGTTATTGAATCACCTAAGCTATTTACTCCACTTGCTAATTTCAATAAGTGCTCTTTTAAACCTTTTTGATCTATTTTATCTAGATAGTTATATTTAGAATATTGTTCTAATACTTTTAATACATTTTCTATATTACTTTCTAAAATATTTGCCATATTATTTAAAACATCTTTTAGCTGGTTTAAAGTTGGATTTGAAACTTTTGTATGTAATCTTTGATATAAGTTTCCTTGTTCAAACTCTCCTAAAACAGCTATTGTTTCATCTATTAGTTTTCTATCTTCTTCAATACCTTTTTGTGTTTTTACAATATTTTCATTTACAAGTTTTGACATTTGTCCAAATTCGTCTTTTGCACTATCATCTAGTAAATTTACGCTATTTGATTCTCTATTTAAATATGAAAAGAAACTTAGTAAGCCTTCTTTAAAACTATTTATAGAGTTTATTACAGAATTAGAAATAATTAATGAAATTGCTATAAAAATAATTGTTGAAAATACAACTAAGATTATTAAGTCAATATTTAAAGTCTGATATGCTTCATCTCTTAATTCTATTGCACTTTGATTTATTTCTTGAATTTTACTTTCTACATCAACTCCCACTTTAACCATTTGAGCAATGTCTTTTTTTATCTCTTCACCTTCAATAGTTATATTATTTGAAAAATCAACAATCTTATCTTGAGCAAAACTTTCAAAACCAGTTACATAATTGTCTATTAAAGAAATTATTTGATTAGCTAATTCTATATTATGAGGACTTGTAAATTCTGCTTTTGTTTCAATAACATTGTCTTTTAAATATTTTAAATTCATTAAAACATGTTGTCTATTTTCTTCATTTGAAACTCTAAGAAATTGATAAACAGATATTCTTGATTTTGCAACATATTGAATAAATCTTTCTGTTTCAATAGCAGCATGATTTCTTTGGTTTGCCAGATTATTATAATATACATAAACGAACCCTGATACTATAATGATTAAAATAAATAGAGCAGGGAATAAAAGCAGTTTTTTCCTTGTGTTAAAACTTTGTAACATTTTATACCTTTTTATTAATAATGAACATAGGAGAACCTTGTCATAATTTTTATTTGAATAATAATTTAAAAAAGCTTTAAAAATAATTATTTTTTTAAATTAATAGTAAATTCATCTCTTCTTCAGTCAAGAGTTTCACTCCTAATTCAATAGCTTTATCATATTTACTTCCAGCATCTTCTCCAAAAATTACATAATCAGTTTTTTTTGAAACACTAGAAGATACTTTAGCACCTAAATCTTCGAGCATAGATTTTATTTCACCACGACTTTTACTCATAGTTCCTGTTATTACAACAATTTTATTTTTAAATGGATTTTCACTTACTTCTTTTTTTATTTCAACTTTTGGATTTATTATAGAGATTAGTTTTTCAACTAAATTTTTATTTACTCTCATAAATTCAATAAATGAATTTGCCATTTGTTCACCAAAACCATCAAGTGCTATTAGTGAATCATAATCTTTATTTATCACATCTAAGCTAAATTCTAAACATATTTGTTTTGAAGCAACTTCACCTATATGTTCTATTCCTAAAGCATTTATAACTCTATGAAGTTCACTACCTTTTGTATTTTCTATCGCATTTAGAAGATTGTTTATTTTTTTCTCTTTAAAACCTTCTAAATCTTGTAAATCTTCATATTTTAAAGAATAAATATCTAAAATATCATAAATCTTTTTTTCATTAAATAGTTGTTCAACTATTTTATTTCCAAGACCATCTATATTCATACAATTTTTACTAGCAAAATAGATTATTGAGTTCACAACTCTTGATGGACAATCAAGATTTTGACATTTTATCATCGTTCCTTCATCTAAAACTTCACTATTACAAGTAGGACATGAAGTAGGGCGAGATATAGTTATTTCATCTCCTTTTCTTCGCTCAAAAAATACTTTTGTGATTTTTGGGATGATATCTCCACTTTTTATAATAATTACTTCATCATTTATTTTTAAATCTAATCTTTCGATTTCATCAAAGTTATGTAATGTTGCACGGCTAACAGTTGAACCGTCAATTAGTGTTGGTTCTACTTCTGCTACTGGAGTTATAATTCCTGTTCGACCAACTTGTAAAGTTATTGCTTTTAGTTTTGTTGTTTTTTCAACTGCTGGAAATTTATAAGCACATGACCATCTTGGAAATTTTACTGTATAACCAAGTTCTTCTTGTGTTTCTATATCATCTATTTTTATAACCATTCCATCAAGCATCATTTCAAAATCATTTCTTATAGAGATAAATTTGTGGTATAAACTTTCTATTTCTTCTATATTTGAAGCTAATGTTTGCATTTGAGGTCTTTCAAATCCTAAAGAGTATATATATTCCATAATTTGTGAATATTTTTTATGTTCTAATGAATTTTGACCAATTCCCCAAACATTGAAAAATAGCTTTCTTTTTGCAGTTATATTTGAATCAAGTTGTCTTAAACTTCCAGCTGCGGCATTTCTAGGATTTGCAAAAAGTTGTTCACCATTTTTTGCTCTTTCAATGTTGATTTTTTCAAAATCTGCTTTTTTTATTACAACTTCACCACGAATCTCTATTAAAGATTTTTCTTCTATTTCAAGTGGAATAGAAAAAATTGTTTTTGCATTGTTTGTTACATCTTCACCAACAGTTCCATCACCTCTTGTAATAGCTTGTTTTAGAATACCATTTTCATAAATAAGATTTAAAGAAGCTCCATCAAACTTAGGTTGACAAAAAAACTCTAGATTTGTATTTACTTTTGAAGCTCTTTTTATCCAATCTTCAAGTTCTTGCGTATTAAAAACATCTTCTTGACTCCACATACGACTAAGATGAGAAGCTTTTATAAATCCATCTAAAACAATTCCACCAACTCTTTTATTTGGTGAATTTGGATGAGAAAGTTTTGGATTTTCTTGCTCATAAGCTAAACAAAGTCTTGCTAATTTGTCATACTCTTCATCAGTTGCTATTGGATTATCAAAAACATAATAAGCATTAGCCCAAGATATTAATTTTTCTATATTTAAATCGTACTCTTCTTTAGTCATTTTTTATCTTTCTACTTATTTGATGATGTGCCCTACAAACTTTGACATATTGTTTAAGATTTTTCCACCTTTTCTAAATCCCAAACCACAAGCTTCATAAGCATAGAATACTCCGGCTTGATAGCAATCACCTTTTTCATCTTTTGGAAACTCTACATACTCTTGATAAATAGCTTTATGTCCTTCATAATCTCCTGAAGTTTGTGTATCAATAGAACCATCAGCATTTATGATTTTTGTATTTGCTCCTTCTCTTCCAAAAGCTCTTTTTTCTACTTGTTTTTTACCTTTTAAAGGTTCAAAAGATGTCTCTAAAAGTAAAGGGTGATTTGGATATAAATCCCATAAAACTTTCATAAATGCTTTTGATTGGAACATAAGAGTATATGCTGGATTGAAAATAATTGCTTTTTTCTCTTTTATAATTTCTGTTAAAATTAAAGCTAATTCACTTTCTTGTATTGCAATATCTTCCCAAGGAATAAGTTTAAACCAAAATTCAAAAAGTTCATCATCTTTGAAAATACCATCATCACTAAATTGTACATTTTCAATATATTCAAAATCTGTATTAAATCCAGCTTCACTAGCAATATGTTGTAGAAGTTTTGTAGTATTTATATCTTCAATTGAGCTCGATATTGATGAAAATAAAATTTTCCAACCAAGATTTGAATAATACTCTTCAAATTTTTCAATATCGCTATTTAGTGTAATAATTCTTTTGAAATTATCTTTTAAAGCTTCATATAAATTGTTAAATTGACTAGCTTCATCTAAGCCATTTGCTTTTAAAATTGCCCATTGAATAATTGCAGTTTCAAAAAGTGAAGTTGGTGTATCTGCGTTAAATTCTATCAATTTTATTGGATGACCATCTATTCCACCAGCTAAATCAAATCTTGAATATAAATGCCAATGAACTTCATTTTCCCAAGACTCTTTTATAATCTCTACTAAATTAAAAGGAATATTTAATTCATGAAATAAATCATTATCGATTACATATTGACCAGCTTCTACGAACATATCGTAAAGTTCATTTGTTGCTTCATAAAAAGCATTAGCTTCATCTTCATTTATTACGACTATTTCATCACTTATATATGAACTATTATCTTTATCTGTGTGCCAAATAAAGCCAATTGATTCTAAATATTCGTCTGTTAACGGTTTTAATTTTTCTAATTTCATATTTTAACTTCCAAAACTTGATGAATTTGTAGTACTAGATGATGTATTTCCACCAAAGAAACCAGTTTTTTTAGCACCTGTACTAGAATTTGTTGTAGCTGCAGGTTTATTAAACGAACTTTGAGATTTGCTATATGTTTGAGGAGATTTGTATTGTGCTGCTTTTTGATTTTGGAAATTTTGATTATTAAATAGTTTATTACCAAGCCAAGAACCAATCATTGCTCCTGCAATTGAAGATAATAAAACTCCACCAAGTCCCATTCCACCGCTTGACATTTCAGAATTTGTAAGTGGTGAAGTTCCTGCATCAATTTTTGCTTCTTCTTCTTTAACTAATTTATCTATTTCTTCTTGAGATAAAATTCTTTCATTTCCATCTGGAGTTCTTAATACAATTGTTGTTTTTGATGCTGGAAATTCATCTGCAATTTTATATTGACCATCTGCGCTTTGTTCTACAACTACGAAAGCTCCTTGTTGTTGGCTAGCATTTGTAAATGTTGAGTTATTTTGATTTTGTTGTTGATTATTTGATGAGTTGTCTCCACAACCAACTAAACCTACAACTAAAAGTGAACCTAAACCACCAACCATCGCATAGTCTGATATTTTTTTAATATGATTTTTTTTCTTCAATTTTAATTCCTTATTTTAGTTTTAAAATTTATTTATATTTGAAACTCTTTTATTATATAAAATTAATAATTAAAATATATAAAACAGTGAATTAATCGAATTTTTAGTAGAATTAAATTTTTAAGGAAAAGATATGATAGATTATAAAGAAAAATTTATTTTAGATAGAGAATTTTACCCTTCAAAAGATATAGAAATAACAGTTGAAAGTGATAGAGGTAGAGTTTTATCTTCATCTGCTTTTAGAAGACTTCAAAAAAGAACTCAAGTTTTTGCTTTAGAGTTAAATGCTTCTATTCGTTCACGACTTACACACTCTATGGAAGTTTCGCAAAATGCAAGGTTTATAGCTAGAACTATTTTAGCTGAATTAAAAAAAGAGAGTTTAGAAAAGTTTGGATTAGAAGAGTTTGAAAATGCTTTTATTTCAACTTCTGAAATGACTAGTTTACTTCACGATATAGGAAATCCACCTTTTGGACATTTTGCAGAAGAGACTATAAATAAATGGCTAAAAATGAATGTTTTACCTATTTTAGATAAGTTTGAAGCATCTACAAATGAATTGAGAAATTTAAAAGAACTAATTTCAAAAGATATTTGTAACTATGATGGAAATGCACAAGCAATAAGAATTATCACAAAACTTCAAAGACTAAATCTTTCATATTTTCAAATAATTTCAGTTTTAAAATATACAAGAGGAGCTTTTGAAGAAAAACCTTCAAAAGAAGAAAATCTATCATATTTGAAGAAAAAGCCAGGTTTTTATTTTAGTGAAAAAGATTTGGTTGAAAAGATACAAAAAAGTTTAAAAATAGAAGCTGGTCATAGATTTCCAATAACTTATATTATGGAAGCAGCTGATGATATTTCTTATTTAACTGCTGATTTGGAAGATAGTGTTGAAAAAGGTATTTTATCTTTAGATGAAGTTTATAACATCATAAAAAAAGAGTGCCAAAAAGAGAAAGAAGAGTTTCTTTTAGGAATAATTGAAAAACAGTATGAAAAAGCAAAAAGTAGTGAAGAACCATATCAATTTAATATGTTTTTCACTTTTTTAAGAGTTGGTTTGGTTACAAATTTTGTAAATTATGTTTCAAAAGTTTTTGTACAAAATCATGAGGCAATTTTTGAAGGAAGTTTTAATTATGCACTTTTAGAGTTTGATAAACAAAGCGAATATTATAAAACTTTGAAGATTTTACAAGATATTTCTACAAAATATATCTATCAAAATGCAGAAGTTCAAACTTTGGAACTTCAAGCTTATACGATAATAAACTCTTTATTTGAAATATATAAACCACTTTTAGAACTCGATGAAGTTGATTTCTCAAAACTTTTAAAAGATGAAAAAATAGATTGTTTTATCTCAAGAAGATTGATAAAAAGAATCTCAAAAAAACAAATAGTTGCTTATAAAAATGATGTTGAAAAATTAGATAAACAAAATCTACAAGAGTATAAAATCTTAGAATTTTACTTTAGAGTAAGACTAATAATAGACTATATAAGCGGTATGACAGATGATTTTGCACTTGAAGAGTATAAGGTTTTATTGGCGATGAAATAAAAGAAGAATTTTTATTCTCCTTTTAAACCTTTTCTCATAGCTTCTATTACCGTATTGTCGGATTTATGACCCGTAAATAATTCGAACGCTAAAACACCTTGATATAAAAGCATATCTTCACCATCTTTTATTTGGCAACCATTTTGTTTTGCTAAAGCTAAAAATGGTGTGATTTTCCCATAAATACAATCAAAAGCAAAAGAAGCATTTTTTAGTATTGGTTCAAGAAGTTCTTTTGGAGCAGGAAGAAGTTCATCTTTTAGTCCTGCACTTGTAGAGTTTACTACTAAATCATAAATTTCAGGTTCAAACTCTGCCCAAGTGTAAGCTTGTATATTATTTTCAATAAAAAATTTCAAGTTATTTTCACTTCTATTTAAAACAGTTACTTTGATATTTTTTTCTTGTAAAGCTATTGCAATAGCTTTTGCAGTTCCTCCTGCCCCTAATAAAAGTACATTTTTTACTTCACCAAAACTTTCAATTGCTTTTAAAAAACCAGGAGCATCAGTATTATATGCTTCTATTTTTCCATCTACTAATTTATAAGTATTTACTGCTTTTATTTTTTGAGCTAAACCTTTTACTGTATCCGCATTTATAAATGCAACTTCTTTATGTGGTACAGTTATATTTGCACCACTGTAACCATTTTTTAAAAAAGTCTCTTTTATTTTACTTCCATCTTCTAAATGATGCTTTTCATAAACTCCATTGTAGTTTATGTGATTTAATCCTGCATTTTGCATCTGAGGTGATTTTGAGTGAACTACTGGGTTTCCAAATATTACAAATTTTTCCATTTTTAAGCCTTTTTTGCTATGAAATTAAAGATTGGAAAATTTCCATTTTCTCTTTTATAAATATAAACTATATCAAAAGAAAAGTCACTAAAACCAATCTTTTTAGCAGTTTCCAACAATTCATCTTCACTAAATCCAAAGTGATAAACTCCTTCATTATTATGCTTTACATGAAATGAGCCATCTTCTTTATCCAAATCATTTATACAAATATATCCGCCATTTTTTAAAGCTTCAAAGCTTTTTTTTAAAAACATATCAATATCTTCAATATGATGAAGTGACATAGAAATCACTATCAAATCAAAACTATTTTTTGGTAAATTTTCTTCTAAAATATTGTGTTTTTTTGCTTTTATGTTTGATAAATTTTTTTCTTTTACTTTTTTATTAAACTCCTCTATCATTCCAGTAGAGTTATCAAGTCCTAAAACTTCATTGTTTTCTTCTACTAAATTAAAAGCTATAAGTCCTGTTCCACAACCATAATCTAAAATATTTTTTATATTTGAAAAATCAATTTTTTCTTTTAAGTGATTTATACAAGCATCACTTTTATCAAGAGTTGTTTGCTTTTTATCCCAATCTTTTGCTCTTTCATCAAATCTACTCAAAGTTAGTCCTTAAACAATTTTTGGATAAATTATAACTAAATCAAAATTAAGAGAATAAAGATGGGTGTAAAATACTTTTTTAGTGATAAAACTGATGGAAATTTAGCTTATCATGTTGATGATATAAAAGAAAATGTAGATAAAAATAGGCAAAAATTAGCTTTAAAATATGATTATAAAAATGAAGATTTATCTTATATGAATCAAATTCATAGCGCAAATGTCGTAGTTGTAGATGAAAATTCACCAAAATATATAGATAATTGTGATGCACTTATAACAAAAACAAAAAATCTTCCTTTGATGGTTATGGTTGCTGACTGTATTCCTATTTTGATGTTTGATGAAATAAAAGGAGTAATTGCAGCTATTCATGCAGGAAGAAACTCAACTTTTTTAAAAATATCAGAAATAACTGCAAAAAAAATGATAGAAGATTTTTCTTGTAAAACAGAAAATATAAAAGTAATTATGGGACCAAGTATCCAAAAATGTTGTTATGAAGTAAATGATGAACTCAAAAATATTGTTGAAAAATCTTTTGGAAAAGAGTTTGTTTTTGGAAATAATATTGATTTACAAGGAATAAATAAAAAACTTTTAGAAAATTTGGGAATAAAAAATATAGAAATTTCTTCTATTTGTACAAAATGTTCAAATAAACCATATTTTTCATATAGAAAAGAGAAAAATACAGGAAGATTTGCCGGAATTATAATGCTAAGTAATTAAATTGTTATTTATTTATATAAGATATATTTATTTAAGTATCCTTTTGTTACTATTTGTCAATTTTAATAATCAATAAAGGAAAAAAATGGGTGTAAAAGTTACAAAAGATGAAGCTTTGGATTATCATAAATTCCCAAATGCTGGAAAACTTGCTATTCAAGCTACTAAAAAAATGGAAACTCAAAGAGATTTATCATTGGCTTATACACCAGGTGTTGCTTATCCTTGTGAAGAGATACAAAAAAATCCTGAATTAGCCTTTGAATATACATCAAAAAGAAATCTTGTAGCAGTTATTTCAAATGGAACAGCTGTTCTTGGACTTGGTGATATTGGTGCTCTTGCTTCAAAACCTGTTATGGAAGGAAAATCTGTATTATTTAAAAAATTTGCAGCTATTGACTCTTTTGATATTGAAGTTGATGAAAAAGATATTGATAAATTTTGTGATATTGTAAAAGCTATTAGTCCAACATTTGGTGGAATAAATCTTGAAGATATAAAAGCTCCTGAATGTTTTGAAATAGAAAAAAAATTAGTTGAAGAGTTAAATATTCCAATTATGCACGATGATCAACATGGTACAGCGATTATTACAAGTGCTGCGTTGATGAATGCAAGTGAAATGATTGGTATAAAAATTGAAGATATGAAAATAGTTGTTGTTGGAGCTGGTGCAGCAGCTATTGCTTGTTCAACTATGTATAAAGAACTTGGAGTAAAAAATTTAATTATGTGCGATTCAAAAGGTGTGATTCATAAAGGAAGAACTGATTTGAATAAATATAAAAAAGAGTTTATCACACAAACTGACATTACAACAATGGAAGAAGCATTTAAAGATGCAAATATGGTATTAGGTTTATCAAAACCAGGAACTTTTTCTCAAGAACATATAAAACTTATGAGTGAAGAACCAATAGTTTTTACTTTAGCAAATCCAACTCCTGAACTTTTCCCTGAAGAGGTATTTGAAGTTAAACCAAAGGCTATAGTAGGAACTGGTCGTTCAGATTATTCTAATCAGGTAAATAATGTTTTAGGCTTTCCTTTTATTTTTCGAGGAGCACTTGATGTTCAAGCAAGAACAATAAATATGCAAATGAAACTTTGTGCTGCTAAAGCAATAGCAAATTTGGCAAAAGAGCCAATAACTGAACAAATAAAAGAATCTTTTGGAAATTTAACTTATGGTAAAAACTATATTATTCCTATTCCATTTGATAAAAGATTGATGGTTGAAGTTTCATCGGCTGTTGCTTTGGGTGCTGTTGAATCAGGAGTTGCTAGAGTAAAAGATTTTGATTTAGAAAAGTATAAAGAAAAACTTATTTCTATGATATAACTATTAATCTATAAAATGGTATCATTCAAGCTTTAAAAATTTAAACTTGAATAATCATAGGATAAATATGGAAGAATATATACTTTTAATTGATACAGAAGATGCAAAAGGTTTGGTTTATAACATTTCAAAAGTTCTTTTTGCAAATAACTTAAATATAGAACAAAATGCTGAATATGTTGATCCAGATAGCAAAAAATTTTTTATGAGAAGTATAATTTCTGGAAAAGTATCAAAAAATATTTTATTAAAAGAACTTACTGAAGTTTTACCTTCAGGTGCATCAATCAAACTAAACAAAAAAGAGAAAAAAGATGTTGTAATACTTGCAACTAAAGAGTCTCATGTTTTAGGTGATTTACTTATTCGATACATTGCTGGTGAATTAAATGCAAATATAAAAGCTGTTATTGCAAATCATGAATATTTAAAAGAGTTAGTTGAAAAGTTCAATATTCCTTTTACATGTATTAGTGCTGAAGGTCTTAGCAGAGAAGAACATGAAGATAAAATGATTGCAAAAATCAACGAATATGAACCAGAATTAATTGTTCTTGCAAAATATATGAGAATCTTAACTCCAAAATTCGTAGAAAATTTCCCTAAAAAAGTATTAAATATTCATCACTCATTTTTACCAGCATTTATTGGAGCAAATCCATATAAACAAGCTCATGAAAGAGGAGTTAAAATCATAGGTGCAACTGCACATTATGTAACAAATGATTTAGATGAAGGTCCGATTATTTTTCAAGATGTTGTAAGAGTTGATCATAGTTATTCTTGGGAAGATATGAGAAATGCAGGAAGAAATGTAGAAAAAATCGTTTTATCAAATGCTTTTGAATTACTTTTAAATGATAGAGTTTTTGTTCATGGAAATAAAACGGTGATTTTATAAAATGTTTAATATAGTTTTATTAGAGCCACGAATTCCAGGAAATGTAGGAACAATAGGAAGATTATGTTTTGCATTAAATTGTAAACTTCATCTTATAAAACCTTATGGTTTTGGTGAAATTACAGAAAAAGAAGTTCGTCGTGCTGGACTTGATTATTGGTATGATTTAGAAGTTTTTGAATATGAAAATATTGAAGATTTTTGGGCAAAAAATCCATTTAATGATAGACATTTTTTAGCAACTACTAAAACAAAACAAGTATATTTTGATGTTAAGTTTAATGTAGGTGATTATTTTTATTTTGGAAGAGAAGATGCAGGACTTCCAGAAAGTTTACTATCATTAAGCCCTAAGACTTGTATAACAATTCCTATGACAAATGATGCAAGAAGCTTAAATATCGCTAATTCAGTTTCAATAGTCGCTTATGAAGCTTTGAGACAAAATTTTACAAGTTTTAAATAAGAGTTTTACTTTTTTCGATTAGATTGATAATTGCATCAAGCTCTTTTTGAAGTTTTTCTTTATCTTTTTGTTTTTCAGATTCTTTTATCTCTTTTTTTATTTTTTCTTTTTTTTCTTCTAATCTTTCGATTATTTCTTTTACTTTCTCTTTTTTTGAATCTTTTAAACTATCTTGTTTTAAATACTTTTTTACTTTATCTACGATTTTACTTAGTTTCATGTTTTTGTTCTCCTATCTCTTTTAAAAGATTATTATTAATAAATAAAATTGTTGCAACTTCAACAAGTTTTTTCTGAATAGAATAACCTGTTGCACTATCATTCATATATGAAGTTGCCATTGTTGCTTTGATTTTATCTTCTCTTATTAATGCACCAATTTCTTCTGAACTTGCTAAATCATTTTCAGCTAAAGTTGTCTTTATAACTTCTAATTGAGTTAGTTGTTCGATATCTGTTTCAATAGTTGATAAAGTATTTATATCTATTAAAATTTCGGCAATCTCTTTTCTTAATATATTATACTCTTCTTTTATATATTCATTTTTACTTTTTAAATAAAAGTTTACATTTTTTTGAATATCTCTTGTATCTTTTAACACTTCAATTATTAAAGCAGCACTTCTTTTCAAATCACCAATTTCTGTATGATGGAAATCTAGCATATTTTCTTGTGCAAATGATGAATATTCTATAATTTCACTATAAAGATTTTTTATATTTGTTTGATAAATTTCATCTATATTTGTATCAATTATTGTAAGTTCTTTTGATAATTGTGCATTTAAATTTTCTTTTGTTAAATTTGTTGTATGTAAATTTAAAGCATGAAGCATTGCTTTTTGACAGTTTTCATAAAGATTTATTATCTCTTTTCTAATAGAAACAACAGCAACGTCAGGAACATCTAAATTTGATTTTAATAAATATTTTGGTTTTGATGCAGCTGATACTTTTTTCTTGATTAAATTTTCAGATATTTTTACTAACTGCTTTATAAATGGTGTTAAAAGGATAATTCCAACAGCACTAAACATAGTATGAAATAGTGCTAATTTCATACCATAGTTATTATTGCTAATACCTAAATATGGAGCTAGAAAGTCAACTAATATTTGAAACTGAAATATAAATATAGTTACAAAAACTGCAGAAATAATATTAAAAGTGAAATGAACAAAAGCTACTCTTTTCCCATTTTCATTTGATGTAAATGAAGCTAAAATAGCAGTTAATGTTGTACCAACATTTGCTCCTATAGCTAAAGCTAAAGCATTTAAGTATGTGATACTATCAGCATTTAGTGCTGTAATAACTATTGCTAAAGTTGCAGCACTTGATTGGATAACAACAGTAACAAAAATACCTATTAAAATATAAATGATTATTCCAAGATAACCTTCCATAGCAAAAGAAGCTAAATCAATAGATTCTTTCATTACATCAAATCCATCTTTCATATAAGCAATTCCAAGGAAGATAAATCCTAGTCCTAATAGAACATTTCCACTACCTTTTAGCCCATTTGTTTTTGTAAATCTTAAAATAACTCCAAATACAATCATAGGAAAAGCATATTTAGATATTTTTACATCAACTCCTAAACTTGAAACAATCCAAGCTGTTGTTGTACTTCCAAGATTTGAACCAAAGATTATTCCAATACCTTGAACTAATGTTAAAAGCTCAGCACTTAAAAATGAAATAACTACTAAAGTAATAATTGTGGAACTTTGAACAATTGATGTTGAAAAAAAACCAGTTGCAATAGCATAAAAAGTGTTACTTGTAAACTTTTGAAGTAGTTTTTCTAAAATACCACCAGAAAGTTGTTTAAAACCATCTTGCATAAAAAACATTCCAATTAAAAAGATTGCAATTCCACTTAAAATTACTGTAAAATTTTCATAAGCCACTACAATGTAAGCAAGAATTATAAAGCCTAAAAAAATTAAAAAATTTTTTGTCACTATATGATACTCCTAAAATATATTGATAAATGCTTCGATTATAACCAAATTATTATGTTATTAATATTAATAACTATTTTGGTAGAATAATACAAAATACTCTTTGATTTATAAGGATAGAGAAATATATGTTTTCAAAATATCAAAAAGAGTTGAACATCATAAAAGCTAAGCTAAAAACTATAGATTTCTATTTAGAAGAGGATAGTGATTATAAAGCAACTTTTGGAAATGGAACAATTTGGAAAATAGATATAAATGGAAAGTGGTATGATGATTATTATATCACTATTAGAAATGAAGCTTTTTATGATATAAAAATTGGTAAAATGGGATTTCCTTTATGGATTTTAATGAAAATGTTTGGAGTAAATCCAATAAATAAAACAACAGATGAAAAGATTGATTTTCTAATTGAATACAAAGATCAAATATTTGATGAAAAATTTCAATATAAAAAAATGTATAAAGAGTTTGAAGAAAATATCAAAAATAAAAAGGAATAGATTTGGATATTGTTATTATAACTTTTGTTGTAACAATTGTATTTTTTGTAATTTATAAATATGATATTTTTAAAAGTCTTTCAACAAAAGGTGTAATTGAAAAAGATTTTTCACAGTGTTATATTTTAAATTATCCAAGACGAATAGAACTTCATAATAAAGGCGTTGTTTATGAAATTAAGGATTTAGATGAATTTTTTGAACTAAATCCAAAACTCAAAGGAAAAATTCCTATTGAAAAAAGAGAAGGTATTAATACTTCAGATCCAGATGCTGTTAAAAAAGAGTTTGAAGAAAGAAAAAGATTAAAAGAAAAGTATTCTCAAAAAAAGAAAAAAAAGTAAATGTATAAAATATTGATATTAGAAGATGACGAGCTTTTTGCTTCAACTTTAGAAGATTTTTTAGCTGAAGAAAAATTCACTGTAGATATTGCAAAAGATGGTGAAGAGTGTCTGAGTTTAAATTATGAAAAAAATTATGATTTATATATTTTTGATATAAATGTTCCTAAAATAAATGGTTTAGAACTTTTATCAAGTTTAAGAAAAGGCGAGGACAACACACCAACTATATTTTTAACTTCATACAAGGATAAAGATACTTTGCATGATGCTTTTTTAAAAGGTTGTGATGATTATTTAAAAAAACCAGCTGATTTAGATGAGTTACTTTTAAGAATAAAAGCTCTTTTAAAAAGAAATAAAAAACAATTTGAACTTATTAATTTAACAGAAACTTTAGATTTTAATCCTATAAATAAAAGAATTTATGAAAATGGTGTAGATTTAAATCTTCCTACAAAAATCTTAGATTTGATTGAATTATTTATTGAAAATAGGGGAGATATTGTTACAAAAGAGATGATTATAAATAGGCTTTGGGCAGCAAATGAAGATTATAGTGAAGGCTCAATTAGAGTTTATATAAATCAAATTAAAAAACTTTTTTCAGATGCAAATGTGATTGTAAATATAAAAGGAATAGGATATAAAATTGAATTCTAAAAAAAGAGATTTTTTAATTTCTATTTCTATAATTTTTACTTTTTGTTTAGTAATAATTTTATATTTAAACTATTTTTTTATCTCTAAATTTGGTTTAAATCAAGAACTTTTTATTTATATTATAGTTCCATTGATAATTTTAGGATTAGCTATATTTTTAACTTTTTCAAACTCTTTATTAAAACCTTTATTTAAAAGTGATGAAAAACTTGAGCAAAATTTGAAAGAAACAATTCATGAGTTAAATATTCCTGTTTCAACTATAAAAATGAATGTACAACTTTTGGAAAAAACTATAAATGATGAAAAAAGTTTAAAAAGGTTACAAAGAATAGAACAAGCAAATAATAGTCTTTTAAAACTTTATGAAAATATGGAATATGAGATAAAAAAAGAGATAGATAAAATAGAAAAACAAGAGTTCTTTCTTGATGAAATAATAAAATCTTCTATTGAAAAGTTTGAAGATATAAAAGAAAATACAAAAATTAATATTGATTTACCAAATATAAAAGTTTTAACTGATTTAAATGGTTTTGTAAAAACTATTGATAATTTGATATTAAATGCTATTAAATATAATGATAAAAATACTCCATTAATAGATATATCATATAAAGAAAATATATTGTCAATTTTTAATAAAGGCGAAAAAATAGACACAAAAAATCTTTTTATAGTTTTTGATAAATATTTTCAAGAAAATCCAAAAAATGATGGTTTTGGACTAGGGCTTGCTATGGTAAAAGAGTTTTGTGATAAAAATAGAATTTTTATTACTATCGAACCATTAGAAATGGGAAATAGATTCAATTTAAATTTAAAAAACATAATAAAAAAATAAATTACAGTATAATAATAGTAATTTATATCAAAATAAAGGATTTTTATGGAAGGAAGTATTGCATTTGCAGTTGCAATAATATTTTTTGCAATTATTATTATTTCAAAAGGTGTTAAAATAGTTTCTCAATCTGATTTATATGTAGTTGAAAGACTTGGAAAATTTAATAAAGTTTTACATGGAGGTTTTCATATAATTATTCCAGTTGTTGATAGAGTAAGAGCAATTCTTACTTCAAGAGAACAATTAGTTGATATTGAAAAACAATCAGTAATCACAAAAGATAATGTAAATATTTCAATTGATGGAATAGTTTTTTGTAAAGTTGATGATGCAGTTCAAGCAACTTATAATGTAATGAATTTTAAAGATGCAATAGCAAATTTAGCAATGACAACTTTAAGAGCTGAAATTGGAGGAATGGATTTAGATGATACTTTATCAAATAGAGAAACTCTAAATGCAAAACTTCAAAGTGAACTTGGAAGTGCAGCAACAAACTGGGGAATAAAAGTAACAAGAGTTGAAATAGCTGATATTTCTGTTCCTCCTTCAATAGAAAAAGCTATGAATATGCAAATGGAAGCTGAAAGAGAAAAAAGAGCTATTCAAACAAGAGCAGAAGCTCAAAAAGAGGCACAAATCAGAGAAGCAGAAGCTTTTAAACAAAGTGAGATTTTAAAAGCAGAAGCAATTGAAAGAATGGCAAATGCAAAAAGATATGAGCAAGAACAATTAGCAGCTGGTCAACAAGAAGCTATGAGACTTATAAATATCTCTATGATGGAAAATGAAAAAGCAGCAGAGTTTTTACTTGCAAAAGATAGGATAGTTGCATTTAAAGCACTTGCAGAAAGTAGTTCAACTGATAAAATGATTTTACCTTATGATGTAACTTCTATGATAGGTTCAACTTCTGTTTTGGGAGACGCATTTTTTAAAGGGGTAAGTAATGGAAACTCTAACAATGCTTAGTGTAATTGATCCATATACTTTATTGGCTATTGGAGTGACTTTAGTTGCTCTTGAGGCTTTTATTGCCTCTTTTATAATTATTTGGTTTGGAGTTGGATTTTTAGTTGTTGCCATCATTAGCTTTTTCTTTATTTTTTCAGGAGCTATTTGGCAACTTGCAGTTATATCTTTACTCTCTTTAATTTTTCTTTTTTTATTTAGAAGAAAATCTTTGGATAAATTTTTCAAATCTCAAACTGAAGTTTCAGATAATTTTTTTGATGAAAAAGGAATAGGGGAAATTAAAAACTCTAAAGTTTTTTATAAAGGAACTTATTGGGAGATTGATTCAATCCTTGATGCAAAAGAGTTTGTAGAAGGTGAAAAAGTAGAAGTTTTGAAAACTTCAAATAATATGGCAACTATTCAAAAAAGGTAAGAAAATTTTCTTGCCTTTTATTTTAAATAGTTAAAAATGATTCGATTACACATTTTATTCTAGATTTTATATCACTTGTATCTATGTTTAGATAGTCAAGTTGTATTTTATATAATAGTTCATTTCTAAGTTTAAATTCAAAAACTAAATAACCAGCATATGAAAAAGCTTCTTTATTTTTTTTACCTTCATCCTTTTTATCATTTTCATAAATATAATATGAAATTGTCAATTTTTCATTATAGTTTTTATCTAAAGATTTAAAACTATTTAAAATTTCGTACAAAATTTTGTCACTCTCTTTAGTCGAAAAATTGCCCAAAAGATTGCTTTGCATATTATTCGAATATTTAATATCTGATTTTATTTCATAGTTTGAACTTACAAGAAGTTTTTTTGCAAAATCTAAATCTTTAGTATAATTTTTTTCAAAAGTTGTAGTACTATTTTGGCAAGCCAATCTTTTTGCTTTAGTGTCATAATTTTTTTGATTTATAATTCCATATACTAAAAATGAAATAAAAGCAATTATAAAGAGTAAATATAATTTAATTCTCATTTATCATTTCCTTAAAAATTATTTTATATCTTTAGTTGCATTTTTTATCGAGATTTTATATGCCAAATATATAACAATTGGCCAAAGACTTAACCAAATTAATTCACTAATATATTCCATAAAAACTCCTTTTAATAATTATGAGAATCTTTTGATTCAATTTCATCTTTTGTTATTTTTACTCTATCCATACTATACCAAGCAAAAGCTATATAAGCTAGTACAAAGGGTACCATTAAAGAAACATAACTCATAGTCATAAGTGTATAATGACTTCCAGAACTATTCATAATAGTTAAACTGCTTTGTAGGTCACTTGTTGATGGATAATACGAAGTATTGTTAAATCCAACATTTAATAAAAGTGACATAACAGTTAAAACAATTCCACCTCCACCTGTTTTTATACAACAAGTTTTTTTGAATATAATTGTCATAAATACTGCAACAATTACCATAATTACACCAATCAAAAACATACCTAAAATGATTGGCATTTCAATAAAATTAAATAAATATTTATATTTTTCTATAAAAACAATGCCATTTTTTAGTGCAAATCCATCTTTTGTAAGAATCCAAAACATAAATCCTAAAAAGAAAAAAAGAAATAAAAGCATATTTATTTTTATAGAATTAACAGCTTTTTCTCTAATCTTTTCATAATCTATGTTATTTATAAAATATAAAGCTCCACTTATTTTTGCTAAAAAAACAAGTGAAAATCCAAGTAAATAATTGTATGGATTTAAAAGTGCTTCTAAACCTCTTAAAGGATTTTGCCAACCTACAAAGTTATTACTATCAATTATAAATTCACTTCCACTAAAAAAAGTACTAATAGCAACTCCAAGTAAAAATGTTCCAATATTTCCATTAATTTTTAAAAACATTTCATATGTTTTTTGACCTAAAAAGTTATTTGGTTTTGTTCTATATTCATAACTAACTGCTTGAATAATAAAACAAAATAAAATTGCTAACCAAACCCAATAAGCTCCTCCAAAACTTGTAGAATAAAAAAGTGGAAAAGCAGCAAATAGTGCTCCACCAAAAAGAACTAAAGTTGTAAAACCAAGTTCCCATTTTCTTCCTATACTATTTATTAACATAGTTTTTTCAGTTTCATTTTCACTTAATTTGTCTATTAAAGTTTGTCCTCCTTGAACAAACATAATAAATACAAAAAGACCACCTAATAAAGATATTATTATCCACCAATATTGTTGAAGTGTTATAAGTTCTAAATTACCAAATCCCATTTTAATGCTCCTTATTTGGACCAATTTGTATTTGTTTGGTCATAATTTTGATTTCTGCAATAAGTAACACAGTAAATAAAATAGCAAATATGAAAAAGCTGATGATTACGTTTGTTGAGGCTATTTTTGTTGCAGCAACTCCAACAGGCATCAAATCTTGAATAGCCCAAGGTTGTCTTCCAACTTCAGTAACAATCCATCCTGCTTCACTTGCTACATATCCTAAAGGAATACTAAAAAGTGCTGATTTTAAAACTAAAGGATAATTCATAATATCTTTTTTTAAAAGTAAAAATAAAACTACGATAAAAAGTAAAATAAACCAAATACCAAGTCCTACCATTATATGAAATGAGTAAAAATTAAGTGTGATAGGTGGGATTACATCTTCTACATTTTTAATATGTCCGTATCCAAAATATTTTATATTTTCTCTTAAAATTGTTTCTGCTTCTTGCATTTTAATAGAGTTATTAATTTTTTTAGCTTCTTTATACTCTTCTAATGCTTTTATTGCTATTTTACCCCTATTTATTTTTTCTTGAGTGCTAATTATTCCTTGTTCTTCATTTCCATAAACCAAATCTTTAATTCCTGGAACAAAAGCATTTTTATCATGATAAGATAAAAGTGAAAGAGCATAAGGAAGAGTGAACTCAAATAGAAATGGTTCTTCGTTATTTTCTAAAGTTTTATTAGGATTTAAAATTCCAACTGCAACAATTCCAGCGTTTTTTTTCCCTTCATAAAGTCCTTCCATTGCTGCAAGTTTCATTGGTTGCTTAAGAGCTACTTGATGTGCTGATTCATCACCACTTAAAACTAAAAATAGTGAAGTAATAAGTCCAAAACTTGCTCCAATAATCATAGATTTTTTTGCAAACAAAATATCTCTTTTTTTAAGTAAAAACCAAGCACTAACTCCTATAACAAAAAGTGAAGATAAAACATATCCACTTCCAATAGTATGTAAAAATTTGCTAACAGCAACAGGTGAAAGTAATACATCCCAAAAATTATTCATTTCATTTCTTACACTATCAGGATTAAAAGTCATTCCTGTTGGATATTGCATCCAACCATTTGCAACAAGAATCCATAAAGCAGATAGATTTGAACCAATTGCAACTAACCAAGTTGATAATAAGTGAAAACCTTTTAATACTTTATTCCAACCAAAAAACATAACTGCAAAAAAAGTACTTTCCATAAAAAATGCTAAAATACCTTCAACTGCAAGTGGAGCTCCAAATATATCTCCTACAAACCAAGAATAATTTGCCCAGTTTGTACCAAATTCAAACTCCATTATTATTCCTGTTGCAACACCAATTGCAAAATTTATTGCAAATAAACCCATCCAAAATTTTGTAGTTTTTTTCCAAAATTCATCATTTGTTTTTACATATATTGTTTCCATAATAGCAACAATAAATCCAAGTCCAAGTGTCAAAGGCACAAAAATCCAATGATACATTGCTGTTAGTGCAAACTGTGCTCTTGACCAATCAACTAAATGTTCTTCCATTTTGATTTCCTATTTAATTTTCTCTTGTTAGATTTTTATAAACAAAATCTACCTTTTCTTCGTAAGTTTTATATTCTGTTTTAAAAGATTTATCATGAATAAAGAATTTAAGAAAAATAAGAATTACAATAAGTTTTATAATTATAATTTTCCATAAAGTTTTACCTAAAGTCATGTTTTTAAAACCATTGATATAAAAATAATAAATATTTCTTATGATATTCATATAAGTACCTCTTATTAATATCTTTTTGAATTATAATACTTTGAATAGCAAAAGTCAATAAAATATGAAATTATTTTATATTTAATATAAAATATACTAATATGAATTGATAAAATTAAGAGAAAAGAAGAAACTTATAAAGCTCCTTCTTTTAAAAAGAAAATTTTTTGTAAAGTCTGAAAAAAAGTAAGATGGTTTTAATTTGAATGTAGATAAATGGAATCATAAGAATAAAATAAGAAAATGAATATTTTTCAAGAATTCCATTGTATGTTAACCCTAAGTTTATAAAAAACATTCCAAAAACAAAAAAAGCAACACCAGGACAAATTAAAGAAAAAGATATAGCTGATTTTTCATTTGATTCTATAAACTTTTCAAAATATCCCATCTTTTTCATCACTGAATATCCCAAAACACCAAATATTATTTGTAAAGACAAAATAACAGAAGTTAGTACAAAAAGTGACGATTTATTTGTTAAAGTATGGAAATTATGTTCTAATCCAAAAATTACTCTAACAAAAGTAATTCCAAGAAGAGTTAATATTGGAATAATAATCCACATTGATGGTGCAGTTTCAAGTCCAACACCTTGTTCAAACATATTTTTAAAACCTAAAATAAGTTTTAGTACTATAAGAAGTATTGAAACTGAAGCGAAAAATATAGCAAAGAAAATACCGATTGCATTTATTACTATATTATGACTCATAGCTCCAGGAGCAGCAAATCCAACTGCAATCATTGATAATGCAAAAATCGAAATCATTTGTGTAAGATTATTGTTTTTAGTAAAATCAAAATCACCTTTTATTATAAGTCTTGAGAAATAATCAAAAAATATTTTCAAAGCATAATAACCATTTATAGCAAAACCTAAAAGTGCAAATGGAAATAAATATTCAACTATGCTCCATAAATTTGGTACAAAAACAGCACCTAAAACAAAAGATACATTAATTGTCATTGTATATGTCAAAGGTAAAGTCATAAGCGAAATTTGTGCATTAGAATTTAATAAATCTTCATAAGCTTTAGTTTTTTTATACATTAGATATTGTTTTGTATTCCAGATAAGTAATTTAAAATGTAAAAAAGCAAAAGCTAAAATAAAAACTAAAGAAAAAGCCACTATAAAAGATAACCAATTACCTTTAAGTAAAGCTTCTATAACATACTCATAAGTTGCCATTGGTGTATTTGGATGTGGAACTAAGAACATTAAATACATAAAAAATGAAACACTTAATCCTCCAGCTCCAAGAGCAGCTAAAAAACAAGTGGGAGAGAATTTTTCTCTTAATTGCATGATAATTCCTTTATAAAATTTTGTGTATCTTATAAAAAATTATATTAAAAACTTATAAATATAATATTATAAAATATTATATTTATAATAAATAGTAAACTTTATTTTGGAAGTTTTAGAGTGAGTTCTTTAACTGCAGCAAGTGATTCTTCATCTCCTAAATCAGCAGCTTTTTGATACCATTTGATAGCTTCAGGAATATTTTTTCTTACACCAAGTCCTTCTTCATATAATAAACCTAAATTATAATAGGCATCAATATATCCTTTATCTGCTGATTTTAAATACCATTTGATGGCTTCAACATAATCTTGTTTTACACCATGTCCTTCATGATACATACTTCCAATGTTAAATAAACATTGTTCATCATTTAAATCAGCACATTTTTTATACCATTTAAAAGCTTCTTCTAAATTTACATTTATACCTTTATGTTCTTGGATATTGTCGTAAATAAACCCTAAAGACCAGATAGCATCAACATTATTTTTATTTGCTGCTTTTTCATAAAACTTTATAGCAGTAGTATAATCTTGTCTATCATAAGCTTCCTGAGCTTTTTCAAAATCTTCATCACCAAAATCATTGTGAGCAAATAAACTTAGACTCAAGAATAAAATAGTAAACAGTAGTTTTTTCATTTTTTACCTTTTTTATTTTAAAATACAGAAAATTATATCATAAATTGTGGATAAAAAATGAAAATGAAAAATAAAGAAAAGATAGTTCTTTTTTATGATGAAGAGTGCCCATTTTGCAAAAGTTATGCAAAATATCTAAAATTAAAAGATAATTTTGATTTAGATATTAAAGATATTAGGATAAATATAAATACTATAAAAGATAATACAAATTTGAATATAAATAATGGATTTATCATTTTACATAAAAATACATATTATCAAGGCACTAAAGCTTTAGAATTTTTAAATAGTGCTGTAAAAAAGAATACAATTCTCGGTAAATTGCACTTTTTATTTAAATATGATAATAAATTTTCAAGAATTTTATATAATATATTACTTTTTACAAGAAAAATTGTACTTTATATTTTAAGAAAAGATAGTAAAATTTAACTTTCTTTTAAAAGATTAAAGTATTCATTTCTAGTTATTTCAAAAGCACCTAAACTTGCTAAATGGTCATTATAAACTTGACAATCAATAATTTTTATTCCATTTTGTTTGGCTTGTTGACAAAGATGATAAAATGCAACCTTTGAAGCATCAGGAACTAAAGAAAACATACTTTCTCCACAAAAGATATCGCCGATTAAAACTCCATAAAGCCCACCAACTAACTCATCTTTTAAATAGCACTCTATACTAAAAGCGATATCAAGTTTATGTAGATTTGTATATGCTTTAATAAACTCTTCACTTATCCAAGTACCATCTTCATGTTTTCTTTTTATTTTGGCACAAGATCTAATAACTTCTTCAAAATTTTCATTTGATTTTACGATAAATCCTTTGTTTGTTATTGATTTTCTAAGGCTTTTTGATACTTTAAAATTTTCTGGGTATAAAATCATTCTTTTTTGTGGACTAAACCAATGAATATATCCTAAATCATCTATAAACCAAGGAAAAATCCCATTTTCATAGGCATTTAACAATCTTTGAGGATGAAAATCTCCACCAATAGCAACTAAATCATCATTCATCATATTTAAAGTTGGAAAATCAAATTTCTCTTCATCTAGCAAATAAATTTTATGTTTTTTATCAATTAATTTCATATTTGTATTTTATTCAAAAAAATGTTAATATCCAAACTATTTTAAATAAAGAGAAATAATGTCAAATAGTTATAAAAGAGTAGATGCACACCTATCTAGTTTAGGATATTGTACAAGAAGTGAAGCAAAAAAATTTTTAAGAATGAATGAAATTTGTATAAATGATAATAGAGTTTATAATACTTCATTAAAAGCTTATCATGATGATATTAAAATAAATGGAGAAGTTTTAGATGATGAAACTTTACTTATACTATTAAATAAACCACAAGGTTATATCTGTTCTCATAATGATTCAGGAAAATTGATTTATTCTTTATTGCCTCAAAGATATAGTAGAAGAAATCCAAAAATTTCAACAATAGGAAGATTGGATATTGATACAACAGGAGTTATTCTTTTAACTGATGATGGAGTTTTAAATCACAAATTAACAAGTCCCAAAAAAGATATCTCAAAAATTTATGAAGCAACTTTAGAAAAGCCATTAAAAGGTGATGAAATAGAGATTTTTGCGAGTGGAACTTTGATGTTAAATGGAGAAGAAAAACCTCTTTTTCCTGCAAAGCTGGAAGTTATTACTCCTACTTTTGTAAAGATTGAAATTGTTGAAGGAAAATATCATCAAGTAAAACGAATGTTCGCAGCAGTTTCTAATAAAGTGATAAAACTTCATAGAACAAAATTTGCAGATTTTGAGCTTGAAGACTTAAAAGAGGGTGAATTTAAAATTATAAAATCTAAATAAAAAATTTAGATTTTATTCTTTTTTCAAGTTCACTTACAGATTCAATAGCATCTTTTGTATGATTTGAAAATCCCCAATTAACCAATACAGAATCAACTCCAGCATTTGTTGCTGCCATAATATCTTTGTGAGAATCACCAATAAGTTGTGCATTTTGTTTTTTTATTTGATGAATATCTAAAAGTTTATTTACCATTTCAGGATGGGGTTTTGGATTTTTTACATCGTTGTAACCTAAAATTGATGAAAAATAGTGATTTAATTCAAGATGAGTTAACATTTTGTTTGCATAAATTGAATTTGCATTTGTTGCAACTGCTAAAGTAAAATCACTTTTTAAATCATCAAGTAGCTTTAATATACCATCATAAATAACTAAGTCAGTTAAACAGTGTTTATTATAATACTCTTCAAAAAGTTTTGCTTGTTGTTCTGTAAACTCTTTTGTTCCATAGAAAAATTCTGCAGAGTTTATTTTTGGATCATTTACATTTTCTAAAATATAATCTTTTTCTAATTTTTCAAATCCTAAATTTTCTCTTACATAATTTATTGTATTTGCAATAGCAAATCCACTATTTATAAGAGTTCCATCCATATCAAATATTATCAATTTCATTAAAATATTTCCTATATTATTATTGAGTTGGCATTATAATATTAAAAATATAAGTTAAAAATTAAAAATTTTTCTAAAATAGGATAGAATTTATCTTATTTTAATTTTTCTACTATTATAATTACATTCATAGGATATTTATATTAAATATTAAATCCTCCTTCTACTAAATAAATAATTTAGTATCCTATATTTGTGAAATAATTTGAATACGGGCTTTACAGTTTTTCCCTCTGTAAAGCCTTTTTTTTTGCTCATGAATAATCTTAAATTTATATACAAATCAATATAATATTACTTTATTTAGGAGTTCTTATGAAAAAATATATGCCTATAATTACAGTTGTTATTGTTATTGCAATAATAGTAATAATCTTTTTATCAATGTTTAGTAGTAAACAAATGGTTGTTATTAAAGAAGGAAATATAGATCAAAATCCATTAGAAATAGTACTTGGAAAATATCAAGATAGTGATTGTGGAATGGTAATAGATAGTTTAAATTATGCGTCTCAAGTTATTGCTCCTGATGGAAAAACTTGGTTTTTTCATGATCATGGTGGAATGGTAAATTGGCTTAAAGATAAACCATTTAAAGATACAGCAAAAATTTGGGTTATGTCTAGAGATTCAAAAAGATATATAGATGGTAGAAATGCTTGGTATACTAGAAATGAAGATACTCCAATGCGATATGGATTTGGTGCTTATGAAGAATTAAAAGATGGATTAATATCTTTTGAAGAAGTACAATTAAGAGTTCTAAGAAATGAAACTATGGCAAATCCAGCATATAGAAAAGAGTTAATTAAAAAATAATGGAAACAATTAGCATAATAACTATCATAAGTATTGCTTTTTTAGGATCTTTTGGTCACTGTGTTGGAATGTGTGGAGGAATAGTAATAGCTTATTCAAGTACAAAAATAAAAAATGAATATTCAAAAAAAACTCAAACTTTTGCACATTTATTATACTCGTTTGGAAGAATTACAACTTATACGATTTTAGGAGCTTTATTTGGTCTTGTTGGTGGAGTTGTAAGTTTTGATAATTTAACAAGTGGTATTTTACTATTAATTACAGGTATTTTGATGGTTTTAGTTGGATTTTCACTTCTTGGAAAAATCAAATTTTTAACTATTTTAGAACATAGCTGTTCTAAATCACCACTTTATCAAAAAACTTTTAAATCACTTTTAGCTTCAGATTCTTTATTTAGTTTTTATCTTTTAGGAATGTTAAATGGACTACTTCCTTGTGGTTTTGTGTATGTTTTTGCAATAACAGCAGCTAGTACTGGAAGTACATTTTGGGGTGCTTTTGTAATGTTTATTTTTGGACTTAGTACTATTCCTGCACTTTTTTCTCTTGGATTTTTTGTAGGATTATTTAAACAATCAAATTTAAGAGATTTATTTATCAAAATAGCTTCTATTTTAGTAATAATTTTTGGAGTATATATTGCTTACAAAGGTTATGAATATATTATTGATCCTACAAAAACAATTTTAAATTGTCATATTTAATCAAATAATTAAATTTTATAAAGGAGGAAAATGATTATGAAAACAAAAAAATATTTTAGTTTTTTTGGAATTTTATGTGCAACAGCAAATAGAAAACTTTTAAGTATTGGCTGTAAAATTAACTCAGTTTTGTCAAAAATGCCAAAAATTATAAAACAATTGTTAGAAAAACAATTAAAACCAATCAAACTATATTCAACAAACAACATAAAATAAATAATTAGGAAAATAAAAAATGAAAAAAATATCTACAAGCTTAGTTGCAAGCTTTTTTTTAGCAACAAATCTTTTCTCAACTGATACTTTGGAAACTATTACAGTTACAAGTGCTACAAAAACAGAACAATCAATCAAAGATGTTACTTCAAATATTGATGTTATAACAGCAGAAGAAATTGAAGAAAGACATTATACAACAGTAGTTGAAGCGTTAAACACAATTCCAGGAATAAGTTTTACAAGTAATGGTGGTATAGGACAAACAACATCTGTTTATTTAAGAGGTATGGACTCTAATAAAACTTTAGTTTTAATCGATGGTATAAGATACAACGATCCAACAGGATTAAGTGGAGCAAATTTTGCACATTTAATGATAACTGATATTGAAAGAATCGAAGTTATAAAAGGTGCACAGTCAAGTATTTGGGGAGCAGATGCTAGTGCTGGGGTTATAAATATTATCACAAAAAAATCAAAAGAAGGTACTTTTACAAATATTTCAACAGAATATGGAAGTTATAATTTTAAAAAAGTAAATGCTGGAGTTTCTCATAAAAATAAAAAATTTGATGTAAAACTTAATGTTTTGAGAGTTGATACAGATGGCTTTACATCAATATCACCAAAAGGTAGTGATATTGATGACTTTGAAGATGATGAATATAAAAATACATCAATAGATTTGAAAGCAGGATATAATTTCAATGAAAATAATAGATTGAGTGTAGGGCATAATATAATTAAAAGTAAAACAAATTATGACAGTATTCTTTCTGATGCTAGTTGGAATACCGATCCAATAGCTTCTGCAAATTCAAAAGCAAAAGTAAAATCTAATAATAGTTATAGCAACATAAATTATGAAAATGTAAATAGTTTTGCCACAACAAATGTTTATGCAAATAGATCAACTTTTGAAAGAAGAGATGACAATCCTAGTATATCAGATTTCGATGGTAGTGTTGATGAATATGGTATAAAAACAACAATTCCTTATTTAGATAATAGTTCTTTTGTTACAGTTGGTGCTGATTATAAAGAGTATGAGCATGAAAATAATTTGAAAAAAACTTATGATAGTAAAGCTATTTATCTTACAAATAATAATAAATTTTTTAATGATAATACAATTTTTACACAGTCGTTGAGATTTGATGATTATGATAAATTTGATGACAAAACAACTGGAAAAGTTGGAATTAAACAATATATTGTTGATGAATTAAATATTAGTTCAAATTATGGAACAGGATATAATGTACCTACAATATATCAACTATTTGAGCCTGCACAAGATTGGGGATGGGGACCAAGTCCTGTTGGAAATGCTGATTTACAACCTGAAAAAACAAAGGGGTATGATATAGGAGTTGAATATAAAGGTTTTTCAATAACTTATTTTCATACAAAAGTTAATAATATGATAGGTTGGGGAAATGGATATGAAAATATTGAAGGTGATAGCAAATTAAAAGGTACAGAAATTGCATATAAAAATGGTATTACAGAAGATATTTTTCTAAACTTAGGATATACAAACTTAAGCGCAAAAGATGCTGATGATGAAAGATTACTAAATAGACCAAAAAATAAATTTACATTTGGTGCTGATTATTATGGTATAGAAAAATTTCATTTTAATATAAATGGAGAGTATGTTGGAAGTAGAAAAAGCCCTGGTTTTGTAGATTATAATGAAAATGTTAAAACTGGAAATTATACTTTATGGAATACTGTTATCAATTATGAAATAAATAAAAACTTTTCAGCCTTTATAAAAATTAATAATATATTTGATAAAGAATATCAAGTAATTGATGGTTATGCAACAGAAGAAAGAAGTGGATATTTAGGATTAAAGGCAACTTTCTAACATGAAAAAACTTCTTTTTATAGTTTTATTTTCTATAAATTTATTTGCTGAGACTAGAGTTATAACTCTAAGTCCAGCAATAAATGAGATAGTATTTGCTTTAGATGAAGGTAAAAATGTAGTTGCAAATACAAAATTTTGTGATTTTCCAGAGGAATCAAAATCTATTCCAAAAATTGGAAGTTATAATAACATCTCTTTGGAAAAAGTATTAAAGTTAAATCCAACAGTTGTAATAACTCAGAATTATGATGATAAGTTAAATTCAAATTTAGAAGCTTTAAATATAAAAGTTAAAATCTATAAAACACAAAGTTTAAGTGATATAAAATATTCTATAGAAGATTTAGGAGAGTATTTTAATAAAATAGAAAAAGCAAAAAAATTAAATCAAGACATAGATAATGCATTAAAAGAGTTAGAAAATATAGTAACGAATCAAAAAATTCTAATAGTTTTTAGTCCTCAAAAAACATTATCAAATGATATATATGTTGCAGGAAATTATGTTTATTTTGAAGATATCATAAATGCAAGTTCAAATCAAAATGCCTATAAATCAAACTCAAAAGCACAACCAGTTTTAAATACAGAAAAAATTATAAATCTAAATCCTGATATAATAGTTTTATTAACTCCATTTTTAGAAAACAATAAAAATGAGCAAGAAAATATTATAAATTTGTGGAAAAGTTTACCTATAAATGCAAGTAAAAATAGTAATATTTATACAATTGATAAGCTTTATGCAGGAATTTCTAGCCATAGAGTATCACTGTTTATAAAAGATTTTAAAAAGATTTTGGAAAATGTTAGAGATAAAAAATTATAGTAATTCAATTTTAAAAGATATATCATTTTTTTTAAATAGTGATGAAAATTTGCTAATTTTAGGTGAAAATGGAGCAGGAAAATCAACTTTAGCAAAGGTTTTATCAAATCTTATTTCAAACAATAGTGTTAAAATATTTGGAAAAAATTTATCAAAAATAAGTAGTTTTAAAAGGGCAGAATATATAAATTATATTCCACCAAAACTTTTTATTTTTGATGAATATATGACAGTAAAAGAGTTTTTAGAAAATTCTTTTATAAAAAGTGTGGATATTAATAAGCTTGAAAATACTATAAACCTATTAAAATTAAAAGATTTAGAAAATAGATATTGTACTCTTTTAAGTTCAGGTGAAAAGCAACTTTTATTAATGGCTAGTGCAATTTTGCATAATGCAAAGATAACAATTTTTGATGAATTGACTGCAAATCTAGACTTAAAAAGATTAAAAGAAGTATATGGTATTTTTAACTCAAATTCCTTACAACAAAAAATTATTATAACTCATAATCTTGATTTAGCTTATGCTTTAAAATACAAGGTTTTATTTATAAAAAGTGGTAAAATAGAATTTTTAGGTAGTTGTGAAGAATTCTTTACAGATAAAAATTTACTAAAATTTTATAATAATTCAATCAAAAAGATACAAAATCATTTGGTGGTAGATTTATGAAATTTTTTTTATATAGTCTAGGATTAATAATAATTTTTATATCGCCATTTTTAGGTGAAACTCAAATAAATATAAAGGATATATTTGATTTTTCAAACAGTTCAAATATTGTATTTTGGGATTTAAGAGTTTCAAGAGTGATTTTAGCTTTTTTTGTTGGTGGAATTTTAGCTTTAAGTGGACTTGTTTTTCAAATTATTTTTAAAAATGAATTAATAACTCCTTACACTTTAGGAATTGCAAGTGGAACTACGCTTTTTACCGCAATTGGTATAATATTTTTACCAACAATATATTTATTTATTCCTTCAATATTTGGCTCAATTTTTACAATTTTGATTTTATATATTATTTCAAAAATTATAAATAAAACTTCTATTGGAAGCTCTACAAACTCAATATTACTTATTGGAATTGCTTTATCATATTTTTATGGTTCTGCTTTGATGTTAGTTTTTTATATGAGTAGTTTACAAGAAAACTATTCAATAGTTAGATTTACTCTTGGAAGTTTAGATGTAGTTGGTTTTTCTAATAGCTTTATAATCTTTTTTGTAAGTATAGTTTTTTATCTGATAATTTATTTATATAAAAATAAAATCAAACTATTGCTTATTTCAAATGATACAGCATTTTTAAAAGGCTTGAATGTTGATAAAATAAATTTAACTTTGTTAATAATTGTGTCTTTATGTGTTGGTATAACTATTAGTTTTACTGGACCTATTGGCTTTATAGGACTTGTGATTCCTCATATTGTAAAAATAATTTATAAAAAAAGTGCAGAAAAACTTTTTTTCCCAACTTTCTTTTTGGGTGGAGTTTTTTTAGTTTTTAGTGATTTAATTTCAAGAAATTTAAATACAGATTCAACTTTACCTATTGGAGTTGTAACAGCTTTTATTGGAGCACCATTTTTTATATATTTGCTTATCAAAAGAGATAAAAAAATTTATTGATATTTTTTAGGATATTCGAAAGAGGCAAGATTAGAATTCTTTTTTGATATATCTTGCCAACTTTTTGCATTAAAATCAATTTCAACTATTCCACAAGTTGGAATGTTTTCAAAATGTTTATCTAATAAAAAGTTTACTAAATCACAAAGTCCAGGATTATGTCCTATTAAAAATATTATTTTATAGTTATTTGATATATTTTTTATAACTTTTAAAAGATTTTCAAAAGGTGCTTCATAAATAGATTCTTCAAATCTTACCTCATCTTTATAGTTTAACTGTTTTATAAAATATTCTAAAGTTTGTTTTGTTCTGATTGAAGGTGACGATATTATTAAATCTGGTTTTATATCTTTCTTTTCTAAAATTTTTGCCATAAAAGGTGCATTTTTTTCTCCTCGTTTATTTAAAGGTCTTAAAAAATCTTCTAAAAGTGGATTTGACCAATCAGATTTTGCATGTCTAATTAAAATTAATTTTTTCATTTTATCTTTTCTTTAAATTAATTGTTGTTTTACAAACTCTAAGTAATGACCTTCTTTTTGTTCTAACTCTTTATGAGTTCCTTGTTGAACTAATTTTCCATCTTCAAGTACATAAACATAAGAAGCATTTTTAACTGTACTTAATCTATGAGCTATTGTAATAACAGTTTTATCTTCTAAAAACTTTTCTAAATCGCTAAAAAGTTTTGTTTCTGTATGAACATCAAGTGCAGAAGTTGATTCATCAAATATTATTACATTTGGATTTGCTATTATCATTCTTGAAATAGATAATCTTTGTCGTTGACCTCCACTTAATCTAATTCCATATTTTCCAACAATAGTATCAAGTTTTTCACTCATATTAATAACTGTATCATAAAGTTGTGCTATTTTTAAAGCTTCATATATTTTTTCATCACTTATACTATCATCTCCCATAGTGATATTAAATCGTAAAGTATTATTAAATAATATAGGCATTTGTAAAACTAAAAAAATATTATCTCTTAAACTATGTTTATCTATCTCATCAACACTTATATTGTTATATAAAATATCTCCACTTGTTTTTGCATAAAATCCTGAAATTATTTGTGAAATTGTAGTTTTTCCACTCCCACTTGAACCAATTATTGCTATTTTTTCACCACTTTTTATATCAAAAGAGATATCTTTTAAAGTTTCTTTATCTTTTTTATATGAAAAAGATAAGTTTCTTATAGAAATATCTACTTTTTTACTATTTTTATCAAGCGATATTTTTCCAGTTTTTTCACACTCTAAATCTAAAATCTTATTTATTCTATTTATAGCAGCTTTTGCACTTGCAAGTGAGTATTGAATAGTTAATATATCTTGAATTGGAGTCATAATAAACCAAATATATCCAAACATTGCAAACATTAAACCAATTGATAAATCACTGTATGCAACCATAATCAAACCAACCCCTCTAAATATTTCAAAAGCAAATAAAAAAATAGTAAAAGAAAATCTTTCGTAAGCTACACTTTTATAGTTGAACTCATTTGAAGCTATTTGAATATCTTTTGCTTTTTTTATAGAGTTTTCAAAAAAGAAATTCTCTTTATTACTTGCTTTTATTTGCCCAAAAAGATCCAAAGTTTCATTTATATTATTTTGAAATAGTTCTATTGTTTTATTTTCTTCTTTTTTTAATTCTCCTGTTTTATTTACAATTTTTTTTGATAAAATCATAATAATTGGTTGAATAAATAAAATCATTAATCCTAAAATCAAATCTATTTTTATAACAACAATAGCAACAGCTAATAATGTTAGTGTTGAAGCCACAAGTTTACTTGAACTTGAAACTATAAAATTATCTAAAGTATTAACATCCGTTATTAAATTTGCAGCAATACTACCACTTCCTAAACTTTCATATTCATTCATATTTACTATTTTTAGATGATTTAAAAGTTTTTTTCGTATATTGAAAGTTACATATTTTGAAATTTTTGTAAATATTTTTGTTGTAATTACACCTAAAATTAAATATGCAAATCTTAAAAATATAACTATAAAAGTTATGATTACAATATAATATAATATAGATTCTATTCCTATATTTTTTAAATTATTTACTATAAAAGCTGGTTTTTCAAGTAGAACTTCATCTACAAGTAAAGGTAAAAGTAGGGGAATTGGAATACTTATCAAAATAGCAAATATTGTTATTATTTGTCCAAATATAAGTGATTTTTTATTTTTTAGTAAAAGTTTAAATATATATTTTAAAGATATTTTCTCATTCATAATTTTTTTAGCCTATTTTTTGATTTATTCTACGATTATTATACATTTGTTATGCTACAATCAAACAAAAAAAAGTGTTGGAAAGAGTTGAATTGATGAAAAAGATTTTTCTTGTGGGGTTATTGGTTGCTGGTTTTGCTTTTGCAAAAGAAAATTATTCAGAAATGAGTACGCAAGAGTTAATAGAAATTATTGGTTTTGTAGATGAAAAAGACAAAAGTGCTTTTCAAAAAGAGTTGGATTTTAGGATTCCTAAAATGACTGTAAATGAAAAAACGCAATATGAAAAAAGATTAAATGAAGACAAAAACCCCCAAGAGAAGCAAGTAGATGATGAAGAGTAAAATTTTATTACTGGAAGATGATTGTAACTTAAGTGAAACAGTAAGTGAATATTTAATAGATGAAGGTTTTGATGTAACTTGTGTTTATGATGGTGATGAAGCAATCGAATCAATTTATGAACATAATTATGATTTACTTCTACTTGATGTAAATGTTCCAAATAAAAATGGTTTTGATGTTTTAAAAGAAGTTAGAGTTCAAAATGATACAGTTCCAGCTATTTTTATAACATCTTTAAACTCTGTAGATTCACTTGAAGAAGGATTTTCTAGTGGTTGTGACGATTATATTAGAAAACCTTTTGCTTTAAAAGAGCTTTTAATTCGTATTCAAACTTTACTAAAAAGAGAGTTTGTAAAAAAAGATGAAATAGTTATTACTCCAAATATAAGTTTTAATGTAATTTCAAATGAATTAAAGTGTGATGGTGAAGAGATTAAACTTAATTTAAAAGAGTTAAAACTTTTAAAGATACTTTTACAACATCCAAATGAACTTTTGCCACATGATAAAATATATAGTTATGTTTGGGAATATGACGAAGAGTATAGTGATAACTCTTTAAGAACTTATATTAAAAATCTTAGAAAAATATTAGGAAGTGAAAAAATTGTTAGCGTTAAGAAACTTGGATATAGATTTAACCAAGAGTGAAACTAGAACACTTTTAGGATTTAGTCTTTTATACTCTTTTTTAGTTCTTGTTATTCTTTGTGTTATGTTTTTTTTATATTATCAGTTTCAAAAAGATTTAATGTTACAAGAAAAAAGACAAATCTTACAAACTTATTCAAATAGTTTAATTTCAAATTTAAAAGAACTTCACATAAATATTGATAAAGACAATATTTATCCAAGAGATGAAAAATACAAATCTGCTATTTATGATAGTGATAAAAAAAAGATTTTTTCAACTTTACAATCACAAACAGTTAAATTAGATGATGTAATATATTTAAAAAATGACAAAATCCATTTTATAAAAGAACCTGAGTCTTACTATTTAGGTTCAAAATATGTTATTGTTGAAATTCCTGATGACCATATATGGTTTGAAAATATTAAATATAAGATGATTGTAGGTTTTTTATTAGCATTTTTATTTATGATATTTGTAGGATATTTTATTTCGAAACTATTTTTAAAACCAATGCGTGATGCTTTACATCTACTTGATAGATTTATAAAAGATACAACTCATGAATTAAATACTCCTGTAACTGCAATAATTACAAATATAGAAACAATAGATAAAAGTTTGTTAGATGATAAAACTTTACGAAAAATAAATAGAATAGAAATAGGAGCAAAAACTATTTCAAATATATATGAAGATTTGACTTTTGTTACTTTAAATAATCAGATAATCTCAAATAATGAAAATATAAATCTGTCAAATATAGTAAGACAAAGAGTTGATTTCTTCTTAAGTATTGCAAATATGAAGAAGATTAGATTTGAAACAAATATAAAAGATAATGTATTTATTTTTTGTGATGTTAAAAAAATATCAAAATTAATAGATAATTTACTTTCAAATGCGATTAAATACAATAAAAATTCTGGATTTATTAAAGTTATACTTACAAAAAATAGTATGATAATTGAAGATAGTGGAAAAGGAATGAGTAGTGAAAATCTTGAAAACCTTTTTGATAGATATCAAAGATTTGATAAAAGTGTAGGTGGTTTTGGAATAGGTTTAAATATTGTATCTTTAATAGCAAAAGAGTATGATTTTAAAATAGATGTAACTTCACAGTTAGGAGTTGGTACAAAGGTAAAAATAAGATGGTAAGAGTTCTTTTAATTTTTAGTTTATTTATTATATTTTCATTTGCAAAGGATGAAAAAGATATTTATGAAACAAATTGTGTGAAATGCCATAATAGATTGCCTGTATCAATTGATAAATACTTTTATAGGTATTTATTAGATTATAGTAGTGAAAAAGCTGTAAAAAAAGCAATGTTTGATTTTTTGAAAAATCCAACTGCTGAAACTACAATAATGCCAGAATCATTTATTAAAAGATTTGGTGTAAAAAAGAAAACAAAACTCTCTGATGAAGATTTAAACAAGGCTTTGGATAGCTATTGGGAAGAGTATAAAGTCTCTGGAAAATTAAAATAATTTTCACAATAAATACACAATTTGCATCTATTATTTTGAAGTTTTAATATAAAAGAAAGGATATAAGAATGAAAAAGATTCTAGCAATGTTTTTAGTTTCTGGTTCTTTGGTTTTTGCAGACAATAATTCTATTGGTTTAGATACTGTTGTTGGAGCAACTCTTGGTGTTGCTATTGGAAATCAAATTGGAAGTGGAAATGGTAAAGATGTTGCAAAAGTAGCTGGTGGATTGTTAGGTGCAGTTATTGCAAATAATTCAAGAAATACAGCTCCCACAACATATTACAATAATAATTACCCAAATAGTGGATATAGTACAGGAACAACTTATGTAAATAATAACTATTATTCTGATCCTTATTATACTCAACCAAATTCTCAAGTGACGATTATTTATAATGACCCATATCCTCCAAGATATGTTGTTCCTATAGGATATTATAGACCTTATTATCCACCTCACAGATATGGTCCTCCTCCAAAAAAAGGGGTTCATGGTGGATTTTATTATGGAAGATAGGTTTGAGTTTTAACTCAAACCTTTTTTTATTTAAGAAGTTTTGAAACCATATCTTGATTCAAATTTGCTTGAGATAGCCCTATTGAACCTGCAAGTGAAAAGATATTTTGTTTAGAAAAACTTGTTGAATCTTTTGAATAATCAGCAAAAAGATTTGTTGTGTTTATTGTTGTTTCTCTTTTTGAGAGTAAATCTTTTCTTGTATCTTCAAGTTTTTCTTGAGTTTTCTTAAAGTCTGTTATATTATCATCTACTTTTTTAATAGCATCATTTACATTTGTTAAAAAACTTTGAGCATCTTCAACACCAAAATTTGTTGGGTCTTGATTTACTAAAGTTGTAAGATTTAATCCTTGCGTATTTGACTGTAAAGATGGAATCTCTACAACTTGACCTTTACCTAAACCAACTTGATATTGAGTTGCTACTGATGCTGAACTATCCGTAGAACTATTCTGAAGTAAATTACTATTGTTAAAAGTTGTGTTTTTTGCAACATTATTTAAATCTTCTAACTTTGTTTGAATATCTTTTAAAAGATTTTGTCTATCTTCTTCATTTGTTGTTTCACTAGCTTTTTGTAGTTTATCTTTTATATTATCTAAAAGTTCTGATTGTTTTTCCATAGCATTTGTTGCAGTTTGATTTGCTGCCATTGCCTGATTCGTGTTTTTAATCTCATTTTCATAAGTATTAACAGCTCTAGTAGATAATTGAGGATTTACATTTATACTATAAGCAGAATTTTCTTCTTGTGTTCCATAAGAAGAAGGATTTGCTAAAGTACGAGAAGCATTTATGTATAAATCTTGATTTAACGAGAGAGAATCATTTACCTTCATAATAAACTCCTTTTTCAATATATTTAATCCATTTTAGCTTAAATATTATAAAATATCATCATGATAATTTTAGATTTTGAAACAAATAGTTCAAATATTGGTGACGTAATAGAAATTGCTGCTGTTAAAATAGATAAAGAATTTAATATTTTAGATAAATTTCATAGATATTATCTTTCAAGGTTTCCTCTAAATTTTTATTCTTATGCTGTTCATAGATTAACTCCTGAATTAATTCTTGATTATAGAAAAGATAAAAATTATAGTTCTTATTTCAGTGAAGATGAAGATTTTGAAGAGTTTTGTTTTGGAAGTAAGACTTTAGTTGCTCATAATATAAAGTTTGAATTAAGACATATAAACAATCGAGTTAAATTTGAAAATCATATTTGTACAATGAATGAAAATAAAAAAATTGTAAATGTTTTTGGAAAAAATGGAAGAGTAAAAAATCCAAAGCTTGATGAAACTTGTTTATATTATGGAATAGAATTTGATGGCGAAAAATATCATAGTGCAACTTATGATGTAACAAAGACTTATGAAATTTTAAAAAGAATGAATTTAAATCTATAAAGTGAAAAAATTTACCTACAAATAGACCTTTTTTTGTTATAAAATAAAATAAAAAAGGATTTCTTATGAAATTAGGAGTTTCTGCATGTTTACTAGGAACAAAATGTCGATATGATGGTGTAGGAGCAACTGATAAATTTATAGTTGATGTTTTGCAAAAATATTTTGAAACGTCATCTTATTGTCCTGAAACTATAATTTGGGGAAGTCCTCGAGAGGCTATTAGACAAACTTTGGATGAAAATGGACAACTTAAAATTGTAACTTCAACAAAAAATCCAAAAGATGTGACAACTGAACTTGAAAATATTTCAACTGAATGTGTAAATATAATTGAAAATGATGATTTGTGTGGTTTTATTTTAAAATCTGCGTCTCCTACTTGTGGAATGGAGAGGGTAAAAGTTTATAAACCTTTTAATGCTCCTAGCGTGAAAAATGGTGTTGGAGTTTTTGCAAAAAAAATAAAAGAAAAATATCCATATTTACCAGTTGAAGAAGAGGGAAGATTGATTGATCCTTGGCTTAGGGAAAATTTTTTGATGCAAATTTTTGCATATCAACATCTATTTGAGTTTTTAAAATCAAAACCAACTTTGAATGATTTAGTGATTTTCCACACTTCTTATAAATATTTAATCTATTCAAAATCTCAAAAAGCATATACAACTTTAGGAAGAATTGTTGCAAATAAAGATAAAAAACAATTAAATGAGATTTTAGAAAAGTACAAAGAAGAGTTTTTAAAAGCAATTAGTTTAAAAGGAAGTCTGAATAAAACTTACAACGTACTTCTTCATATTTTTGGATATTTTAAAAAACTTATTACTAAAGAGGAAAAAGAAGAAATTTTACAAGCTTTGAGTGAGTATAAAGAGAAGATTATTCCTTTGATTGCAGTTATGAAACTTATAAATTTGTATGTAAAAAGATTTGATGTAGCGTACTTAAAAATTCAAAAATTTTTAAATCCATATCCAAGTGAATTAGCTTTACGAAGTGACATTAAGGCTTATAAATAATGAAACAAATTTTATGGTTTAGAAGAGATTTAAGAATAACTGATAGTGCAATATTAGCTAATGCTAAAGATGAAGTGTTGCCTATATTTATATTCGATAAAAATATCTTAGATAAACTTTCTAAAGATGATAAAAGAGTTACATTTATTTATAAAAGCGTTTTAAAATTAAAAGAAGATTTAAAAAGTATTGGACTTGATTTAGCAATATTTTATGGAATTCCCAAAGAAGTTTTTGAAAATCTAAAAATCAAGGGCTTTGATTCTGTTTTATGTTCAGTTGATTTTGATAATTATGCAAAAAAAAGAGATAAAGAGATATCTAAAATTATTCCAATACAAACTTTTACAGATTCATTTATAATTCATCCAAAAGATGTTTTAAAAAAAGATGAAACTCCATACAAAGTTTTTACTCCTTTTTATAAATCACTTAGTTTTATTTGGGAAAGTGAGAGTTTAGTTTTATTTGAAAGAAATAAAAATCTAAAGAAACTAGAGTTTGATTATGAATTTGTTCCAACGTTAAAAGAGTTGGGTTTTATTGAGCAGAAATTACCAGAGTTTTTAGAAAAAAGTGTAGATGAACTTATAGATGAATTTTCTTTAAAAATTTCAAATTATCAAGAAGATAGAGATTTTTTTTATAAAAATGCAACTTCTTCTTTAGCTGTTCATTTAAGATTTGGACTAATAAGTCCTCGAGAACTTTTTAATAAAATAAAAAAAGTAAGAGCAATTCAAAGTCAAAAAGATTTTTATATACGAGAGCTTTTTTGGAGAGAGTTTTATAACTATATTTTGTATCATTTTCCAAAAAGCGAGTTTGAAAATCTAAATGAAATAAAAGTAAATTGGTCTTTAAATGAAGATAATTATCAAAAATGGTGCGAGGGAAATACAGGTGTTCCACTAATTGATGCAGCCATGAGATATTTCAATCAATCTCATACTATGCACAATCGTTTAAGAATGATTGTTTCTTCATATCTAACAAAAAATTTGTTAATAGATTGGAAAAGAGGTGAAGAATATTTTGCTTCAAAACTACTTGATTATGAAGCAAGTTCAAATATCGGTTCTTGGCAATGGGCAGCTAGTACTGGAGCTGATTCAGTTCCTTATTTTAGGATTTTTAATCCATATTTACAAAGTGCAAAATTTGATAAAGATGCAATTTTTATAAAATCAGTAATCTTAGAACTAAAAGAGGTAAATCCTAAACTAATCCATACTGAAAATGGTGTTCAATCAAATTTATTTTTAAATTATCCAGCTCAAATAGTAAGTATTGAATTTTCAAGAAATAGGGCAATTGAAGAGTTTAAAAGAGCAAACAATGAAAAAAGTTGAAATTGCAGTTATTGGTAGTGGAATTGGTGGGGCAATGATTGCTTCACTAAATCAAAAAAAAGATTTAATACTTTTTGAAAAAGATAAAAACTTAGGTGGTTGTGCTTCTACATTTAAACGATTTGGAGAGTTTTTTAACACAGGAGCAACAACTTTTGTAGGATATGAAGAGAATCATGTAATAAAAAAAATATTTGATGAAGTTGGATTAAAACCTGATTTAATTGAAAGTAACGTGGCAATTAGAACAATTCAAAATAAAAAAATAGTTGATAGAGTTGAAAATTTTGAAGAGTTTTTATCAAATTTAAATAGTGTTTATTATCATGAAAACAATAGAATTTTTTGGAAAACTATAAAAGAGATAGATGAAAAATTTTGGAGATTAAAAAATATATATTATTCAAAATATAGTTTTAAAGCATACGTTAAAACAGCACTTTTTATAGTTGAACTTTTCAAAGAGTTCGGATTTTTATTGTTCAAAACTGCCAATGGATATATAAATGAAGTTTTACCAAATATTTCAAAAGAGTATAAAGCTTTTATAGATTCACAACTTTTGATAACTTTGCAAACAACTTCTAAAGATTTGTCACTTCTTGCTTTGAGTTTAGGATTATCTTATCCTTTTCACAAAGTTTATTACTCAAATGGTGGAATGGGAAAAATAGTTGAAGATTTATTAAAAGAGGTAACTGTACAAAAAAAAGAAGAGATAATTTCTATAGAAAGATTTGAAGATAAATATAAAATAATTTCAACAAAAGATGAATATTTAGCTTCAAAAGTTATATTAAATTCTACAATATTTGAGAGTTCAAAACTTTTTTTAGATGAAGATATAAAAAGATATTATGAAAAGTTTTCATTTAATGACCAAAGTGCTTTTGTTGTTTATTTAAAACTAAACTCAAAAGAGAACTTTTTACATCACTATCAAATAATTTTAAAAGAGAATATTCCAAATTGTATATCAAACTCTTTTTTTGTTTCATTTTCCCATAAAAATGATGAAAAACTCTCAAAAGATGGTTATTCTATAACTATTTCAACTCATATAAAAGCTTTATTTTGGCAAAATCTTTCAGAAATTGAATATGAAGAAAAAAAAGAATTTACAAAAAATTATATTATAAATCAATTTCTAAATAATTTTGAAAATATAAAATTTGAAGATATAAAAATTTCTTTTTGTGCAACATCTAAAACGTTTAATAGATATATAAATAGACTTAATTGTGGTGGAAAAGCAATTACAATCAAGAATTTGACTGAACTTCCAAGTTGTAATACTCCTTTTAAAGGTTTATATAATATTGGAGATACAGTTTTTGCAGGACAAGGTTGGCCAGGAATAGCAATAGGTGTTAATGTTTTAAACAAGGAATTAAATGCAAATAGTTGAATTAAAAATATCACCAAAAGATTGGCTTTATATAATCATAATTGGAGCATTTTTTGGATTTTTTATATCACTGTTTTTTTATTTTTTAAATAAAGATTTACAAAATTTGAATACAATTTTTTTTAGTACAATTAGTGCTTTTTTTATCTCTTTATTTGCATTTTTTTTAATTACTATTTCTAATAAATTTATTCTTCCAAAAATGAATAAAAAGTTTTGGTATTTGATAAGTTTTATTTTCTCTTTTTTGGCAGGGTTTTTAGGTTTTTCTTTTAGTTTTTTTATTTTTTCTAATAGTGAATATAAAATTATTGAATTAATAACCTCTTTTTGGTTAAATATTTCTATAACTATTGGATTTTTGACTTTTTTGGTTGGATTGATTTTGCATCAGTTTATTTCTATGAAATATAAAAATGAAGAGATAAAAACAGAGATTTTAGAAACAAAACTTAGAGCCTTAGAAAATGAATTAAATCCTCATTTTTTATTTAATGCTTTAAATTCTGTTTCAGAGTTAATTTATCAAAATCAGCAAAAAGCAGAAAATGCTATTATTGAAATATCAAAATTTTTAAGAAATGCTATAAATAAAGAGAGTTTAATAACTCTAGAAACAGAACTTTCTATGGTGAAAACTTATGTAAATATTGAAAATATAAGATTTGATGAACAAATTGTTTTATATATAAGTGATTTTGAAAAAATAAAAAGTATAAAAGTTCCAAAGTTTTCTGTACAACTTTTAGTTGAAAATGCTATTAAACATGGATTTTTAGGTAAAAAATTAGAAATTTATATAAAATTTGAAAATAATAATATTATTGTTTTAAACAATGGTAAATTAACTGAAAATTTAAAATTTGGAACAGGATTGTCAAATTTAGAAAGAAGATTAGTTTTACAAAAAATTGGTAAACTTAAATTTCAAATTGAAGAAAATATGATGAAATTTATAATTATATTAAAGGATTGAATTTGAAAGTTATGATTGTTGATGATGAAAAACTAGCACTTAGTAGACTAAAAAGGCTTTTAAATGAAAACAATGTTGATGATATTGTAGAATTTAATAATCCAATAGATGCTTTAAAAGAGATAACAAAAACAAAATTTGATGTTGTATTTTTAGATATTTCTATGCCAAATATAAGTGGTTTTGAACTTGCTGATTCGATTATAAATATTGAGCCAAAAACATTTATAGTTTTTCAAACAGCTTTTGAGGAGTTTGCTTTAAAGGCTTTCCAAAGTGGAGGAATGGGTTATTTAGTAAAACCAATTGAATCAAAAGATATAAAAAATATTTTAGAAAAAATCAGATTATTTAAAAGTTCAAATTTAGATGAATCAAAAAAGATATTAGGAAAAAGAGGTGATAAACTATATTTGATTGATATAAATGATATTTATTATATAAAAGCTGATTTAGACGAAGTAATTATTAAAATAAAAGAAGCAGATGCTTATGTAAGAAGAAAAATAGGTGATTTAGAAGAGTTATTGAAAAATAAAAACTTTTTTAGAATACATCGTTCTTATATAATAAATGTTGATAAGATTAAATCTATGAGAAGTATAGAACAATCAAAACTTGAAATATCTTTTGATGGAATTAGTGAAATAATTACAAGTTCAAAAGAGGGAGCTAAAGAGTTTAGAGAATATTTAGAAAGAAGAAGTTTGTAAATTAATAAAAAAGATAGAAGATTTAGTTATTTTCTAAAACTTCTATTTTGATCTCTTTTTGTAGTTTTTTTCTTTTTAGAAGATTTTTTTGGTGTATTTGTTTTTGTAAATTCACTTTTTTGAGTTGCTTTTTTAGCTTCTGCTTTTTTTTGACTTAATGGTTTTGGTCTTGCTTTAAATAATCTTGGTTTTTTTTCTGTTGTTTCAAAACCTTCAACTTCAATTCTTGGAATATTTAAGATTAACTCTTTTTCAATCTCAATCATAAATTTATAATCTTTTACACTTAAAAGTGTGATTGCAGTTCCAGCATTTCCAGCTCGTCCTGTTCTTCCAATTCTATGAGTATAATCTGCAATTGTTTCAGGAAGTGCAAAATTTACAACAACAGGTAAAAGTTCGATATCAATTCCACGTGCAGCTATATCAGTTGCAACTAAAACTCTAATATCACCTGATTTGAATTTTCTTAAAGCTTTTGCACGTGCAGTTTGTCTAACGTCACCATGAATACACTCTGCTGGTAATCCATCAAGATTTAGATGAGTTACTAAATCATCAGCTTCTTTTTTCATATTTACAAAAACTAAAACTTGAGAATAGTTTCTTGAACCAATTAGGTATGATAAAAGTTCTGCCTTTTTATCAAGATCTACTAAAACAATTTGTTGCTCAATTATTTTTACACTTGAACGTTGACTTGCAACTTCAATTACAACAGGGTCTTGTAAAAATTCTTTTGCAAGTTTTTTTACATTTTGATTCATTGTTGCACTAAACATCATGATTTGTCTATGTGGTCCAACATTTGGAAGAATTTTTTCAATATCTTCTAAAAACCCCATAGCAAGCATAGTATCAACTTCATCAATAACAACAGTAGAAACACTAGATAAATCAACACTTTTATTTCTTAAGTGTTCCATTAATCTTCCACTTGTTGAAACTAAAATATCAACTCCTTTAGAAAGTTTTCTCATCTGTTCTGTTGATGAAACTCCACCAAAAACAGCAAGTTTTTCAACATTCATATATTTTGCATAATCTTCAATTGCTTTACTGATTTGAGTTGCAAGTTCTCTTGTTGGAACTAATATTAAAGCTCTTAGAATAGCTAACTCATTTTTTTGTTTTTGCTCTAATAAATCTTCTAATATTGGCAATAAAAAAGCAGCTGTTTTTCCTGTCCCACTTTGAGCAGCAGCTAAAATATCTCTTTTTTTAAGTGCAAGTGGAATCGCTTTTTGTTGAATTTCTGTTGGTTCTTTGTATTCTAATTCTTCAATAGCTTTTAGTATATTTTCATTTAATTCTAATGATGTAAAAGTTTTTATAAGAGATCCTTCTAATCTTAATTTTATTAGATTATATCTAAAAAGATATTAGTTCTAAATTTTTGTTTTTTTATAGAAAATTACAATTTAGTAGATTTTTTGTAAGAATTTTATAGAATAAAATATCTAAATGAAAAGAGAGTTAGTATTGAAATATCTTTTATTGATTTTTTATTTTTTTAATTCAAATCTCTATTCTAACGGTGATTCTTTAGATTCAAAAAAAATTTTCGTTTTTTTAGAAAATTCTCTTTTAATAAATAATCAAATTGAAATAGACTATGAATCAATTATACAAATAGCACTTCTAGCATTGATTTTAGTGGGTACATTTATATATTGGAATTTTAAATTAAAAGAGAGTGAAGCAAAGTTTAGAACGCTTTTTGATATTGCACCAATTTTTTTAAATTCATTTGATAAAAATGGAAAAATTATTTTATGGAATAAAGAGTGTGAGAAAGTTTTTGGTTGGACTTTTGACGAAATAAAAAATAAAAAGAACTCTTTGAGCCTATTTTATGATGATCCAAAAGTTTGTGAAGATGTTATGAAATCATTTGAGAATATAAGTAATAGCTTTGAAGAGTGGTATCCAAAAACAAAAAAGGGAGAAACATTAGTTGTAAAATGGGCAAATATAAAACTTCCAAATGGTGAAACTATAAATGTGGGATTAGATATTACACAACAAAGAAACTATGAAATGTCAATTAGTGAAAATGCTTTAGAACTAAAACTTGCAAAATCACAATTAGAAAATTTAAATAGTTCTTTAGAAAAAAGAATTGAAAATGAAATAACAAAAAATACAAAACAACAACTTATGATAATGCAACAAAATAAATTAGCTCAAATGGGTGAAATGATAGAAAATATCGCACATCAATGGAGACAACCTTTAGCTCAAATAAATTCATCGGTTATTTTAATTGATGCAATGTTGGAAAAGTATAATTTTAAAGATGCTATGGTAGAAAATAAATTAACAGAAATAGAATCTTTAACTTCTTATATGTCAAAAACTATTAGCGATTTTAAAAATTTTTTTAATCCAAATAAGAAAAAAACTATTTTTAAAGTAGAAGAAGCCGTACAAAAAGCTAGTGATGTTTTAAAAGGATTAATTCACTCTTATCATATTCAAATGGAAATAAGTGTTGAAAAAGACTTAAAAATCAATAGTTATCTAGGAGAATTACAACAGGTTATTTTAATAATTGTAAATAATGCAATAGATGCTCTTATTCTCATGAATGTTCATTTCCCAAAAATTTTAATAAATGCATATACTGATAATGAAAATATAGTTATTTCTATAGAAGATAATGCATTAGGGATAAATTCAGATTTATTGGATAAAATTTTTGAGCCATATTTTACAACAAAACATAAAGCTCAAGGAACAGGATTGGGACTTTATATTGCTAAAATGGTTGTTGAAAATAGTTTATTAGGTTTTTTAAGTGTTGAAAATAAGGTAAATGGTGCTTGTTTTATCATTAGAATACCAAAAGGAAAAGTATGATGGAAGAAATATATCCATACAAAATTTTATTTGTTGAAGATGAAGATGCAATTAGAAAAAATTATATAACATATTTGAAAATGTTTTTTAGTGAAGTTTATGAAGCTTCAGATGGTGAAGAAGCTTATAAACTTTATGAGTTATATAAACCAGATATTTTGATAGTAGATATAAATATTCCAAAAATAAATGGATTAGAATTACTCAAAAAAATAAGAGAAAAAGATATGACTACAAAAGCTATTATAATGACAGCTCATAGTGATAGAACATTTTTACTGGAAGCTGTGACATTAAAACTTACGAAATATCTAATAAAACCGGTTAATAGAAAAGATTTAAAAGATGCTTTAGAATTAGTTATTGACGAATTGTTAAATTATGATATTCAGTCGATTCAAAAAATAGAATTACCAGAAAAATATAGTTGGGATTTAACTATAAAAGAATTAAAACATTATAATAAAGTAATTGATCTTACAAATAAAGAAAAACTCTTTTTAGATTTACTTCTTTCAAAAAGAAATAAAGTATTTACTTATGATGAAATTTTTGAATATGTTTGGAACTTTGAGGATGAAATAAATTTAAATGGACTTAAAAATATGGTGAAAAGATTAAGAAAAAAAGTTCCAGAAAATCTAATTTTGAATATTTTTAATGAAGGATATAAAATTAATTTTTAATTTTTGATATAAAAATATAAATAATAAAAATATTATTAAAATATTTATAATAAAAAAATAATTCTTAATAAATCCCTATTTAAAGGTATTTATTTAAATATAACAATTTTAGTGGAATTATAAAAGAATTTGTATTTACCTTGATACTTTTATGATACTTCAGGTATATATAATAACGAAAATATTATTATTTTACTTTCTAATAATATTGCTCAATAGAATAAAAAAAGAGGTAGTTAATGAAATTGAAATCAAATAAGAGATTAATTAGTGTTGTTGCAAGTGCAATATGTTTATTGGGTGTTAACCTTAATGCCTTAACACTAAAAGAGAGTGTTCTAGAAGTTTTAGATACAAATCCTGTAGTACAAGAAAGATTAAAAAATTTTAATGAAACTCAACAAGATTTAGAAATAGCAAAGTCAGAATGGCTTCCATCTCTTGATTATTCAGCTAGAATAGGAAGAAATAATAGTGGTGACTTAAAAGATAGTGGTAACTCAAAATTTGACCATACAGTTCAAGATAGTACATATTCTCATTATACAAACTCTTTAAAACTTACACAAAATATTTTTAATGGTTTTAGTACAACTCATAAAATAAATTATCAAGAAACTAGAATATTAGGGGCAGCATATCATTATCTAGAAAATGCAAATGATATCGCATTTCAAATGGTTGGAGCTTATATAGATGTTATCAGAAGTTACCAGTTATATCAAAATGCAAAAGATAATGTTGACATAAATCAAAAAATTTATGACGATGTAAAATCTTTATATGAACAAGGTTTAACAACAAAGTCTGAAATGACAAAAATTTATGCTTCTTTATCATTGGCAAATTCAAATTTAGTTGTTCAAAAAAATAATACTATGGATAAAGAGTTTAGATTTAAAAGACTTTTGGGTAGAGATGTAAAAGTTTCTACTTTAACTTTACCTGCATTAAACTATGCAATGCCAGAGAGTAAAGAGAGAGCAACTATGGTTGCTATTCAAAATAATCCTTCAATCTTAGTAAGTAGTTTTAATATAAAAGGTGCACAAGAGTTATACAAACAAAAAAAATCTGCATTTATGCCAACAGTAGATTTAGAGTTAGAACAAGTATTTAATGATTACACAACAGAAAATGCTTATGATAGTGCTGATGATAGACAAAAAGCTTATGTTGTTATGAATTGGAATTTATATAAAGGTGGAGCTCACGAAGCTGACTTACAAAAAAGTAAAAGTTCAATAAGTAAAGAAGTTGAACTACAAAGAGATTTAAAAAGACAAACTATTGAAAGTTTAGAACTTTCTTGGTCAGCTTATGAAATGCTTGGAAAACAGCTAGAAGAATTATATAAATATTATCAATATTCAGAAGATACTTTAGAAAGTTATAGAAGTGAATATGAGATGGGAAGAAGAACGCTTCTTGATTTATTATCAGCACAAAATGACTTAGTAAATTCAAAAAGTCAAATTATAAATGCACAAATGGACAAACTTTTTGCACAATATAGAGTTTTAGATGCGATGGGAGTTTTAGTAAGTTCAGTTGTAGATGAAACAGAATATAACAAACTTATTAAACCAACATTAAAACCATTTGATATTGTAAAAGATGAATTACCAGTAAATCTTGATGTAGATAAAGATGGAATTGTTGATAATTTAGATATTTGTGATAATAGTGTGGTTGGAAATGATGACATAAAACCGGATGGATGTTCTCAACAACAAAAAGATTCAGATTTTGATGGAATTCCTGATTTCAAAGATAAATGTCCAAATACGCCATTTGGAAGCTTAGTTGATGAAAATGGTTGTGAAACGGGAGAAAATAGTGAAAATGGTTTTAAAGCTAATGAAGATTATTTAAAATCTATTATAGCATACACAGAAGAAAGTCCTAAAAAATCACCAAAATTGGGTTTATATGATTATGAATTTAATGTTGCTGCAAATAAAAATATTCAATCAACAGCTTTAGATAACCACTTAATGTATGATGATTTTACAATGATTAAAAGATTTGAATTTATTAATATGAGCAAATCAAGAGAATCTCAAATTGAAAAAATTGCAAATGAAATCAAACAATACAATGATAAAAATGTAGTTGTAACTATTATTGGAAATACTGAAATTACAAAAAATAAAGATAAGAGTTATAATAAAGCAATGGAATATGCAAATACAATTAAAAATGATTTAGTAAATAAAGGTGTAAATAAAGATATCTTAGTAACTCAATCAAGAGTTGATTATGATAGAAGTTATTTAGAAACATCTTTAGGTGATGGAAATTTAAACAATGTAGTTGCAGTTGCTTTATATGTTCCAAAAACTATTCAAAAAGCTACTGACACTAATGATATAGCTGATAGTGATAAAGATGGAGTAATTGATTCTTTAGATAAATGTCCAAATACGCCAGTTGGATATACTGTTGATGAAAATGGTTGTACAAATACTATAAATTTAGAAGTTTTATTTGAAAATAATTCAGCTGTAATAAAAGAAGATACAAAAGGAAAAGTATTGTCTTTTGCAAAATATTTAGTAGATAATAAAGAGTTTGATACGATAATTGAAGGACATGCAAGCAAAGATCCAACAGCATCTGCAGCACATAACCAAAAACTATCAGAACAAAGAGCAAATGCTATAAAAAATTTATTAATTGCAAATGGAGTTGAAGCTTCAAGAGTTCAAAGTGTTGGAAAAGGACATAATGAACCAATAGCAGATAATTCAACAGTAGAAGGTCAAGCTTTAAATAGGAGAATTGATGCTATACTTATAAGAAAATAATTTATAAGTATATAAAAGGGAAAAAATGGTTAATCAGAATTTGAGAAAAAATGATAGTTTATTAGAGTGTTTAGTTTTGTATACAAGGCTTTTTCATAAGCCATTTTCTTCCGAATCTTTGCTTCAAGGGTTGCCGTTAGGATCAAATATAACTGATCAGATGCTCTTTTCTAAAAATAGTTCAAAATCTATGTTTAGCAGGGCAGCCGCAAGAGCAGGACTTAAGACTACAATTATTGAAAAACCAATTAAAGATATATTGAGTTTACAACTGCCTGTAATTTTATTTTTATCAAATGAAAATAGTTGTATTTTAGACTCATTTAATGAAGATAAAACAAAAGCAAAAATAATTTTTCCAGGTGTTGATGATCCTTTACAAGATTGGGTAGAAATTGAAAAATTAGAAGCTGAATATTTAGGTTATGCTTTTATGTTAAAAAAAGCATATGAGTATGAACATGAAAATGGACAAAAAACACTCGATATAAATAATCAAAAACATTGGTTTTGGAGTACATTAGGTTTTTCAAAATCTATTTATCTTGATTGTATTTTAGCTTCAATTTTGATAAACCTTTTTGTTTTAGCAACACCACTTTTTACAATGAATGTTTATGATAGAGTTATTCCAAATAATGCTCAAGAAACATTAGTTGTATTTACCGTAGGTATTGTTATTGTATTTTTGTTAGATGGTATTTTGAAATTTTTAAGAACATATTTTTTAGAAATTGCGGCTAAAAAAAGCGATATTATCATGTCATCTATTATTTTTGAAAAAGTTTTAGATTTACAATTAAGTTCTCATCCAAAATCAGTTGGTTCATTTGCAAATAACTTAAAAAGCTTTGATAGCATAAGAGGTTTTTTAACAAATTCAACATTGAGCGTACTTGTAGATTTTCCTTTTGCACTTTTATTTTTAATAGTAATATTTTATATATCTGGTATGTTAGTATTTATTCCTATTTTTATAATATTTTTGATTGTTATTTATGCAAAAATGATAAAAGATCCTTTAAAAGCAAGTATTGAAAGCACTTATGAAGCAAGTGCTAAAAAAAATGGAATATTAATTGAAGCTTTACAAAATATTGAAACAATAAAAGCACAAGGTATGCAAGGAAATATTCAATATAACTGGGAAGAATCAACAGGTGAAATTGCAAATAAAAGTTTGAAATCAAAAATAATATCTGCTTCAATTCCTACAGTTACTGGTATTTTAGTTGGGTTAAATACAGTTTTGATTATTTGTTTTGGTGTTTATCAAATTCAAGAATTTCATTTAACAATGGGAGGATTGATTGCAACTATGATTTTATCAGGAAGAGCAATAGCTCCTATGGGACAAATAGTAAGTTTAATTACAAACTATGAAGATACAAAACAATCTTTTAAAATGTTAGATGATATTGTAAATAGACCAATTGAACGACCATTAGCTAAAGAGTTTGTAAAAAGACCAGCTTTAAGAGGTAATATTGAGTTTAGAGATGTTTCTTTTAAATATCCAGATAGTGATTTATATGCTTTAAAAAATGTAAGTTTTACTATAAATGAAGGTGAAAGAGTTGCATTTATTGGAAGAATTGGTTCTGGTAAAAGTACAATTGCTAAGTTATTGTTGAAACTTTATGAACCTGAAAGTGGTTCAATTTTAATTGATGGAATTGATATTGCACAAATTGATCCTGCAGATTTAAGACAAAAAATGAGTTATGTTCCTCAAGATGTTCATTTATTTAGAGATACTATAAAGAAAAATATTTTAGGTATTCATAAATTTGTTGATGATGAGTGGATGCTAAAATGTTCAAAAATTAGTGGAACAGATGAGTTTGTGAAACTTCATCCAATAGGTTATGATATGCCAATTGGTGAAAGAGGACAAGGTTTATCAGGAGGGCAACGACAAAGTGTAGCAATTGCAAGATCTTTGATAAATAATGCTGATATTTGGTTATTTGATGAGCCAACGAATGCTATGGACCAAACAAGTGAAATGAATGTTCTAAAAAATTTAAAAGAGAATTTAGATGATAAAACTCTTTTAATAGTTACACAAAAGATGAATATGTTAGATTTAGTTACAAGAGTTATTGTTATGAATTTCGGTGAAAAAGTTTTAGATGGAAGTAAAGAAGAAGTTATAAAAAAATTAGGAGGAGTTTCAAATGAATAAATTAGAAAAACTCCAAAATGTTTTTAAAAAACTTTTTGATTTACCTAAAAAAAAGCTTGAAGAGTTTTTAGATAAACCATCAAATGAGAAGTATAAAGAGATTTATGAATCATTTTTTGATAATAGTATAAAACTTCCAAAAGAACCACTTAACGAAAATGACTATGATTATATGAAGAGTTTAAGTGCTGCTGTAGTTTTTCACCATTCAAAAAAACTTCATTGGGTAGTTATAGCTTTTTTAGTAACAATATTTACTTTTATAATTTGGGCTTCATTTGCTGAAATTGATGAAATAGCAAGAGGTAGTGGAAAAGTTGTTCCAAGTGGGCAAAATCAAATAGTTCAACATTTAGAAGGTGGAATAGTTCAAGAGATTTTAGTAAAAGAGGGTGATTTTGTAAATAAAGACCAAGTTTTAATAAAAGTTTCAAATGAAAAATCAACATCAACAGTTGCTTCAAATGAAATAAAATCTTATTACTATAAAGCACAAATAAAAAGACTTGAATCTGAATTAAAAAGAGAGCCTTTTGTTTATGAAACAACAGATAATGAACAACTCAATGAGTTTTTAAATAATGAAAATGAATTTTATCTTACAAATACAAAACAACTTGAATCAAAAGTTAATATTTTGAAAGAGCAAATTAAACAAAAAGAAAATGAATTAAAAGATGCTCAACAAACAATTGAACATATGAAATTTTCTGTTGGTGCTATTTCAAAAGAAGTTCAAATGACGAAACCAATGGTTGAAAGAGGTATTCGTTCTCAAGTTGATTTTCTAAAACTTCAAAGAGAAGAGAGTGATGCTAAAAATAAACTTCAAAGCGTTATTTTGAGTGTTGATAAAATAAATTCAGAAATTATTGAATTAAATAAAAAGATTGATGAAACAAATGGAACTTATGATGCTCAAATTAGAGAAAAATTAAATGAAATATATAGTCAATTAAAAGATGTTGAAGCAAATAATGTAGCTTCTTTAGATCAAGTTACAAGAAATACTGTTATTTCTCCATCAAATGGAATAGTACAAAAACTTCATGTAAATACAATAGGAGGAGCAATAAAACCTTCTCAAGATTTATTAGAAATTGTTCCAACGGATCATAAATTGATAGTTGAAGTGAAAATTTTACCTAAAGATATTGCTTTTATTTATCAAGGACAAAAAGCAATAGTGAAATTTTCTGCCTTTGATTTTTCTATTTATGGTGGACTTGATGGGCATGTTATAAATATAAGCCCAGATACTATTACAGAAAAAGATGAAAAAACTTTTTATATAGTAAGAATTGAAACAGAAAAGAATTATATAGGAAAAGAAGAAAATTCTAAACATATAATTCCAGGAATGGTTGCAGATGTTGATATTATGACAGGTAAAAAAACTGTACTTGATTATATATTAAAACCTATTTTAAAAACAAAAACATATACTATGACGGAGAGGTAAAGAAAAATGCAAAAATTGGCACTCTACACAAAAGATAATTTATTATTAAATAGATGGGAAAACTTTTTGACTAACTATGAAATAAAAATTATTGAAGATTATGAAGATTTGATTAATTTGGAAAATTCTTTATTAATTTTAAGTAGTTGTGTTGATTTAGAAAATGAGGAATTTATTCTTTCTAATATACTTAAAAAAGAGAATAAAGTTTTGTTTTTAGAAAGAGTTCCTAATTTACAAAAAGCCAAAAATTGGTTTGCTTTAGGTATCCAAGGATATGGAAACTCTATGATGGCATCAGTTTATTTAAATTCGGCAATAGAAACGATTTTGAATGGTTATATTTGGTTACTTCCTGAAATAACAACTCAATTAATAAAAAATATAAATATTGAAAAAAGTCAAAATACTAATGAAATATTTAAAGATTTGACAAAAACAGAAGAAAAAATAGCTATTTTAATCAAAAATGGATATACAAATGTACAAATTAGCGATGAATTAAATATTTCAGTAAATACTATAAAAACTCATATCAAACATATCTACGAAAAACTTCAAGTAAATGACAGATTGTCGTTTATAAATCTTTTTTTTAAATAAATTTTATCAATATCACCCTTGTGGGTGATAGACAAGCCCTTCTTAAAATATTATAATTTGTTATTAAATTATAATTTTTGGAGATGATATAATGTCACAAGTAGGAATAATCAAAACTTTAAGTTCAGGAAAATTTTATTTAAAAGATAATTCTGGAAATATAAAAGAACTAAATATTGGTGATACAATATCAGAAAATCAAATAGTTTATGGTGATAGTTCAAATTCAACTTCGGCAAAAGTAGAGATATTGCTTTCAAGCAATGATGTAATAGTCCTTAGTAATGGGCAAAAGCAGTTAATTGATTCTTCTTTAGTTAAAACAGCTTTTGGAAATGAAGAATTGTTTTTTACTAAAGAAAATTTAGATTCAACTTTTGATAATCATAATTCAAATTCTAATATAATAAGTGACTTAAGAAATGCAGAATTTGGTGCTGATGTAGAAAAAATTTTAGAAGAGTCTGCAAATGGTGAGAATCAAGCAACAGGAGATGTTACTGAACAAGAGACTACAGAAGGAAAAGAAGAAGTAGAAGATCAAGAAGAAGGTAATGCAGAATTTCAAGCCAGAGATGGTAATGAAACAGATGTAAACAGTGATTTAAGAGAAACAAAATTCCCAAGAACTCAATCATATAGAGAAGTAGAAAAAAATGAAGAAATTTTAGAACAAGGTTTAAAAGATTTAGGTAGTAACATTTCTAATAATTATTTTAATTCAACTTCTCCTTCAATTATTAGACCAGAATCTGGAGGAGGAAGAGAAAATAATATAACTCCTACTCCAACTGCTCCTACTCCAGTTGCTCCTATTACAATTCCTCCCGTACAACCAGAAGAATCACAACCTGTAGTAACATATAAGCAAATGATTTTTATAAAACTTTTTGCAGCTGATAAAAATGGAAATGTATTAAAAGATATTAATGGAAATTATCTTGATGCAAATAAAGCAGAAGAAGGTACGTTTGCTAAATATATAGCTTATGCTTTTAAAGATGGCGAAACTATTTTTAAAGACGATACAAAATTAAATACTAAAATAGGAAAAATAAACATCTCTTTTTATGATAATACAGCAACTGGTAATTCTTCTTCAGATGAAAATGATATTACTGGTTTAAAAGATTACAATAATCTTTCAAAGTCACAAGTAGAAGTAGGTGTTGCTTTTAGTACCGAAGTTTTTAGAGATAAAATTGATGAACCAGAAGAACTTTATAATGTGATAATTGATCAAAATTCATATATTGGTAATTATGAAAATGTAAAAATAGATTCAAATCCAGTAACTACAACTATTTTTGATGAAATTATATTTGTAAAAATAGAACCTATAACAACTATAACAAATGAAGGATTAAATTTAAAATATAAAATTGTAGTGGTAAATAGTTCAGGAGAAGAAGTAAAAGTACCAATAGGAAAAGATATAAAAGTAGATTTATTTTATGAAGGGAATACTTCTAATCCTGCAACTGTAAATACAGATTATACACCAGTAACGAGTGTTACTATAAATGGAGGAACGAGTTATACAGAATTTGAAATAGTAACTAAAGATGATTATTATGCAGAGGGTAATGAAGGATTAAAAGTTACTATTACAAATATAGATAATTCAAGTAATGCCTTTAAAGATATATCACTTCATACCGTATTAAATGGAGCGTCAAGTGATAAAATAACAGCTATTGGCACAATAAAAGACAATCCTTCAAAAATTGATCAACCAGATACAAGTACAACTTCTGATGACTCAACGAATGGAAGTTATGGGCAAGATGATACAGTTTATGCAATTATAACTGGACCAGCGAATGTAAATGAGGGTGATACAACAACAAATTATACTATAAAACTTGTAGATAAAAATGGTGTTGAAGTTATAGTTACAAAAAATACGCAAATTACTGTAACTTATAACAATGAAACAACACAAAATGGTGATACACAATATGATAATGGTAATACGATAGCTATAACAATCCCTATTGGTAGTTCATCAAATACTTTTACTGTTGACACAATTGATGATCCATATAAAGATAATGGAGAAAAATTTAAACTTACAATAACTAATGTACAAAATACAGGTGAGTTTGAAAATGTAAAAATTGGTGATAAAAATGGTGATTATAAAAATGTCACTACAACAATTCATGATAATTCAAATAATCAAACAACTGAAACAAATGTAGATTATGTAAAAATCGTACTTGTAGCAGTACCTTCTTCTACAACAAAAATAGCAGATATTACAAATTTAGATGGAACTCTAAAAATAGATAATGCAAATGAAACTCCTGAAGGTGGGAACCTTTATTATATAGCAGTTGCTGTTGATAATAATGGAAAACCTCTTTCAACACAAGAAGGAACTGTAACTGTAAACTATGGAACAACTACTGATAATACAGATAAAGATGCAACAGCTGGAACAGATTATGATAATACGACAGTTGTATCAACAACATTAGGCACAGTATTTAGTGTAAATACAAAAGATGATTATTATGCAGAAGGTGACGAAAACTTTACTGTTAAAATTACAAATTTAATAAATTCACCATATGAATCACCATCTATTGATACTTCAAAAGATACTGTAACTTCAACTATAAAGGATAATCCAGCAAAAGTAGAGCAACCAGATACTGGAACAGGAAACGATAATCCAACAGATGGAAATTATGGAAAAGATGATACAGTTTATGTAAAAATTACAAAAACACCTTCAACAGTAGAAGGAGGGAATTTAGTACATACAATAACTTTAGTTGACAAAAATGGGGATCCAGTAACTGTTCCAGCTGGACAAACAGTGACTGTAAATTTGACTTATTCAGCGAATAGTGGAAATTTTACCGAAAGTGATTTATCTACAATAATAAAAAGTGTAACAATTACAGGTGGAAATAGTTCTGTAAACTTTACAAATATAACTAAAGATGATTTTACTTATGAAGGAGATGAAGTTTATAATGTAACTATCTCTAGTGTTACTCAATCAGGAGCTTTTGAAAATGTTGCAATTCATACAGATAAAACTACAACAGGAACTATCAAAGATGGTGTAACTATATATAAAGATGGTGTATATATAGATCCTCAAAATGCAATAGTTGATGAAGATGATTTTGATGTAACTGATTTAAGTTCTTCAATTAGTAATAAAGATGGAAATGCAAGTGATGGGGTAAATACTTATCAAGGTGAATATTTAAATATTATAAAACCAAATACAGATGATGGATATAGTTTAGTATTTGATGATACGATAAATATTTACAAAGGTAATAAAGATAGTCTTGAAGATTATGGTTTGTCAAATTTAAAATCTGGTGGACAAGATATTCATTATCAAATTGTGGGAAATAAAATTATTGGATATATTGGTGCAGATGTAGGAAACGGTATAGTAGCTCAAAATAATAAAGTATTTGAGATTACTTTAGATAAAGATGCTACTATTAGAGATAATTTAAATAAATTAACATCAGATTCATATACATACATTCAATACAAAAATATCGATCATCCAAAAGCAGGAGATGCAACAAATCCTATAAATGATGATAATTTAACTTTTGAATTTGGATTTAAAATAACAGATCAAAATAATTCTGAAAGTGAAGTTATTACATTTAAAGTAACAATAAATGACTCTTTACCAAAAACAGTAGATTGGACAGAAAATGTAAATGAAGATGAAAGTCTACAAATTGTTATTTCTCCAGAGAATTTTTTAAATGGAGAAATCAATATTAGAGTAAATGGTTATGACTCAGCAAATGGAAATAATGGTTATACAACACTTTCAAATGGACAAATTATTAATGTAACAGATCCAACTGATAGTTCAAAAGTTATTGGAACATTGACAAATAATGGAAATGGAACAGTAACATTTATTCCAAAAGACGATTATAGTAATTATGCTACTAATCCTTGGTTTGAATATGCTGTTAGTGATTTTGATGGCGATACAGCAGGTGCAAGAGTAAGTATAAATGTAAAACCAGTAGCTGATGCACCAACAATTTTTGTAAAAGATATAACAACAACAGAAGATGCAGGAAATACACAAGAAGGGACAAATAAAGTAGTTTTAGAACTTAAAGTTCCAAATTTATCAAAAGATAGTGATGCAATATCTCAAACGTCCCCAGCTGGTTATACTGCTAAACAAAATAGTAATATAACAGTATCTACACCTACTTTAAATGGTACAGGTGATTATAATGGCATTCAAACAGGAGATAATCCAGAAAGAAATGGAGAGATAACTTTAACGTTTATAAATGGAAATAGTGTAACAGGTGCAAAAATTTTTAAATCAGATGGTATTACTCAGGTTGGAGCAGATATAACAACTGCAAATCAAACATTAAAAATTGTAATAGTAACTGTATCTGGTGATTCTAGCACTATAGATTATACTTATCATCATAAAGATATTATGGCATCAAATCCAAGTGATGCTATTTATCTTACTCAAGCAGAATATGAATCATTAAAAATTCAACATGCAGAAGATAATGATACAGATATAAAAATAGGTATAAGTGTAACATCTTATGAACTTGATGATAATGGTAAACCATTGAGTACAGCTACTTATGGAACTCAAGTAGAAAAAGAAACAACAGCAAATATGACTGTAAAAATCAATCCTATAACAGATGATATCAAATTAGAGTTTGATAATAATGCAAGCTTAGGAACTATTTCTTCAACAAATAGTACAAATGATACTTTTACATTTACAAATAAAATAATAGAAGGTTCAGGAGAAATTATATTAAATAATATTCTTTCAAATACAAGTGGTGGTATTGGAGCTACTCCTGATTTAGATGGAAGTGAAAAACGAACTTATACTATTGAAGGATTACCTGAGGGAACTATTGTAAAAATAGGAAATACTGAAGCCATAGCAGGATCAGATGGAAAAGCTACTCTTACATTTAAAGATGCTGAAAATAAATTATTAGATCCACAATTTACAATACAATTTCCAGAGCATTTTGGTGGTGGAGTAAAAGCTACAATTACACTTAGTGTATATGATAAAGGTATGGATAGTACGGATACAAAAGGTGCAACAATTTCTAAAACAGTTTATCTAAACTTAGACGTGGAACCTGTCGTAACAACTCCAGATATAAATACTATTCAAGTATCACAAGCTATTGGATATGAAGATGCTGGAAGAAGTCAAGGAAATAGTGCTACTCCAAATTCAACTATAAACCAACCACAAAATGGAATACCTTTAAATATTAAAGTTAGTTCAACTGATACAGATGGAAGTGAGAAAGCAAATATAAAAATAGGTGATATTCCAAATGGAAGTGCCTTATATGTATTTGATAACAATTTAAATAGTGGTGCTGGTGCTTGGGTTTTAGTGGATAAAGACTTTATAAGTTCAGGAAATATCTCTGTAACTCAAAGTGCTGGGAAATATACAGTTGAGATAAAAGATTATCAAAATGATAAATCACCAAAATTTATTCCAGCATTTAATGAAGATAGTGATCCAACGCTAAAAGTACAAGTTCAATTTATAGATACAGTAATTTACAATGATGGCACTACAAAAACAGAAACAAGTACTTGGAGTGCTACAAAAGATATAGATGTAATTGTAAAAAATGTTGCAGATGCTCCTATGGGAACAGAATTAAAAGCAAATATAAGTGTAGATGAAGATAGTGAACTTAATCTACAAAGTATTTACACAACTCCAGCAAATCTTAAATCAACAGATGCTACTGAAGATTTAACAGTTAAAATAGAGTTACAAACTGGATTTACTATAGTTTCTGGTAGCCCATATTATATAGAAGATGGATTATATGTTGTAAAAGCTAGTGATATTGCATCTGGAAATATAAAAATAGTTCCTCCAAAAGATTTTAGTGGAAATGCAAGTTTCTATTTGACTTACGTAACTACTGAAAAAGCTGGAGAAAATGATAGTAAAACTTGGCAGACACAAACTGTAAATATTTTTGTAGAGCCACAAGCTGATGACGTAAATGTAAATAGTAGTACAACTATGTATGAAGATGTATCTACAAAAGTAGATTTAGTTGCAACATTAAAAGATAGTGGAACTACATATGGAACTGAAACTATAAATAATGTTTATATCTTGAAAACTACTATTGATGATATGATATCAAAAGGTTATAAATTAAGTGTAAATGGAGTTGATATTGTTACTAAAACACCACAAAATATAACAGGTATAGAAAATGGTGTAGATGGTGAGTATTATGTTTTAACAAACGCCGAAGCAGACCAAATAACTGTAATAAATACTATTGAAAATAAGATAGATGGTAATTTTACACTTAACGTGGCATATAAAGTTACAGACACAAATGGATCAAGTTCTGATACTAAAATATATGCTCATACTCATGAAGTGATTGTAAAAGCTGTAACAGACCAGCCAACTTTAACTTTAGGTAATATAACTACAACTTCAGGAACAGATGTAGAAATAAGTGGTACAAATGTAACAGTAAAGGCTGACAGTAATACTAATTTTACTATTCCTATAAATACAACAAGTAATGATAACGATAGTAGTGAAACTGTACAAAAAATAGTGATAACTGGTGTACCAATGGGTGTATCTGTTGAAGGTGCAACATATTATGGGTATTCGGGAAGTGAGCATAATGGTATTTGGGTAATTTTAAATCCAATAGATAATCTTTTAGATTCAAATGGAACTTTACAGAATATAAAATTTATAATAAATCCTGGTGCAGATTTTGAAAATAGAACAGTTTCAATCACAACTTATACAAAAGATAGTGGTGATGCAAATGTTGAAAGTGATACAAAAACTATTAACATAATAAAAGATTATGATACTCCAAGTGGCTTACAAGGAAATCCGCCTCTATTTAATTTAAGTACAAAACCAGCAATTATTTATGAAGATAATAATGATGGTACACAAGATGTAATTTATAATCTTGGTAAATCTATAAATGTAACAAATAGTGGTGGAGGGACAAGTGGTTATTGGGCTATAACTATTACTGATTTTCCTGAAGGTACAAAAGTTTCTGGATATGATTATTTTTATGAAGAAGCTGGAAAAACATATTATGTAATAACAGGAACAACTACAACAGGAAATGCAGCAGATATTGAAACAAGACTTTCTAATGTTATAGTTACTCCTCCAGAAAATAAAAATTCAGAACAAATTGGAAATCTAAAATCTGATATGACATTTAGTGCAACTATTTCTACTTCTGATAATGGAACATTTAAAACAGGACAAGGAATTACAAATTATTCAAATTCTATAACAGCTGTTACAGATGAAATGACTGTAAATATAAATGTAAGTAATACAAATGAAGATACACCAACAAACCTTACTATTAGATTGACAAATCCAAATGATGCAACAAAAACAACACTTATAGGAAATAGTATCATTATAAAAGTAACTGAAACTTGGGCAGATATTGCTACTGGTGGAGTTGGAGAAAAAGGAACTTTAACAGATTCTAGCGGAAAGTATAACATTGTTGATAATGGAAATGGAACGTATACAATTACTCCAAAATCTGGAATACCTGCATTTACTGTTGATACTGATATTACTGGTTTAGTTTATACTCCTGCATCAAATAGAGATGGAGATGTGAAATTTGAAGTAAGTGTACAAAATAAAGAAGGAAATTCTATAACATTAACTTCAAAAGGTGAAACAACAATAAGTATAATTCCAATAGTCGATATGAAACCAAATGTTACAGTTGTAACTGCAACTAGTATAGAAGATTCAGAAATTACTAATGGTAGTACAACTCTAAAAAATTCAGTAAAACTAGAAGTAACTACATCAGTTAGCCCTGATAGTTCAGAAGAATTTACAAACATAGTATTAGATGAGGTGCCAAATGGTTTTACAGTTTGGTATATAGATGATTCTAATAATCTTGTAATGGCTACAAATATTGGACAATCAGGTATAACAACTTTTGATTTAACACCAAATATAAATACAGATGATGAAGTTCATAGAAATAAGTGGTTAATTCCAGCTTCTTCAGATGGAACTATGCCAGAAATTTATATTAATGCACCAGAAAATTGGTCTGGAGATTTTGATTTTAAAGCACAATTTACCTTAAAAGAACAAAATTTAAATACTACAGAAAAAACAGTTGTTAATGTAATAGGGCATATTGATTCTATTGCAGATGGAGTTACAATAGATCCAACACTTACATTTGGAAAAGCATTTTCTTGGATAGATTTAAAATTAAATGCAAATATGCAAGATGTAGATGGTAGCGAAACTATGAGTTTAAAATTAACTGGTCTTAGTGAAAATGCACAGTTTAGATTTAGCGATGGTACAGTTTTAAGTGATGCAACTTGGGATAGTACAACTAATAAATGGACAATAAATGGAATAACTTTTGATCAAATTAATAATATTCAATTTACAAATGATAAAAATGTATCAAATGTAAGTGTTGAAGCATGGACACAAGAAATAGATAAAAATGGAAATCCTATTGATGGTATTATTTCTACGAGTGATACAAAAACATTCAACGTAGATATTAAAGATGTTGGTGGTGTTTTATCTCTGGAAGAAAAAGTAAATTTAGATTTCACTAAACTTAGTACAGAATCTTTAAAAGGTATAAATATTATAGATTTAAGTGTCACTGGTGAAAACAAACTTGAGAATTTATCATTACAAGATGTTTTAAATATAACAAATAATAGTGGAGAACTTACTATAAAAGGTTTGAGTGAAGATAAAGTATCTTTTAAAAATGATGGCTTAAATACATGGACTAAATCAGGCACAGGTGCAGGATTTGATATTTATACAAATAGTGGTAATTCTGATATTAAAGTAAAAGTTGAACAAGCAATTTCAGATGGTATTACTAACTAAAAAATAATAAAGAGATAAATTTTATTTAACTCTTTATTATATATTTGGATATAATAAAGCATGAAAATTTTTATAATCACTCTTTTTTTACTGTTTTGTAATCTAAATGCAGATTTTGCTAGTGATTCACTAATAGATAAAGTTGAAAAAAAATATAATAAATTTGCAAAAAATAGATTTATAGCATTGAATAAAATGTTAGAAAAAATCAAAAATGAGAATATACAAACAAAACTTGAAAAAGTTAATGATTTTTTTAATAATGTAAAATATAATTCTGATCAAAAAATTTATGGAACAAGTGATTATTGGGCAACACCAAATGAATTTTTAGCAAGAGATGAAGGTGATTGTGAAGATTATGTGATTGCGAAATATTTTGCTTTAGAATATTTAGGAGTTCCAACTTCAAAAATGTTTTTAAGTTATGTTAGAGTAAAAAAATCAAACGAAGCACATATGGTTTTATCATACTTTGAAACGCCAACATCTGAACCAGTTATTTTAGATAATATTAGAAAAATAATTTTGCCAGCATCAAAAAGAGATGATTTAACACCAGTTTTCAATTTTAATCCAAACATTCTAAAAGGTAATAAAACAGCAGCCCATAAAAAATGGGATACCCTAATCCAAAATTACAAGGAGCAAAAGCTATGAGTTTATTTAAACAGGTTTCAATAGTATTAATTTTTATTTTCTTTATACTATTTACTCTTATTGTGGGTTTATCTTTTAATATAATAAAAGATTCTACAAAAAAATCGTTATATGAAAATGTGCAAAATAGTGTAACAAGTTTAAGTTTGTCTATTACAAATGCAGGTGGAGATGAAAGTACAATAAAAACAGCTATAAATGCAAGCTTTGATAATGGGAATTATGAAAAAATTGTTTTTAAAGATACAGATGAACAAGTAGTTTATGAAGTTAAAAAAGAGTTGAAAATTGATGAAGATATTCCAAAATGGTTTATAAATTTTGTTGATATAGATGAAATTTCAGCATTGGCAACTATTTCTAGTGGTTGGAATGTTTTAGGTGTTTTAGAAATCTATGGAGATAGAGCAATCTTTTATCATCAAACTTATGAGATGTTTACAAAACTTATTGTCTCTTTGTTGATTAGTTTTGCTATATTACTTGTAATTTTGTTTTTCTTATTTACATTTATTTTAAAACCATTAAAAATCATAAATAAACAAGCTTTAGCAGTTATGAAAAATGAGTTTATTTTATCAGAGAAAATACCATTTACTACAGAGTTTAAATCTTTAACTTTAAGTATAAATAGTATGATAAATAAGTTTGAAAATATGTTTGAAAATACAAATAATGTTTTAAAACTAAATAAAGAACTTTTATATGTAGATGAAATAACTAAATTAAATAATAGAAAATATTTTACACTAAAAGTTAATGAATATTTAGATAAAGAAAATACAAACAATAAAGGTTTTGTTGTAGTCGTAGCTTTAAAAATTGATGTTATCAATAAAACATATGGATATGCTAAAACAAATGAAATATTAGTTAAGATAGCTTCTTTTATAAAAGAAAAGTTCAATGATGATTCTAATGTACTTGTGAGAATGAATGGTTCTGAACTTGTGGCATTACTTCCAAATATTGTGGAGGATAGTGTTGTAGAATTACTAGAAAAATTAATAAAAGATATAAATGATATAAAAGAATTAAAAGATAATATAAATTTTGCATTATGTAAATATGTAAATGAAGATGATATCAGAACACTTCTTACAAAAATGGATTATGCTATTTCACAAGCAAAAGTTCATACTGAAAATGAATATTTTTATGCAAAAAATATTGAAAATTATAAAACTAAAGAAGAGTGGATAAATATTTTAAATGTATCTTTAAAAGAAGAACATTTTAAATTGCTTCATAGAGATATATTAGATATTAATTCAAAAGAGAATCTACTTAAAACAGTTAGTTTTGAATTAGAATATCAAGGTGAAATAATAAGATACGGTGAATTTATAGCACCAATTTTAGAACAAAATAGACTAGATGAAGTTTATTTACATATTATAGAAAAAGTATTTAAATCTGAAGAAAATACTTTAGTATCTATTCAATTGCCAACAATGTTTATCGAAAAATTAAGTAGTTATGCAAAATTAAAAGAGTTATTAACAAAATATAAAAATAAAAATGTAATTTTTGAAATAGAAGAAGAAGCATTTAATAAAAACTTAAATAGTACATTGATGTATATTGAACTATTTAAAGAAAATAATTTTAAATTTGGAATATTTAATTTTATTGCAAATAGTGATGATTATTCATATTTAAAAGAGTTGAAACCTTTATATATTAAAGCTTCAAAATATTTCTTATTAGAATCAAGACAAAGTTTAAATATGTTGAAGATTTTAACTCAATCTTTAGATATAAAACTTGTAGCAACTTCTGTTGATGATGTTTCTGAACTTACGACTTTAGAAGAAATAGGAATAAATGCTGTTAGTGGTTCAGTTATGTCAAAATTAAATAAATAGACAAAAAAGGCTTTTTTTAGCTTTTTTTGGCTATTATATCTTCCTTATTAAATAAATAATTTGGACATATAAAATGACTGTTAGTATAAATCTACCTTATGAAAAATCTTATAATATTTTTATAGAAGAGCTAAAAGAACTATCTTTTGATAGAAAAGTTGTGATTGTTACAAATCCAACAGTTAGTTCTTTTCACTTAGAATACTTAAAATCAAAATTAAATGCAAAAGAATTAAGTATCTGTACTATTCCTGATGGTGAAAAATACAAAAATATGGAAACTATTGAATCTATTTTAGCTCACTGTTTTGAAAATAGACTTGATAGAAAATCATTACTTATTGCTTTTGGTGGTGGTGTTATTGGAGATATGACTGGATTTGCTTCTTCAATTTATCAAAGAGGAATTGATTTTGTTCAAATTCCAACAACTTTACTTTCTCAAGTTGATGCAAGTGTTGGTGGAAAAACAGGAATAAATAATAAATTTGGAAAAAATCTTGTTGGAACTTTTCATCAACCAATTGCAGTTTATATAGATCCAAGTATGTTAAAAACTTTACCAAAAAGAGAGTTTGGCGCAGGAGTTGCTGAGATAGTTAAAATGGCAGTAACTTTTAATAAAGATTTTTTTGAATGGCTTGAAGCTAATGATTTAAGAGATGATAAAAATATTCAAATAGCTATAAAAAAATCAGTAGAAACTAAAGCTGATGTTGTATCTAAAGATGAAAAAGAACTTGGGATTAGAGCTGCACTTAATTATGGACATACTTTTGGACATGTAATTGAAAATGAAACAAACTATAATACATATTTACATGGAGAAGCTGTAGGAATTGGAATGTGTATGGCAAATGCACTTGCAGTAAAACTAGGATTTATGACAAAAGATGAAGAATTAAGAGTTAAAAAATTACTTGAAACTTATGATATACCAACAACTTATAAAATAAAAAATGTAGAAGACTTTTATGAACATTTTTTCCTAGATAAAAAGTCATTGGATAATAAAATTAAGTTTATTTTGCCAGTTGGTATTGGTGATTGTAAAATTACTAATGAAGTTACGAAAAATGATGTTATTGAAGTTTTAAAAGGTTTTTAAATTGATTAAAAAATTAGGAATTTTATTAGTAGTTGTACTTTTTTCTTTCTCTTTTGCGGCTGAAAATGATAATGTTTTAGATGCGCAAGATAAAGCAGAAGTTAAAAAAATTAAACAACAAATTAAACAAGAAAAAGATATTGCTCTTAAAAAAGAGAAAGAAGAGCAAAAACAAGAGCAGTTAAATGCAAATCAAGTAGATATTGAAAATATGGTTGAAATAAATATTTTACTTGAAAAAGTAGCTAAAATAGAATTAGCACTAAAAGATAATATTTTATTAAAAAGATATTCAAACTATTTGTCTTATGGAAAAATTGTAAATGAATTAGATAGTTTAAAAAACAGTTTAAAATCAAAAAGCGGTTTATCAGAAGAACAAGAGTATCAATTACACAATAAAATTAGAGTAAAAGAAAATGAATTAGAATTGATTGCTGAATATAAAGGTTCTCCAATTGGTGGACTCATAAATCCTCCAGAAATTGAAAAATATGAAAATATAACAAATCCTTTTGGAATAATAAATGCTTTATCAAATATTAAAAAATTAGAAAATAATAAAAAACAATTCAAATCTTTAGAAGTAGAAATAGAAACTCTTGCCTCAACTTTAGAAGATGAATTAGTGACTTATTTAGAACTTTTTAATCTTGATCCAAAATTAGAATATAAAGATAAAATTACTTTTTTAGATAAACAAAAAAAAGATTTTACAATTGTTTTAGATATTGTTGATACAACGGAAGAAGTTTATACAAGAAAAATTGAACAAATAATTTTAGAGATAAAAAATCAAATATCTCAGCAAGTTCAAAAAATGTTCACTATTTTAATGATTATAATCATTTTATCAATTATCTCTTTTTTAGTTAAATTAGCACTTAGAAAATATTTTTCTCAAAATGAGAATTTTTATATGATAAATAAAATAATCAATTTTACTTTAGTATTTTTGGTTGTGATGGTTGTTTTATTTTCTTATATTGATAATGTGTCATATCTTGTAACAATTCTTGGATTTGCATCAGCTGGTATTGCTATTGCTTTAAAAGATTGGTTTATGTCGATTTTTGGTTGGATGGTTATTGTAACATCTGGATTTATTCAAGTTGGAGATAGAATAAGAGTAACAAAAGGTGGAGTTGAAACTGTTGGAGATGTTTTAGATATATCTTTATTTAAAATAACTATCAGAGAAGATGTTACTATGATTAGTTATACTAAAAACAGAAGAGCTGGAAGAATTTATTTTGTTCCAAATAACTACATCTTTTCAGAACTTATAGCAAATTATAGTCACTCAGAACTAAGAACAGTTTGGGATGGAATAGATATAACTATTACATTTGATTCAAACCATAAAAAAGCTCAAAAAATAGCTAGAGAGATTTTAAAACATTATTCAAAAGGTTATAGTGATATTACAAGAAAACAATTATCTAAAATGAGAAATAAATACCAATTACGTGCAACTGGAGTAGAACCAAGAGTATTTACTCTTGTTGAACCTCATGGTATTGTTATATCTTCTTGGTATTTAACAAACTCTTATGCAGCATTAGTTTTAAGAAGCACAATAAGCCCAGAAATTCTCGATGCTTTTATGAAAGAGGATGATATTCATATTGCTTATCCAACTCAACAAATTAATATAAATGATACTCAAAATGCTTATGGACCTTCAAGAGAAAGAAGAACTGTTCCTCAAGATTTAGAAGATATCATAACAAGAAGATAATTTATGGATTTTTCACAAAATAGACCAAAAGTATACTTCAAAACTTTTGGTTGTCGAACAAATGTTTTTGATACGCAAGTTATGATGAGCAATTTAAAAGATTTTGAAGTAACTTTAGATGAAAATGAAGCAAATATAGTTGTGATAAACTCTTGTACAGTTACTAATAGTGCAGATAGTACAGCAAGAACTTATATAAATTCATTAAAAAAACTTCCACAAAATCCAAGAGTAATATTTACTGGATGTGGAGTTTGGACAAAAGGTGAAACACTTTTTAAAGAGAATAAAGTTGATTCATTATTTGGGCATTCACAAAAAGAGAATATCAATGATTTACTTTTAAATGAAGAGAGATTTTTTGAAGCAGGGGATTTAACTCATATTGATAAAACAATAGTTGAAGAGTTTGTAGGAAAAAGTAGAGCATTTATCAAAATCCAAGAAGGTTGTGACTTTAGATGTTCGTACTGTATTATTCCTTATGTACGAGGAGATGCTAGAAGTTATAGTGAAGATAAAATTTTAGAGCAAGTTACAACTTTAGCAACAAACGGTTTTGGTGAGTTTATTTTAACAGGAACAAATGTTGGAAGTTATGGTAAAAAACAGCATACTTCTTTGGCAAAACTTCTTAAAAAAATGTCACTTATAAAAGGTGTTAGAAGAATAAGAATGGGAAGTATTGAACCTATTCAAATTGACGATGAATTTAAAGAGATAATAAATGAACCGTTTATGGCAAAACATCTTCATATCGCACTACAACATACTTCAAAAGAGATGTTAAAGATTATGAATAGAAGAAATAAAGTTTTAAGTGATTTAGAACTTTTTGAGTTTTTAAGAGAAAATGGTTATGCTTTAGGAACAGATTTTATAGTTGGGCATCCTGGTGAAACTGAAGCATTATGGAAAGAAGCTATGGAAAATCTACATAGATTTCCTTTGACTCATGTTCACGCATTTACTTATTCAAAAAGAGATGGAACACCAAGTGCTACAATGAAACCTCAAATAAAAGGTGATATAGCAAAAGTAAGATATAATGAACTTATTAACATAATAGAACAAAAAAATTATAATTTTAGAAAAGAAAATAAAAAAACTTTAGAAGTTTTAGTTGAATCAGTAAAAAATGGAAAATATATAGGACTTGACCAATTCTTTAATCAAATTGAGATTGATTCAACAGCTGATTTAGTTGGTGATTGGGTTTATATAAATGATTATGAAGTAAAGGCTGATAAAAATGTCACAAGATTCAAATAATAAAAAAAATATAGATAAAAACTTAAAACTTATGATTATTTCAGCAGTTGTGCTGCTTGTATTATTTGGTTATACAATGTATAAAGGTAGTGTAAATATAAAAGGAAGTTCTTATTATATAGGGATTATTTTCCTTTTTGTGCTTCTATTTTTATCTTTTGTTATAAAAATAAAACAAGATAAAATAAGAGCATATTTTAATAAAAATAAAAAAGATAGTACATTATTTGATAATGAAGTTGAAAAAAGTAAAACAAAAGCTTTAAGTAGCGATGATTTAGATTCAAATATTCAAGCAGTTACTTCAAATGTTACATTTAAAGATGTTGCAGGGATACGTGAGATAAAAGAAGAACTTGAAGAGATAGTTGATTTTTTAAACAATCCAAATAAATATTTAAAATATGGAGTAAAACTTCCAAAAGGTGTTCTTTTAGTAGGACCTCCAGGAGTTGGAAAAACATTAATAGCACGAGCAGTTGCTGGTGAAGCTGATGTTCCATTTTTTTATCAAAGTGGAGCTAGTTTTGTACATATTTATGTTGGAATGGGTGCAAAAAAAGTAAGAGAACTTTTTGCAAAAGCAAAACAAAATGCACCTTCAATTGTTTTTATTGATGAAATTGATGCTGTTGGAAAAATGCGAAGTGGAAAATCAAATGATGAAAGAGAAGCAACATTAAATGAGCTTTTAACTCAAATGGATGGATTTGATGGTGAAAGTGGAGTTATAGTTATTGCTGCAACAAATAAAATAGAAGTTTTAGATGATGCACTTTTAAGAGCAGGACGATTTGATAGACGAGTTTATGTAGGTCTTCCAAATATTGAAGATAGAAAAAATATTTTAGAGCTTTATTTAAAAGATATTAATCATAAAATTGATATTGAAAAATTAGTAAATGAAACAGCAGGATTTAGTTCAGCAGCTCTTGCTACGCTTATAAATGAAGCTTTATTAAATATGATTAAATCTTATAAAAAGAATTTAGACTATAAAGATATTGAAGTAGCTAAAAATAAATTAGAGTTTGGAAAAAAACAAATAAAAATTCTTGATGACGAACAAAAAGAGATTTTAGCAATATATCAAGCAAGTAAAGCATATATTTCAAAAACAAAAGTAGCACTTTTAGATGAAAGTGTTTCAAAGTTAAACTCTACTTATCCATCTTATACTGAATTAGTAGAAAATATAAAAAGAGATTTAGCAGGATTTATAGGGCTAGAAGTTATAAAAAAAGAAAAATTTGCTGTAAATAGTGAAGATTTGCAAAGATCATATAATTTAGCAAGTGATATTGTAACTAAATACAAAATGGCAACAAATATTGATAGTTTATTAGAAGATATAAAAGAGAATTTAAGAACAGAATTATCTCAAAATGTTGATGAAATAAATAGATTAAAAGAGATTATGCTTAAAAATGAGGTAATTACTCTTGAAGATTTGTAAAAACTTTTTTAATGGTTTTTGTTTTGAAGATGAATGTGAACTTTTTGATGATTATTTGATTCAAAATGATTTTACAGTTGCTGGGTTTTCTTATGGAGCGATCAAAGCTTTTGAGTATGTTTTAAACTCTTCTTTTCGAGTTGATAAACTTCAACTTTTTTCTCCTGCTTTTTTTCAAAATTTTGATGAAAAATTTAAAAGAACTCAACTTATGTATTTTAAAAAAGATGAAGATTCTTATATAGAAAACTTTTTAAAAAATGTAATTTATCCTTCAAATAAAGATATTTCAAGCTATTTTAAAAAAGGCTCAAAAGAAGAGTTAGAAGAACTTTTAACTTATGTATGGGAAGAAGAAAAACTTCAAGAAGTTTTAGAAAAAGGTGTAAAAATAGAAGTTTATTTAGGAGCAGAGGATAAAATAATCGATGCTTTAAAAGCAAAAAACTTTTTTAAAAATTATGCAACTGTTTATTACTTCAAAAATAAAGGACACTTATTGTAGTAAAGAAATTGGATAATTATTTTATAATATCCAATATCTCTTTTGTATCTTTGTAAATTCTAAATATTCTATTTTCAACTTGATAAACGTCTGTATTTATAATTTTTGGATACTTATTCGTAAGTATAACACCATTTCTCAAAACATCATAATTAGCAATTTGACCTTTTTCTAACTTTTTTTGCCAACCAGGAGGTAAAGTTTCCTTCTTTTCTAAACCAGGTGGAATTTTCTTAGGTTTTTCATTTTTGATCGTATTTTTATCAAATTCATCATTTTGTTTTGCATAAACAGAAATAGACAAAACACTTATTGTTAATAGTGAGAAAATAACATTTTTTATTAGCATGAAATCCTCTTTTTTGGTAAATATCGACAATTTTACTATTTTATAAATTAATTTAGTAAATACTTGTTAGAATCTTTCAAATCTAATAAGGATAAATATGTTTACAAATGAAACAGAAACATCTATAAGAATAAATTCAAAAGCAAATAAAATCTGGCAAGAACTTACAAATTTTGAAGAATATAGAAATTGGAATCCATCTATTATTGATATTAGTGGAGAGTTAGGAAAAAATAAAATTTTAAAGATTGTAGTAAAAATAGATAAAAAAACTATGATTTTTAAACCTAAAATTCTAGTATGTGAAGAGAACAAAGAATTAAGATGGCTTGGAAAACTCTTATTTAGTGGAATATTTGATGGTGAACACTATTTTTTGATAGAAGAAAACAGTGATGGAACTTCTACTTTTATACAAGGTGAAAAGTTTTGTGGAATTTTAATACCATTTTTTGGAAAAATGATTTTAAATACAAAAAAAGGTTTTGAAGCTATGAATGAAGAGTTAAAAAAAAGAGTTGAAAAGTAAGAAATGAAAATAAAAACACAAAGATTAAAAATAAGAACTCTTCAAGATAGTGATTTAAATGATGTTTTTGATATTTATAAAAATGAAGAAACTTGTAAATATTTACTTCATAATGCTTGGAATGAAAAAAATAAAAATGAAGAATTCAAACAAAAACTATCAAAACAAAGTCTTGAAAAAGATTTTGCTATAAATTTAGCTTGTATTTTAGATGATGTAGTAATTGGTGAAATAAATATTTGGAATATTGATATGAAAGATAGTGTTGAAATAGGATATTGTTTTAACCCCAAATATAGTAGTAAAGGTTATGCAACAGAAGCTTTAAAAGCTGTTATAGAATATCTGTTTATAAACAAAAATATTCATAGAATACGAGCAAATATGGATGCAAGAAATATCTTATCCGCCAAACTTTGTGAAAAAATTGGAATGAGAAAGGAAGCTCATTTTATAAAAGATTTTTATAGTAAAGATGAATGGACAGATAGTTTTATTTATGGGATGTTGGTTTCTGATTTAAAATAAATGGACTAAGGATAAAATATGGCATTTTCAAAAGAAGAAAAACTTTTAAATAGTAATTTAGAAGGCTCAAAAGTATTTAATTTTATAGAAAATATTGATTATATGGATACATTTAGTGTAGAGCTTACACGAGATAGTGATATAAAAGATTTGTATTTACGCTTGGTAAATACTAAATCTAGAACTATTGAATTTTTAATGTCTTTACGAAATAAAATTATGGTAATTTTAGGTGCTAAAAGTGTTATAAAGGAAACAAATGATGATTTTGCTATAGGAAATACTATAGGTTTATTTAAAATATATTTTATTAATGAAAAAGAGATAGTTTCTGGGCTAAAAGATAATTATCTTGATTTTTGTATTTCTTTTTATAAAATAGATAATAAAGTTTTATTATCAACTCTAGTGAAATATAATAATACATTTGGTAAAGTTTATATGAATATTATTAAACCTTTTCATAAACTTGTAGTAAAAAGTATCTTGAAAAATTTAAAATAAAGAAATAAAATGATTTGCAAAAATATAGAAGAAATAAGAAATAATATAAATAACATTGATGAACAAATAGTAAAACTAATCGCTTTGAGAGGTACTTTTGTAAAACAAGCTGCAAAATTTAAAAAAGATAGTGAAAATGTTAAAGCTCCTAAACGAGTAGAAGAAGTTATTTCAAAAGTAAAAAATACTGCACGATTAAATGGCGCAAATGAAGAAGTTGTTGAAAATGTGTATAAAGCTATGATAGAAAGTTTTATAAAGCTTGAGATGAAAGAGTTTGAGAGTTTAAAATGAAAGAGTTTTTAGAAGAGACGGAAATAATTGACTTTAAAAATGAAGAACTTTTTAGTCTTGCACAAGAGTTGGCAAAAGATTGTAAAAGTGATGTTGAAATAGCAAAAAATTGTTTTTTGTATGTAAGAGATAATATTCATCATAGTGGTGATTTTAAAGATGAAATTACAACTTATAAGGCAAGTGATGTTTTAAAATACAAAACAGGTTGGTGTTATGCAAAATCTCATCTTTTGGCTGCACTTTTAAGAGCAAATGGTATTCCTACGGGATTTTGTTATCAAAGATTATCTTGTAGTGAATACAAAAAAGATATTTATTGTTTACATGGATTAAATGCAATTTATCTAAAAGAGTTTGGTTGGTATAAAGTTGATGCAAGAGGAAATAAAAAAGGTGTAAATGCACAGTTTACTCCACCTTTGGAACAACTTGCTTTTAAGCTAGAAAAAGATGAGTTTGATTTACCAAATATTTATTCTAAACCTTTAGATGTTGTGATTGAAGCTTTGAAAAAAAATAAAACTTATGATGAAATGATAGATGTTTTTCCTGATGTTCCATTTTTATCGGAAAAATAAATAGTAAATATGAAAACTATTTATATAATTCGGCATTTCAAAGTAAAAGATAGTACAAATAAAAGATTAAATTCAAATGAATTTGTACATTGGATAGAAGAGTATGATAATTTTGATTTAGAATATTTAAACCTAAATCTACCAAAATTTGATAAAATCTATGTTAGTTCACAAAATAGGGCTATTAAAACAGCAAATTATTTAAAACTTGATTATGAAATAAGTGATTTGTTAGTTGAAGTTCAAGCTTTTGCTTTTACTAAAACAAAACTAAGATTTTCAAAATCTTTTTGGTTAGTTATATCAAGAATACTTTGTTTTTTTAACTTTACTAAAAATGAAACCAAAAAAGATACAAAAAATAGAGCAATGAAATTTGTATCTAAAATAGAAAATGAAAAAAATGAAACTATTTTAATAATATCTCATGGATTGTATTTAAAAGTATTGATTGGACTGTTAAAAAAGTTGGGTTATAAGTGCAATGATGATTTTAATATAAAAAATGGAAAAATATACAAGTTATATAAATGATTTTTAAAGGATAAAATATGGCATTTTCAAAAGAAGAAAAAGAAGAACTTTTAAAAGTAAAGTTTGTAGGTGAAACTGTAATAAAAAGGTTTGAGCAAATAGGAATTGACTCTTTAGAAAAACTTTCAAATAGTAGTGTAGAAGAGATAACCGATATAGTTTCAGATATTTTAGGAAGTAGTTGTTGGAAAAACTCTCCTCAAGCTAAAAAAGCTGTTTCAAATGCTATTGAGTTTGCGAGAGAGAATAAATAATATGCAAAATAAGCATATATCACAATTTTTAAATTATTATATTGAATTATCTAATCCTCAATATGCAGTTTTTCTAAAAGGAAAATGGGGAAGTGGAAAAACCCACTTTATAAATGAATATAAAAATGAATTAAATAAAAATAAACAAAAATATATTTATGTAAGTTTATATGGTGTTACTTCTTATGATGAAATTGAAACAAAATTTTTAGAAGCTATATATCCTAGACTTTATAATAAAAAGACAATTTTTGCTGGAAAAATTGCAAAACAGCTTTTAAAAGCTACATTGAAAATAGATTGGGATGCTGATGGAAAAGCTGATGGAAGTGTAAATATTCAAATACCTAATTTTAAGCCTGAAGATTTATTAAATACAAGAGATTATATTTTAATATTTGATGACTTAGAAAGATGCTCTATAAATATTATAAATTTATTAGGATATATAAACTTTTTTGTTGAACATCAATCTTATAAAGTTATACTTATTGCAAATGAAGAAGAGCTTGAAAAAACAAAAAAATATAAAACTATAAAAGAAAAGCTAATAGGAAAAACTTTTGAATTTAAAACGAATTCTTCTTTAGCTTATGATAGCTTTTTAATAGAGTTAAAAAATGAAAATAGAGTAAAAGAAAATATTTTAGAAAAACAAAAATCAAATATATTAGAACTTTTTGAAAAATCACAATCAAATAATCTAAGAGCTTTAAGACAAACTTTACTTGATTTTGAAAGATTTTATGATGAAGTGTTAGTAAATCATCAATCAAAAGAAGAGTTGATAAAAGATATTTTATATTGGTTTTTTCTGTTTTCATTTGAAATTAGACAAGGCAATAGTGAAATTTTAAAATTAGATGAATTTAGGGAAGAATATTATTCTTTAGTTTTTAATAATGAGAAAAAAGAAGAAGCAAAAAAAACAAAATACAAACTTTTTTTAAATAAATATAATTTGAATGATAATTTTGAAGTAAATATTTCTATTCATTTATGGAAAGAAATTTTATTAAACTCAAATATTAAAAAAGAAGATATTAATTTAGAATTAAAAAATAGTATTTACTATTTTGATGAAAATACACCTTCTTGGAAAAAATTGATAAGATTTTTTGATTTAGAAGAAGATAATTTTAAAACAATATTAGAAGATGTCTATATAAGATTTTCTAAAAATGAATATAAAGATTATAAACAATTTAAATTCATTGCTTCAATGTTATTGTATTTTCAAGAAAAATCTTTATTTGAAATTGATTTTGAAAAACTTTTTAATTTAATAAAAAATAATTTTGAAACATTATTTAATG